>DCMK01000008.1:0-30224 GCA_002321395.1 Caryophanales bacterium UBA1624
CCGAGGCCAAGGAAGAAAAGAAAGCACCGGCGAAAAAAGAGGCCTCCCCCAAGAAGGCCCCCGCCAAGAAACCCGCCGCGAAGAAAGCCCCCGCCAAGAAAGCGGAGGAGAAGTGATCTTCTGAAAAAGATGGCCCGCTTGAGAAAGCGGGCCTTTCTTTGCCTGGGGGAGGTTTGGCAAACCTTCCTTGACAGTGCCAACATCCAGCCTATAATGCGTTTGGCACTCTTGAACAGAGATTGCTAGAAAGGACCTTATGAACCAGAACGTCAGTCCCGAAAACACAAACAACAATCTGACCTTGCCGCTGCTCATCACCCGCGGCTTGGTCGTCTTTCCGAATATGACCGAGGAGATCGAGGCCGCCCGGCCTTTCTCGGTGCAGGCGGTGAAGGATGCGAAGGAAATGACCAATTCGCTCCTTTTCATCGTCGCCCAGAAATCCCCGGACCTCGACGATCCCAAAGAGGAGGATCTCTATAAAGTCGGCACCCTCTGCCGCATCGTCTCCTACGCGCAGAATGGCTCCGCCATCCGCCTCCGCGTGGTGGGGAGCCAAAGGGTGAAATTCCTCAAATTCGCCTTGGGCGAGAAACCTTCCGCGGAGGGGATTTTGCTCGATCCTGCCTTCGGGGATAAGCAGGAGGAGGCAGAGCTCATCAAACAGCTTTTCTCCGCCCTTTCCTCGACCCCAAAGCTCAGCCGCGGGATCCCGCGGAGCGCCATCAACCAGCTTGGGAAAGGCGTATCCGCCGATGAGCTTCCCGACACCATCGCCGGCTACCTCCCCCTTTCCACCGAGCAGAAGCAAGCCATCTTGGAAGAGACCTCCGTCAGCAAGAGGCTGCAGATCCTTTTGGATTTCCTTTCTTCCCTCCGCCAACTCGCCGAGATCGACGGGAAGATCAACGAGAAAGTCCGCGTCTCCACGGAGAAATCCCAAAAGGATTACTATCTCCGGGAGAAGATGAAGGCCATCAAGGAGGAGCTGGGCGAAACCTCTTCCCCCGAAGATGAAGACTCCATCAAGGAGAAGTTGGAGAAAAACCCCTATCCGGAGAACGTCAAAGCCCGCGTCAACCAGGAGCTTCACCGTTATGAGATGATGCCGGAGTCTTCGCTGGAAGCCTCCCTCATCATGAGCTACATCGAAACCCTCATGAACGTCCCTTGGTATCAGAAAAGTGAGGACAATGAGGATTTGAACAACGTCCGGAAGGTCCTCGATGAGGATCATTTCGGCTTGGAGAAGGTCAAGAAGCGCATCATCGAATACCTCGCGGTGAAGAAGATGACGGGCAACCTCAAAGCCCCGATCCTTTGCTTCTACGGGCCCCCGGGATGCGGGAAGACCTCGCTCGGGAAGTCCATCGCCCGCGCTTTGGGGAGGAAATTCTTCAAAGCCAGCTTGGGCGGGATCTCCGATGAGGCGGAAATCCGCGGGCATCGGAGGACCTACGTCGGGTCCATGCCGGGCAGAATCATCCAGGGCATGACCAAAGCCGGGACGATCAATCCCGTGTTTTTGCTCGACGAAATCGACAAAATCGGCGGCTCCAACTATCGAGGGGATCCCTCCTCGGCGATGCTGGAGGTGCTCGATCCGGAGCAGAACTTCGCCTTCAACGACAACTATCTGGAGGAGCCTTATGACCTCTCCAACGTCCTCTTCATCTGCACGGCCAACAACCTAGACGCGATCCCGGCTCCGCTTTTGGACCGCCTTGAGCTGATCGAGGTCCCAAGCTACACGGAACTCGAGAAGATCAAGATCGCCGATGGGTTCCTGATCCCGAAGCAAAGGAAGGCGAACGGGCTCAAAGAAGGGGACATCGACTTCCAGGAAAGCGCGGTCAAGGAGCTCATCGAGCATTACTCGATGGAAGCCGGCGTCCGTCAATTGGAGCGCTTGGTGGCTTCCTGCTGCCGCAAAGCCGTGGTGGAGCTTTTGGACCACCCGGACACGCCAAAGCCGATAACCATCGACGCGGAGAAAGTCAAAAAGTTCCTCGGCGCAGAGGTTTTCGAGGGCAGCAAGAAAGAAAAGGAGAACCAGATCGGCGTGGTCACCGGTTTGGCCTACACCGAAGCCGGCGGGGACATCCTGCCGATTGAAGTCACCTACTTCCCCGGCAAAGGGGGGCTGCTCCTCACCGGGAAGCTCGGGGACGTGATGAAGGAATCCTGCCAGATCGCCCTCGACTATGTGCGCGCCAACGCCAAAAAATACGGAATCGCGGACGATGTCTTCCAAAAGAACGACATCCACGTCCACTTCCCCGAAGGGGCCGTCCCCAAAGACGGTCCCAGCGCCGGCGTGGCCATTACGACCGCCATCATCTCCGCCCTTACCCACACCCCGGTCAAAAACGACGTCGCCATGACGGGCGAAGTGACCCTCCGCGGAAAAGCCTTGCCCATCGGCGGGCTTAGGGAGAAGTCCTTGGCCGCCATGCGTTGCGGCATCAAGGAGATCCTGGTCCCCAAAGACAACCAAAAGGACGTCGATGAGCTCCCCAAGGAAGTCAAAGAGGGCCTCAAAATCACGTTGATGTCCTGCGTCGACGATGCCTTGGCCCGCGCTTTGGCCAAGGAAGAGGCATGAAGCTCAATTTCCACAACGCCCATTACGTCCTCAGCGCCCCTTCTTTGAAGCAGGCGCCCAAAGACGGCCTTCCCCACGTTTTGTTCGTGGGGAGGAGCAACGTGGGGAAAAGCTCTTTGATCAACGCGCTTTGCTCCAGCAAATTGGCCTTCTCCTCCAAAAAGGCGGGGAAGACCAAGCTGCTGAATTATTTCCTGGTGGATTCCGCCTTTTATTTGGTCGATTCCCCGGGGTATGGCAAGACCAGCTACGCGAATCTGACCACCATCCAGTTTTCGAAGATGATGGAGGATTACGTCAAGGACAAAAGCCTGAAGGCCATCGTCCTCCTTTCCGATTTAAGGAGGGAGCCGGGGCAGGAAGACAAAGCCTTCCTTTCCTACCTCCTATCCACGGGGGTCCCCGTCATCGGGGTATTGACGAAGATGGATAAGATGAACCAGTCCGAACGCCACGAGGCCATGCTCCGCGCGGGGAGGCTAGGCCTGGTCGGCGCTTTGCCTAGCGACCTAAGCCCAAGCCGGCTGGATGCCATCCGCAAGCGCATCTCCGATTCCCTTTAAGAAGAGGCTTGTGCCTCTTTTTTCTTTCCTTTCTTCCCGTGGAAGGCGATAATAAGCCCGTTCTTCATAGAGTCCGCAGGGAGAGGGAAGAGCCCCAAATAGAGAGCCCGGGGTTGGTGGAACCGGGTTGGGGAAGCCCTTGAGTCGGCGGAGGAGAAGGCCGCCTCGCCCTTAGGCGTTCCAAGGGAAAAGAGCCGCCATTAGGCGGAAATTGGGTGGTACCGCGCGCCGCGTCCCAATCTGGATGCGGTTTTCTTTTGGCAAAAAGGAGAGAAAGATGCTCGACAAGCACTATGACCACGCCTCGGTCGAAGAAGGCAAATATCGGAAATGGGTGGAGAAAGGCTATTTCACCGCGGGGGATATGCAGAAAACCCCGTTCTCTTTGGTGATCCCGCCCCCCAACGTGACCGGGAAGCTCCATTTGGGCCACGTCATGGACACGATCCCCGACGACATCATCGCCCGCTATAAGAGGATGAAGGGTTTCGACGTGCTTTGGGTCCCCGGGATGGACCACGCGGGCATCGCCACCCAGGCCAAAGTCGAAGCCAAGCTCCGGGAGCAGGGCATAAGCCGCTACGACCTCGGCAGGGAAGGGTTCTTGCGGAAAGCCTGGCAATGGAAGGATGAATACGCCGCGACCATCCACACCCAGTGGGCCAAAATCGGATTGAGCGTCGATTACACACGCGAGCGCTTCACCCTCGACGAAGGCCTTTCCAAGGCCGTGCGCCACGTCTTCGTGACCCTCTATCGGGAAGGGCTCATCTATCAGGGCGAGAAGATCATCAACTGGGACCCCGAGCTGAAAACCGCCCTGTCCAACATCGAGGTCGAGCACCGGGACGATGAGGGCGAGTTTTTCTATTTCCGCTATGACTTGGAGGATGGGAGCGGCTCTTTGACCGTCGCGACCACCCGCCCGGAGACCATGTTCGGGGACACGGCCGTCTTCGTGAACCCCAAGGACGGACGTTACGCCTCCTTCCTCGGCAAGAAAGTCATCAACCCCGCCAACGGCGACCTCCTCCCCGTGATGGCCGACGACTACGTCGACATCTCCTTCGGAACCGGGGCCATGAAATGCACCCCGGCCCACGACCCCAACGACTTCGCCCTGGCCAAGAAATACGGCTTCCCTTTCATCAAAGTCCTCGATGAGGGGGCCAGGATGAACGAATTGGCCGGGAAATACAAAGGCATGGACCGCTATGAGTGCCGCAAGGCTTTGGTGGAGGACATCAAAGCAAACGGGAAGCTCGTCAAAATCGAGAAGATGGTCCACTCCGTCGGCCATTCCGAACGCAGCGGGGCCGTGGTGGAGCCGATGCTTTCCAAACAGTGGTTCGTTAAGATGAAGCCGCTTGCCAAGAAAGTATTGGAGAATCAAAAAAGCGATGGCAAAGTCGAGTTTTTGCCAAAGCGTTTCGAAAAGGTTTTGCTCCGTTGGATGAATGAGGTCGAGGATTGGTGCATTTCCCGCCAGCTGTGGTGGGGGCATCGCATCCCGGCTTACACCAACCGGAAGACCGGCGAGCTCCGCGTCTGCGAGGAAGAGCTCGATCCCAAGGAGTGGAAGCAGGACGAGGACGTCCTCGACACGTGGTTCTCCTCCGGGCTTTGGCCCTTCGCCACCATGGGCTGGCCCGATGAGGGAAGCCCGGATTTCAAACGCTATTTCCCCACCGACGTTTTGGTGACCGGATACGACATCATCTTCTTCTGGGTCTCCCGCATGTACTTCCAGTCCCTGCATTTCACTGGGAAGGCCCCCTTCAAAAAAGTCGTCATCCACGGCCTGATCCGCGATGAGCAAGGCAGGAAGATGTCGAAGTCCCTGGGGAATGGCATCGATCCGCTGGACATCATCGACAAATACGGGGTCGACGCGATGCGCTACTTCATCACCACCAACTCCACCCCGGGCCTGGACATGCGCTACTCCGAAACCAAGCTCCAATCCGCGGAGAACTACCTCAATAAGATCTGGAATGCCTGCCGTTACGTGGAATTGACCCTCGGAGACGGCTACGCCCCGACCCCGATCGACGTGAAAAAGCTCGGCGTGCTCGACAAATTCATCCTCTCGCGCCTGCAAAGCACCATCAAGAAGGTCACCACCAAGATGGAGGAATACCAGTTCGGCGCCGCCAGCGGCTACCTCTACGATTTCGTCTACGACGATTTCTGCTCCTTCTATTTGGAGATGAGCAAAGTCTCCCTTTCGGAGGAAGGCCAACGCGAAATGGTCAAGGCGGTCCTATACAAGGTCATCCGCCAGATCATCCTTCTGATCTATCCTTATTGCCCCTTCGTGACGGAGGAAATGTACCTCTCCCTCCCCGGGCACAAGGATTCCATCATGCTCGAAAGCTATCCCGAGTATGACCGTTCCTTGGTCTTCCCCGCCGCGGAAAGGGAAGGAAAACTGCTTTCGCTGATGATCAAGGACGTGCGCGGCTACAAATCCAGCCGCAAGATGGCCCCCAACGCCCCATTGGACCTTTGCCTCAGCCCCTCGCCGCTTTTCAAAGGCGTCGAGGTCTATCTGCAGCGCTTCCTCTTCGCCAAGAAGGTGAGCTTCGCCAAAGAAGCGGGGAAGGGGGATTGCTTCGTCTACGGCAAATACACCCTCTCGATCCGCGAGGACATCGACCCCGCCCAAGCCAAAAAGGCCTTGGAGGAGGAGCTTTCCCGCTTACAGAGCGAGATCCAGCGCGGGGAGAGGATGCTCTCCAACCCCGGCTTCCTCTCCAAAGCCCCGAAGGAGAAGATCGACCTCGAAAGCGAGAAACTGAAGACCAACCGCGAGAAAAAGGAAGCCGTTCTGTCCCGCCTAAGCGAGCTTTGACCCATGGCCCGGAGCGATCCGGGCTTTTCATTGCTCCGATTTCGCCCAATCTCCTTTAGGGATAGGTGAAGGAGGAATCGAAATGGATTCGAAAATGCTCAGCGCCGAGGAATTGGACCTCCACCACCCAGGTGAGGCTTTGACTTTGACGACGGTGCTGGTCGTCTTCACCGTGGCCATTTTGGCTGTGGTGGCCTATAAACTGTTCTCCAGCGAAAAGGGGAAGGCCCAATTGCAGGGATTCAAATTCGAGTGGGGGAGCTTTCTTTGAGGGTCAAGGACCTTGACCCCTCCCTCCGCCCGAGGGAGAAGGCCTTCTCCTTCGGCGTATCCTCCCTTTCCGACCGCGAATTGCTCTGCCTTATCCTCTCAAGCGGAGGCAAAGGAAAAGGCGTGGTGGAGCTCTCTTCCTGCCTGCTGACCGACTTTGGCGGGCTGGCCTCCCTTTCGGGGACGCCTTTTTTGATGCTGGAGAGGGAAAAGGGCATCGGCAGGGCGAAGTCGACGCTCCTAGGGGCGTGCTTCGAATGGGGGAGGAGGATGGGGCGGAAAGAAAGCGGGAGCCCTTTCCAAGATGCCCTCCGAAGGGATTTCTCTGAGCTCGGCCAAGAAGCCCTTTACGCCTATTTCCTGGGCGAAAGGGGGGAGGTGAAGGGGAAACGGTTGCTCCTGCGGGGCGGGGGGAAGAGCCTAATGGGGGAGAAGAAGGCCCTCTTCTCCTCTTTGCTTTACGCCCCGGATGGGGACGTCGTCTTGGTCCATTGCCACCCTTCCGGGCTTCCTTTGCCTTCGAAGGAGGACCTATCCTTCACCGCCGCGGTGAAGGAATTCCTCAGGAATTTCTCCTCCGGGCTTAAGGACCACCTCATCCTCACCCAGTCCGGCGTGTATTCCTTCAAAGGGAATGGGCTCCTTTGACCCCTTCCCAAAAATGAAAAGCCGCGTATATTTTCTCTTGCCTTGAGGAGGGTGAGGCATGGAAAGGAAGATTCGCCTATTTCTAAGCGTCGGGGCCTTGGTTCTTTTTTCTTGCGCCTCCCATCCAGAAGGGGGCATCTCCTTTGGGGGCAGCTCTTCCCTTTCCCCTTCCTCCGAGGAAGCGCCTTCGACCTCGGAGGAAAGCTTCTTGCCTTCTTCCCTTCCCCCGGTAGAAGGGCATCTTGATCAAATCCTGCAAACCCCGGTTTACCTCGGCTCGCTTTCCGCTTCCTTCCCGTTCACCACCTATTTCTTCGACGAAGCCTTCGACGTTCCCTATGTGGACGCCAAATCTTTCTTCCCAACGTTTTGGAACCAGGCTTTCCAGCGGGATGCCTTCGCGGAAGAAGAGGGGAAGGTCTATAACAAAGATAACGGCGCGAGCGTCTCTTTCTCTTCCGCCCTCGATCGGATTTCCTTCTCCGATTTCGACCTTTTCTTCTCCGCTTCCTCCCTGCCGATCCCCGATGACATCCTAGGCGCCGCCAACGACCCCTTGTCGCGTCTTAACAAAGGGGAATCCTCTTTCTACCCGCGCGGGGCGTTCACCTTCTCCCTCCAAGACTACGGGGCCGAGATTTTGACTTACCAAGGGAGGGAATACGTGCCTTTCGCCTATATGGAAACCCTTGGCTTCCTCCCTTTCTCGACGCGTTTCTCCTTCAACGGGGAGGCCTATTACTGGATGGAGGATTCCCTGCTGAGCCTCCCAAACGGCAGACTCAGCGAATATGGGTCGAGCTTCTATAACGGCCCTTATTCGAAAATCACCCATCGGGGCGAGGATTTTTGCTCCTATTTTTATTTCTCCTTCCTTTTCCAAATGGATTTTTTCTACGGCAAAAGGGCCGAATTGAAATGCTCCGACCTTGACGGGCGGATCGAAAAAATGGGGCTCAAATCCTCCTTGCTCAGCGCCTCGGCGAGGGTGGCCGATGAAGCCTTGGCCAAAACCATCGCCGGGCTTTTCGGGGACGGGGGCCACACGGCTTTCCTCCATCGCGGGGCCATGGTCCCTCGCTCAGCGACCTACGATTCCGATCTGCAGTCCCTGATCTATTCCTCCGATTACCGTTATTACCGCAAAGCCAACCGGGCCCGGGAATTGCTCCGGAAAAGAGGCGGTTTGAAGAACTACGAATCCAGCGGCAACACAGCCGTCATCCGCTTCGATTCCTTCGCTTTGAATTCCACCGCCCAGTCCCCAAGCAAGGACAACGTCGCTAGCGATGGCGTCTCGACCTTCGCTCTGTTCTACAATTCCTTCCGGAAGATCCGACAGAACCCCAACATCGAAAACGTCGTCTTCGACGTGACCCTCAACGGCGGGGGGTATGCGACCGCCTTGGCCCAAGCGCTTTCCTTTTTGAGCGACGACCCCATCAAAATCACCGTCCAAAACCCGATGAACGGATCCTATTTCCGCGAAGCGGCGGACTTCGACAACGACTTCGACGGGGATTATTCCGACGGCGATTCCTACCAAGGGCAATACAAGTTCTACATCCTGACCTCGGAATACTCCTTCTCCTGCGCCAACGCCTTCCCCTGCATCGCCAAAGAATACGGGCTCGCCACCATCATCGGCGAGAACAGCGGCGGGGGTGACTGCGCGGTCGGCTATGGCCTGGCCGCCGACGGCTCGCTTTGGCAGATGTCGGGGCCGAGGAAGCTCGTCCATTCCGACCTAACGAGCTTCGATTCCGGGGCGGGGGTGGATTATGCTTTGGCCGACGATTGCTTCTACGACGCGGCTAAGCTCGACGAGGCTCTTTCTTCTTTGGGATAAATTCGCCCTTCCCTTAAGGGAAAGAAAAGTCTAAAATGCTCGCGTTGTAACCTCCTGGCTTTGAGGTGCAACCGCCTAAAAAAGGTTTAAGCGGCGCAAGCCCGCCTTCCTAGCGAGTCTAATAAAGCCGGAAATAGGAGGAAACAAGCATGTACGCAATCGTTATGACCGGCGGCAAGCAGATCAAAGTCGCCGTCGGCGACAAGATCTACGTCGAGAAGCTCGACGTCGAAGCCGGGAAGGATGTCAAGCTTGACCAGGTCCTCTTCATCGGTGGGGAAACCGTCAAAGTCGGGTCTCCGCTGGTCGAAGGCGCTTCCGTCGACTGCAAAGTCGAAAAGCATGGGCTGGGCAAGAAGCTCCGCATCTACAAGTACAAGGCCAAGGCCAATGAGCGCAAGACGCTCGGCCATCGTCAGCCTTACACCTGCTTGGTCGTGAAAGCGATCAACGCCTAAGCCGATATGGTGAAGGTAAAGATCGAATACTCCGGCCAAAATCTCCAAACGTTGGAGGTCAAAGGCCACGCCAACAGCGCCCCTTATGGCGAGGACGTTGTCTGCGGCGCGGTATCCCTTGCGACCTTCGGGGCGATGAACGCCCTGGAGGGAATCGATGAGGAATTCGACTATTCGATCGATCCGGAGCAGGGGAGCGTCAGCCTGAAGGCGAAGAACCGGATTTCCGAGCACGACCAGATCGTGCTGGAAACCTTGATTCTGCAGCTGAAGACGGTTGAGGTCTCCTATCCGAAGAACATCGTCATCACAGAAAGGAAGCAAGCAAAATGAAATTGAAATTTGTCCTCGACATTCAATTCTTCGCTTCGAAGAAAGGCGTCGGCTCCACCAAGAACGGCCGCGATTCCGCGGGCCGCAGGCTGGGCGCCAAGGTCGGCGATGGGCAGAAGGTCACCGCTGGGTCGATCATCTACCGTCAGCGCGGCACCAAGATCTATCCGGGCGAAAACGTCATGAAGGGTGGAGACGACACCCTCTTCGCGACCATCGAAGGCATCGTCAAATTCGAACGCTGGGGCAAGAGCCGCAAAAAGGTCTCCGTTTACCCCGTCGAAGCGAAATAAGCCGATTGTCGATTAGCCGTCCTTCGGGGCGGCTTTTTTCGTTTCGACAAATGGGGCGGAGGCGTATACAATGCCCTTAGGAGATATCTTGCCATGAAGAAAAACAGCGTTTTTGCCTGCAGTTTGGCTTTGGCTTTCCTTGCCTCTTGCTCAGGGGCTCCCGCCCAAGGCGGCGAGGGGGAAGCCTCCTCTTTGCCCGAGGCATCGAAGGAAGCCAGCCCCTATGGGGAGAACAACATCGTCGTCCATTTCTACAAAGCGGAGAAGGATTACTCCCGATACGCGCTATGGCTTTGGAAGCTCGGCGGGCAGGGGAAGGAATACGCCTTCTCCGGCCAGGACGATTATGGGGCCTACGCGCTCATCCCGATTTCCTCCTTCACCTCCGACATCGCTTCCTTCAAGATGGGGACGATCGTGAAATCCGCGGGGAGCTGGAGCTATCAGACCCCCGATCTGACCGCGGATTTCTCGCTCGCAGCTTTGGATTCCTCCGGCAACGCCCCGATCTGGCTCAAATACCAGGACAACGAAATCTATTACAGCGAGCCCTCCAAGCTTTCCTTCGCCAAGCTGGAGTTCGACTCTTTGACCTCCGTATACGTCTCCGCCTCTTCCGAATTTTCGCTCCTTCGCCTTAAAAAGAACGGGGAGACGATCAAGGAATCCCGGTTGAATTCGCCGATGAAGTCGATGTCTTGGAACCTTGGGGAGGGCTTTTCCCTCGACTTCGCCTCCTCCTATGCCTTAGAGGCGGTTTTCAGCGGCGGGGAGAGCTTGGAGAAGGCGGTTTCGGCCGCCCCTCTTTACGATTCGAAGGCCTTCAACGCCCAATACGAATACGCAGGAGATGACCTGGGCGCGAATTATTCCAAGGATAGGACCCTTTTCAAAGTCTGGTCCCCCTTCGCGAAGAAAATCACCCTGCGCCTTTATTCCTCCGGGACCCCCGTTTCCGTCTCCCCATCCAAAGGCAGCGACGCCCACGAGGACCATCCGATGAGCAAAGGGGAGAAAGGCGTTTGGTCTTGCTCCCTAGAAGGGGACTTAGAAGGCAAATACTATACCTACCTCGTCACCAACTCCCTCTACAATGAGCAGGAAATCGTCGACCCGAACGCCAAAAGCGCCGGGATCAACGGCAAACGCGGGATGATCGTGGACTTCTCCAAGACCAATCCCGAAGGGTGGGATCAGGTCTCCCCCCATCCCTACGACCCCAAATCTTTGGTCGTCTACGAAACCCACGTCGCCGACGTGACCTCCTCCCCCACCTGGCATGGGGACGAAGCCAAAAGGAAGCGCTACTTGGGGCTATCCGAAGAAGGGACCTTCTACGAAGAAGGGGGGGCGAGGACCCCGACCGGCTTCGACTACATCAAATCCCTCGGCGTCAACGCGGTCCAGCTCCAGCCGATCTTCGACCAGGACAACGATGAGGCCAACCCGAGCTTCAATTGGGGCTACAACCCCTTGAACTACAACGTCCTCGAAGGCTCCTATAGCAGCGACCCCTACGATGGATACGCGCGCATCAAAGAATTCAAGGAAGTGGTGAAGTCCTATTCCCAGGCCGGGATCAACCTCATCATGGACGTCGTCTACAACCACGTAGCCTCCGTCTCCGGGCGCAGCTTCGATGTGCTCGCCCCGGGCTATTTCTTCCGCTACAAGGAAGACGGGAGCCTCTCCAACGGATCCGGATGCGGGAATGACACCGCCTCCGAGCGGAGCATGTTCTCCCATTTCATCGCCAACAGCGTCGCCTTCTGGGCGAAGGAATACAAACTCGGAGGCTTCCGCTTCGACTTAATGGGCCTGCAGACCCTCGCCAGCATGGACGAAGCCACCGAAACCCTCCGGCAGATCAATCCCAGCATCGCCGTATATGGGGAGCCCTGGAAAATGAGCACCTCAACCAGCGCCCCTTTAGCCACCCAAGAAGGCATCTCGCATCACATGGAGGAAGAAGGCGCCCCGGTTTACGGGGCCTTCAACGACGCCTTCCGCGATGGCATGATCAAAGGTGGGATGAAAGGAGTCGGGGAGGTGGGCTTCGTGACCGCCAAAGACCCGGCGACCCTCACCGTCTATGGGGATGTGCTGTCGGTGAGGGAAGGCATCCGCGGCACCGGGATCGGGGGCAACGCGCGCATCGAGGACAGCAACCGCACCGTAAACTACGTGACCTGCCACGATAACTACACCCTCGTCGACCGCTTCAAAGAAGTGGAGAAGGCCAGCAAAAAGATCTCCTATACCGAAGAGGAGCTCAAGCGGATGAACGTCTTAGCAAACGCCATCACCTTCACCAGCCAAGGCATCGCTTTCTTCCAGGAAGGGGAGGAGTTCCTGCGCAGCAAAGGCGGGGAGCACAA
Organism: Caryophanales bacterium UBA1624; assembly: GCA_002321395.1. Classification (GTDB taxonomy): domain Bacteria; phylum Bacillota_I; class Bacilli_A; order RFN20; family CAG-826; genus Alloenteromonas. The sequence goes on from DCMK01000008.1 coordinate 12,252, forward strand.
TTCCTACGGCGGGCAAAACGATGGCCGCGACTATTACGCGATGAATGCGCTCGACTATTCCCTGGCCCTAAAAAACGCCGACATGGTCGAAGCCTACAAATCCCTCATCGCCTTCAAAACCTCGTTCCCGGGTTTGCGCCTAGAGGGCAAAGCGGCCTCCGATTTGGAGATAAAGGGAGACTCCACCAACAAAAACGAGATCATCTACGACCTCCAGGATGAAGAAGGCAACACCTATCGGGTCTGCCACGTCAACGGCGTCAGCTCGACGCCGGAAAAGGTCGATTTCGAGGGGTTTGAGCCCTATCTAGACACCCTCGGCAGCGGGGTAGCCTTCAGCTCAGCCACCCCGGTGGCGCCATACCAAACCCTGATTGGGCGGCGCGCGAACTAAATTTTCGGAACAGGCACAAAAAGCCAAGCGGCCTTGGAAGCTCCGGCGCCATCGCCGCTTTTTCTCTTTTTCCGGTCCGATGTAAGAGGTTACATCGAAACTTTACATGCCATTTCGATTTGACTACAATACTGTCATGTTGATCACGAGCCGTTAAAAAGGTTTGGACGCGCATAGCCGTCGTTGGTTCGTTTTGAACAAAGACGGATGTAAGCCCTTACCTCCCGGCCCGGAAAGGAGAAATGCATGATTAACAAAAAAATGGCCGCCTGCGCTCTTGCTTTAGGCTTCTTGGCGCTTGCCGCCTGCTCCCCCCGCAACCCGGGGGAGGACGATTCGAAGGAGTCCGAAGCGGTCAGCAACTTGCTGCCCGCTAGCACGGAGGAAGAATCCGTGGCCCCCATCGCTGGGACCTTCACCTTCTACGCCCCCGCGGCTTATAACGGGGCTTACGTCTTCGGGGAAAGCGATATCCTCGGCGCCTGGCCGGGAACGGCTTTGACCAAAGTCGATTCTGAATGGTCCAAGATCGACGTCACCGTGACCGATGCGGCCAAAGACACCATCATCTTCAATCAGAAAAACGGCAGCGAGCAGACCGCCAATTTGGCCTTCCCCCTCGAAGTCGGGACCTATTATTTCGTCGAAGACGGCAACAAAGACGGCGGTGGCTACACCGGCAGCTTCGTCAAAAACGTCTTCAACATCACCGGCAAAGCCAAAGGCATGGTCGGCAAAACCGGCGAGCTCAAACTCGCCAAAGTCGGCGTCGAAGGCGACGTGAAGTGGGAGTCCGAAGACACCTCCATCCTCACCGTCAAAGCCGATTCCGAGGACCAAACCAAAGCCACTTGGACCGGCGTCGCGGAAGGGGAGACCAACGTCATCGCTTCCGCCGGGGACGTCCGCACGACCTTCAAAGTCACCATCGAGGCCGCCGAAGCCGAAGGCGATCTGACCCTTTGGGTGCCTTCCACCGACACGACCTTCATGAACGAGAAGGTCATCGCCGGGTACAAAGCCGCCAACCCCGATTTCAAAGGCAACATCAAAGTTAAGGCCAACTTCGGCGAAGGCGACGTCCGCACCGAGCTCGCCAAAGACCTCGACACCGCCGCCGACGTCATGTGCATCGCCGACGACAACATCCGCTCCGCCGCCAATTCCGAGCTCCTCGCTCCTTTGAGCGCGGACGAGAAGAACGCCATCCTCACCAGCGACGGCGAGAACGCCGTGACCGCCGGCACTTTGGACGGCACCCTCTATGGCTATCCTTACCGCGGCGACAACGGCTACATCCTCTTCTACAACAAAGAGCTCTTCCCCAATCCGGAAACCGTCGAGAGCATGGACGATCTCCTCACCGCCGCCAAAGAGAAGAACGTGAAAGTCTATTGGGACCTCACCCAAGGCTGGTACGCGCCCGCCCCGTTCTGGGCCAACGGCGTCGATTTCCACCTCGATAACGATGGCAACATGGTTTCCACCTTCGATTCCGACGCGGCCGTCAAAGCCGGCATGGCGATGATGGCCATGTACAAAGAATTCGGCGGAACCACCCTCGTCTACAGCGCCGACGCCGGCCAGATCGAGAATGGCTTCGGCGACAAAACCGTCGGCGCCTGCATCCTTTGGAACGACTATCAGAACCTCTACGCCAAGATCGGCGATAACATCGGCTACACTGTCCTTCCGACCGTTTCCATCAACGGCGAGGATAAGCCCCTCCACACCTTCAACGGCTATAAGCTGATGTCCATCAAAGCCGGCCTCAGCGAAGAGAAGCTCGCCCTTGCCAAGAGCTTCTGCGAATACGCCACCAGCGCCGACGTTCAGCTCCTCCGCGCCAAAGAGCTCGGGCATGGCCCGTCCAACCTCGCGGTCGCCGCTAACGAAGACGTCAAGGCTCTCCCCTTCGTCGGACAAATCGCCGAGATGATGGCCGCGGGCCACACCCACGCCCAAGCCGCCAACGTCAACGACAAATTCTGGGATCCGATGGGCAGCATCGGCTCCACGATCGCCGCTGGCGCCGCCCAAGACAACTGGTCCACCTTTGGGAAGGGCGAAGAGGGCGCGAAGAAGTTCTTCGCTTCGATCAAAGAGCAGATCGAAACCAAAGTCGCCTAATCCGCTTGCAACATTCGACTCACTTCCGGGGGCTATTTTGCCCCCGGAAGTTTCATCGTTATAGGGAGCGTTGTATGGAAGAAAACAAAAACATCCCTCAGGAAGCTTCTTCCTTGAGAACTTCCACGATTGATAGTTCTGATGAGGGCCACATCGACTTCGAAGGCATTAGAACCCTCAACCGTGGTTCGCTGAAACCCGACCCTTTTTATAAGCGGTTCGGACGTTTCCTTGCTGAGCTTTTCGCCAAGCTCATCCTTTTGATCCTGCAGGTGGTCTTCGACGTCCTGAAGGCCGTTTGCCAAGTGATCGCCGGCGTTTTCAAATACTCTTGGGCCTTCCTGAAAGGCACCGGGAGGTTCTTCCGCGACAAATGGCGCATGGTCATGGAAACCGACTGGCTGCGCCGCCTCAATCTGATCTTCAACGGGGTCGGTTACGCCAAAAGCAAGCAGTGGGGGAACATGGCGGTCTTCCTTTTGACGGAGGCCCTCTTCGTTTTCTACATGGCCGCCGTCGGCAACCAAGCCCTTTATTCCTTCATCCACCTCGGGGAACTCACCCAAGAGATGATCGCGGCCTCCGCCCACGACGTCTCCATCCGCTCCATGGTCTTGGGGATCATGACGATCATCATCATCCTCGGCTATTGCTTCGTTTGGAACAAAGGCGTCCAAGGCGGGTACGACATGTACCGGATCGAGAACCTGTATGCCTATAAGCAAGCGCACGCCGATGCGATGCACGTCCTTTCCCACCTTGAGGAATTCGAGGAAGACCTCACTAAGCTGAACCCCTTCCAAATCCGCTCCTTGATGAGGAAGAAGTACGGCTATTCCCCCCTTTCCTCGCGCCTTATTTCCTACGTCGATTTCCGCAGGATCCCCGATAAATCCCCCTCGGGGTTGATCCGGATTTGGCTTCGCGCCCAAGATCGCTTCTACGCCTTCTTCCAGAAGGCTTCGGCGAAGATCTCCGCCTCGACCTGGCACACCGTCTTCGCAAAATACCTCCTTTGGAAGCCCAAGGCATACGTTTCCCCGCACGGAATGGCTTACGTGCAGAACCAAACGAGCGCCTCCTACTACCGTTTCCTCCACACGTACGACAAATACAACGACTACGTCCGCTTCGTCCGCGACCAGAACTCCCTCCTGAAGGTCTTGAAAGACCCCAAGGAAGTGCTCCGCTGCGTCTATGCCGAAGATGAGGTCTCCCTCAAAAACGGCATCGCCCCGATCTCACGCTCGGACAGCAGGGCGAAATTGCCCGTAAAAGGCGTCGCCAGCCGCATCGTCGGGCGCTTCGAATGCTCCTTCGAAACCGCCTTGGAGGCCTCCCGCCTCGCCCTTTCTAGCGTCAAAAGCGCAAAGCTCGTGAAGAAAAGAAGCGGGGAAGAAGTGACCCCGGAAGAGGAGCTGCAAAGCAAAGCCGATTCCCTCTCGGAGAAGCTCTCCGCCTTCCAGAAGAAGAACAACGCCGATGTCCTTTCCTCCTTGCAGAAGCAGAGGAAGGTCCTCTCCGACCCCGCCCTGCTCTTTGAGATGCTCGAAAACGGGAAGACCAGCTTCCTGAATCAGCTCTTGATCCAATTCGACATCGACAAAACCACCGGCGAGAAGCTCTACAAAGAAGCCAAGCTCTCCGCTAAGGCGGAAGGAGGGAAAGAGGAGAACCTCGCCCGGCGCCTCGCCCATTTCGAGGAATACGAAAGCCAGTTCGAGTCCACCCCCTTCCATGCCCGGCCGACCACCTTCTTCAACCAGCTCAAGCAGTTCGGCGATGAGAAATTCGCCGTCACCGTCATGGCTTTGCCCACGATCGGATGCCTGCTGGTCACCATCATCCCATTGATCTTCTCGATCCTGTTGGCCTTCACCAACTGGGATACCATGAACCAGGGCGCCGGCAACTTCTCCTGGTCCAATAGCGGCTTCCCGTCGCTATTCGGGATGGGCGAGGGCAATTCCGCCATGCCGCGCACCTTCCTCTCCCTCTTCTTCTGGACGATGGTTTGGGCCGTCTTCGCGACTCTTCTGAACTACATACTCGGCATCGTCTTGGCCCTTATGATCCAAAGGAAGACCATCCACGGGAAGGCCTTCTGGCGGACCATCTTCGTCATCTCCATCGCCGTCCCGCAGTTCATCACGCTTTTGGTCATCAACAAATTCTTCTCCGACCAAGGCGCGCTCAACGCCTGGTTAGGCTCCTTCACCCATGGCATCCAAGTCTCCGGGGCGGATGGGGTCATGCAGGAGGTCTATTACGTCGGATCCGGCACCCCAGAGGACCCCTTCCGCATCGTCGGGGAGCAGGGCTTCCTGGGCTGGATCTCCGGATGGAGGGATTGGAACGGAAATTCCATCGTGAGCGGGCTCAAGACCTTGACCAACTACGTCCGCGACGCGGATGGCTCCATCCATGCGGAGACCATTTCCTACGCCACCTCTGCCAGCTACATCGGCTTCTTCTCCGACACCAACTGGGGCGGTTGGGAGCTCGGCGACCTGCTCGTCGTCCGCGCCGTCCTGCCCAAAATCAACATCATCCTCATCAACTGCTGGGTCGGCATCCCCTATACGATGCTCTCGACCGCGGGCATCTTGATGAACATCCCCGAGGACCTCTACGAATCCTCCCGCATCGACGGGGCCAACGCCTGGACCCAGTTCTGGAAGATCACCATGCCTTACGTCTTCTTCGTCACCGGGCCGAGCCTATTGACCACCTTCATCGGCAACATCAACAACTTCAACGTCATCTACTTCCTTACCGGCGGCAACCCCAACTCGCAAATGAGCCTCACCAGCCCCGCCGGCTACACGGATTTGCTGATCACCTGGATCTATAAGATGACCGTCACGGCCACCAACAAGCAGTACTACCTTGCCTCGGCCATCGGCTGCATCATCTTCCTGATCTGCGCTTTCTTCAGCCTCATTATGTACGGCAAGCTCGGCTCTACCAAAAACGAGGAGGAATTCCAGTGATGGAAAACGATCAAATCGCCCTTTCTCAGCAAAAGGCAAAGAAGCATTACGCTTCCCAAAAAGCCGGCAGGATCGCCGGCGATGCCCTCATCTACGTCCTTCTGACCGCGATGGCCCTGATTTGGCTCGCCCCGATCGTGTGGCTGATCCTGCAATCCTTCTCCGGGGAGTATGGGCTTTCCTCCCAAGCCAAGCTCTACCCGAGCTCTTGGAGCTTGGAGAACTACATCCTTTTGGCCACCAACCAAGTCAAGAAGATGGGGGACAACGGCTCCTTCTATTATGAAGATAGCGCCTTCAACTTCTTCTGGTCCACGGCCAATGGGGAAGGGAGGTTCGTCTTCGGGGGGTTCTTCCAGACCTTCTTCGTCGCCGTCTTCTCCTCGATCATCTCGACCCTGTTCACGTTGGCTACCGCCTATGCTTTTTCGCGCCTTCGCTTCAAAGCCAGGCAGCCGATGATGCGCTTCATCTTGGTCTTGGGCATGTTCCCGGGCTTCGTCGGCCTCATCATCCTCTACCAGATCTTCAAGATCCTGCACATCGGCAACTCGATCTGGACCCTAGTCATCTGCTATAGCGGCGGTGCGGGGATGGGCTATTACATCTCCAAAGGCTTCTTCGACACGATCGCCAAGCAGATCGACGAGGCCGCGATGGTGGATGGAGCCACCAAATTCCAGATCTTCTACAAGATCACCCTTCCTTTGTCCAAACCCATCATCGTCTATACCGTCCTGACCTCCTTCATGGCCCCTTGGGCGGAGTACATCACCGCTTCCTATATGCTCACCGGCGGGGCTCAGAACAACAAAACCGGCACCGTATCGACCGTCGCCGTCATGCTCTATGAGATGGTCAACGCGAACGAGAAATCCCTCCCTTCGTTCTATTGGGGCCAGTTCTGCGCTGGGGCGGTGATCATCGCGGTCCCAGTCGCCATCCTCTTCATCCTGATGCAGAAAAACTACGTCTCCGGCGTCACCGGCGGGGCGGTCAAGGGTTAGTCCTATGCGCAAAAGCGTTTGGCGCGGTTTGTTCCTATCTTGCCCCTTTCTCCTCTCCTGCGGGGGAAGCCTCCCCGAAGGGTCCCTTTCCTCGGAAGTCCCGCCTTCTTCCGAAGCTGCTTCCTCCCCAAGTTCCCGCTACAAATTCGGGAAAAGCATCGACCCGATCTCCCTTCCCGAAGCGGAGGAAAGCAAAAGCGGGGTGGGGTATGAGATCTTCGTCGGGAGCTTCGCCGACAGCAACGGCGACGGCATCGGCGACCTCAACGGCATCCGGAACCACCTGGATTACCTCGCCTCTTTGGGCGTGACCTATCTTTGGCTCACCCCCATCCACCCCTCCTCGACCTACCATCATTACGATGTGGAGGATTATTTCTCCGTCGCCCCCGAATTCGGGACGATGGAGGATTTCTCTTCCCTTTGCGTTGAGGCCAAAAAACGGGGGATAAAGGTCGTTTTGGACATGGTCCTCAACCACGCATCGAAAAAAAGCCCGTGGTTCCAAGCCGCGCTGAAGGATTTCGCCTCCGGCTATTCCGCCCCGGACAGCTACAAAGACGATTTCGTCTTCTACGATGCCTTGCCTTCTTCCTCCCCCTCGCGCTTTTACGGGGCGAATTGCGGCGGAAAGACCGTCTATTACGAGGCCAATTTCGACTCGAACATGCCCGAATTCAACCTGGATTCGCCTTCTTTGCGGAAAAGGCAGCAGCAGATCCTTTCCTATTGGCTTTCCGCCGGCGCCAGCGGCTTCCGCTTCGACGGGGTCTATTATTACTATTACCAAAACGACCTCAAGAACGTCGCTTATTGCAAAGCGCTCCGGGAATTCGTTCTCTCCAAAAGGAGCGGGGCGTATCTGGTGGGCGAGGTGTGGCCTTCCTCTTTCGGCAACGACACCATTTCCACCTATTCCTCTTCCGGGATGGCTTTGTTCAACTTCCTTTCATCGGTCACGGGCTCTTCTTCCTTCGTCTCCTACGCGGGGCAGAAGAAGAAAGCCGGGGTCGTCTTCTCCGACATCGTCTCCGTCCAAAGCAAGACGCAGGGAGGGACGGAGCCCGTCTTCTTCCTTTCCAACCACGATCAGGACCGGGTCCGCGGGTATTTTTCCAAATACAAAGACCCCACTGAGAGGCTGTTGAAGCGGAAACTCGCCTCCTCCTATCTCCTTTTGACCCCGGGGACTCCCTTCCTCTATTATGGGGAGGAGATCGACCTCGGCGGAGTGCGGGGCAATGCGAATACGGACGCGAACCGCCGCCTTCCTTTTATTTGGAAGGAAAACGGCGACGAAGCTCGCTGCGCCGCTCCGGATGGAGCCGATTATTCCGGCGATCAGGCGACTTTGGGGGCCATCGATGAGGAAAGCAATCCCAATAGCCTCTTGAATCATTACAAAGCCCTCATCTCCCTGCGCGCGAAATACCCTTTGTTCCAAAAAGGAACCTATTCCCGGCTTTCCGGTTCGACTCTGGAAGACGGGGAGACCTTCATCCGCACCGTCGGGGTGGGGAAGATCGAATACGGAGGCAAGACCTATTACCTCATCCACAACGAGGACGTCTCTCCCGTAAGCTTCCTGCTTCCGGAGGAAGCGGGGGAGGCCGCTTTGCTGGATGGGGTCTCCCCGGATGGGCAAGCCCCATCCGTTTCCGGGAGGCGGATCCAAATGGGCGCCTGCGCGAGCTTGCTGCTTGAAAAGAAATGAATCCACGGAGGATGAACAACAACATGAACAAGAACCTTAAGAAAGCATTGCCTTTGTCCTTTTTGCCCCTTTTCCTGCTCTCCTGCGGGAACTCTAGGGCCATCAGCGTCGAGCAAAGCCTCTCCATTGCCCAGGCCATCCTTTCCGCCCGGACGGAGATGAACGAGGATCTCTTCTCCGCCTCCATGCAGCGGAAGAAGGATGGCTGGTTCGATTCGGTGGACGTCCGCTTCCAAAAAGGGAAGTACGCCTATTTCACCGCCAAGCACTTCAAGCAGACCAGCGAACCGGACAACATCACCTCCAACGACTTCTACCTTTTCACCAACGTCTTTGTGGAGAGCGATTCCCAAGGCAGCCTGATCAGCGTCTCCGAACGCTACATCTTCGCGGTCAACACCAAAGCCAACCGCAGGAAATACAACGTCATCACCAAAGAGGAGTTCCAGACGCTGCTGGGCAAAATGGAGAAGGAGATCCGCGCCCAATTCAAGGCGATGGAGGACGACGCCTACGATTACTTGTCCCGGTACGACGGGCAGCATTCCCCCGTCGAATTCGCCACCGAAGGCCTTTCTTACGCCCCGGAAGGCGACGAAAACGACTTCCTGATCAAAGCCGGGAGCGCCCAGGAATACCAATCCCGCTTCACCTCCGTCTACTTCGACAGCAACATCGATGAGATGCGGCCCTCCAACGACGTCTACAGCGAATACCATTCCTTCAAGAACCGGCGCCCCTATCGGATCGACGATTCCTTCGTCCACAACAAAGTGGCTTCCTCTTCCTACAAAGCCGCCTTCACCTACGGCAATTGCGCCACCGTCTCCTGGAGCGAAAACAACTTCAAGCAGACCAGCGCCAAACTCGAATTCGACCCCCTTCTTTCCCTCCTCAACGCGGAGTAATGCCTCCCCCCTCCCCCTGTGGAGGGGGTTCTTTTCTTGCAACCTCGCCTTTCCTCTATATAATCTTTTTGCTTTATGAAACTCAGCATCGTCATTCCCAGCTACAACCAATCCGAGAAGGTCATCTCCAACCTCAAGGAGAAGATCCTCCCTTTTTTCGACGCCACGGGGCTCACCTATTCGGTCTTGATCGAAGCCGACCGCTCCAGCAAGGAACAAATCGAGCTTCTCACCCGCTCCCTGCCCGAGCTCGGCGCCCAAGTCAAGCTCGATGAGGTGGAGGACCGGAAAGGAAAGGGCTGGGCGGTGCAGAAGGGGATCCTCCACTCCGAGGGGGATTACGTCCTCTTCTTCGACGCCGACCTCGCCACCGACCTCTCCGTCTTCTCCCTCATGCAGAAGGACCTTGGCAAATACGATGCCTGCATCGCAAGCCGGGACGCCAAAGGGAGCGAATACGGGAGGAAGCAGCCTTTCAAACGGAGGATCACCCACTGGGGCGCCCGCGCCATCATCAAGATGATGTTCCGCCTCAAAGGGGTCTCCGACACCCAATGCGGATTCAAGCTGTTCCGGTTGAGCGTCGCCAAGAAAATGGCCCAAAAGCAGCTGACGATGGGCTCCGCCTTCGACGTGGAATACCTCTATTTCCTGCAGCTGAACGGGTATTCGATCCGCGAATACCCCTGCCGTTGGCAGGATGACCCCGACTCCACGCTGTCTAAGGTCGCCGCCTCAAGCCTTCGCTTCTACAAAGACCTGCGGGCCATAAAACGCAACAAAGAGCACTATCTATTGAGCCAGGAGGAAAAGAAATGCTGATCGATCGAGCGGTGGTGGAAGTCCGTTCCGGGAACGGAGGCAACGGAGCGATCTCCTTCCTTCAGGAGAAAAACATGCCAAAAGGCGGCCCCGATGGGGGCAATGGAGGCAAAGGGGGATCGGTTTACCTGATTGCCAAGAAGAACGTCAACACCCTTTTGGCCTACCGCCATTCCAAAGTGCTTCAGGCCATGGACGGCGGAAAGGGCGATAAGAAGATGCGCTCGGGGAAGAACGCCGAGGACGTCATCGCCGAGGTCCCGGTCGGGACGTTGGTCTACCAAGAGGAGGGGAACCTCCTTTTGGCCGACCTCTCCCAAGATGGGCAGATGGTGTGCGTAGCCAAAGGAGGAAGGGGAGGAAGGGGCAACGCCGCCTTCAAAACCAGCCGCCTCCGCATCCCCCGCATCGCCGAAAACGGCCATCCGGGCGAAAGGAAACGGCTGATCCTCGAGCTTAAGCTGGTCGCCGACGCCGGGCTGATCGGCTTCCCCAGCGTCGGCAAGTCGACCTTCCTCAACATCGTCTCCAAGGCCAACGTTGCCACCGCCGACTATCCTTTCACCACCCTCATCCCCAACCTTGGGGTGGTCACCCTTCCCGATTCCTACTCCCAATTCGTTTTGGCCGATATGCCGGGGCTCATCGAAGGGGCCCACGAAGGCAAAGGCCTCGGGATCTCCTTTTTGCGCCACATCGAGCGGTGCCGCGTTTTGGTGCACATGGTCTCGATGGGCGGGGAAAGGGACCCCTACGAAGCCTATTGCGCGATCAATGAGGAGCTCAAGGACTATGGGGCGGATCTGGAAAAGCGGCCCCAGATCGTCGTCGCCACCAAGATGGACGAAGAAGGGGCGGCGGAAAGGAAGGAGAAATTCGACGAAAAGCTCGGATTCGCCTCTTATCCCCTCTCCGCCTTAACCGGGGAAGGAGTCAACCCCCTGATCAAGAAGATCTACGAGACCATCCAAAAAACCCCGTCGTTCCCGCTTTGCAAGAAGCAGGAGCAGGGTTCCTCCCCCGAATACCGCGTTTACGACAAAACCAAAGAATTCGAGGAGCCCCCCTTTCTCATCTCCCGCCCTTCGGACCATCTCTTCGTCATCACCGGCAAACAGGCGCTTGAGAAATACGCCCTTTTGAACCTGAGCGACGACCAAGGCGTCGCCCGCCTCATCAACTACCTCAACCGCATTGGGGTTGAGGAGGCGCTGCAGAAGAAAGGCGCCCGCGACGGGGACACCGTGCGGATCGGCGACTTCGAATTCACCTACACCAAGTAACTCTTTCCGCCTTCCCTCCCTCCCTTTGCTATAATGGGGGCATGGATCAGAAAGGGATGTGGGCAAGCCTCCTCGCCGTGGCCCTGACCGCGACGGCCTTGGCCCTATGCTCCCTTTTCCTCCTTTTGCTTTGCTGACATGATCTACTCGCTTCAAGGAAAAACCATCGCCCGAGAAAAGGGCAGGATCGCCGTCGACCTCGGCCCGATCGCCTATGAGGTTTTCGTCGCCCGCGAAGAGGACTTCCCGCTCGGGGAGGAAACCCACGTTTTCACCCATGAGGTCCTGACCCAGGACGACCACTACCTGGTCGGCTTCTCCAGCGCCTTGGAGAAAGAGGCCTTCCTTTCTTTGGTCTCCGTCAAAGGCATCGGCCCCAAAACGGCCTTGGGCGCCTTAAGCGCGACGCGCCCGGAAGAGCTTTTCCGAGCCATCGAATCCAACAACACCGCCTTCTTGAAAAAGCTCCCTGGCATCGGCCCGAAAGCGGCGGGGCAGATCATCCTCGATCTGAAGGGCAAGCTCGTCAAAACCGATGAGAAGGGGCACCCGGAGGCGTATGAGGAGGTCTCCGCGGCTTTGAAGTCCCTCGGCTTCAAGAAGGCCGACATCGACAAAGCCCTCTCCTCCATCAATGAGCCCAATCTGGACAACGCCGCGGTGCTGCGCTTGGCCCTGCGCGCCTTGCGAAAGGAATGACATGACCCGCCTCCTCGATGCCAAAAAAGAGCCCGAAGACGTCCAAGCAGAGCTTTCCCTCCGCCCCGAGACCCTCAAAGACTACGTCGGGCAGAGCCAGGGGAAGAAGAACCTGGAGGTCTTTTTGGGCGCGGCGAAGAAGCGGGGGGAGCCACTCGATCACGTTCTTCTTTATGGCCCCCCGGGTCTAGGGAAGACGACCCTGGCCTACGTCATCGCCCACGAAATGGGCGGCAAAATCCGCCTCGTCAATGGCCCCTCGGTCGAAAAGCCCGGGGATTTGGCCGCGATCCTCTCCGAGCTTGAGCCCGGGGACATCCTCTTCATCGACGAAATCCACCGCCTGCCTCGGGCCGTGGAGGAGGTCCTCTATGGGGCGATGGAGGATTTCACCCTGTCGATTTTGATCAACCAAGGCGGCAGTTCGCGCGTTCTGAACATGCCTTTGCCCCCTTTCACGTTGGTGGGCGCGACCACCCGCAGCGGCGACCTTTCCTCCCCCCTCCGGGCGCGGTTCGGCATTTCGATGAAGCTCGATTTCTATCCCCGGGCGGAGATCTGCCAGATCCTCCGGCGCACCTCGCGCGTCTACCAAACCCCCATTGAGGAGAAGGCCGTCTCCCTGATCGCCGAGCGGAGCAGGGGGACCCCGCGCATCGCCAACCGCCTCTTCAAGCGCATCCGCGACTTCGCCTCCTATTACGAAGAGGGGACGATCACCGAGCAGCGGTGCCAAAAGAGCTTGGAAGCTCTGAAGATCGACGAGCTTGGGCTCGATGAGGTGGATCTGCGTTACCTTTCTTGCCTCATCGAGCGCTTCCACGGCGGGCCGGCGGGGCTGGAATCCATCGCCTCCGCCATCGGCGAGGAAGTGGGCAACCTCGAGGACGTCTACGAACCCTATTTGGTGATGATCGGCATGGTCAACCGGACCCCGCGGGGCAGGGTGGCGACCGAGAAAGCCTACGCCCATTTGAAGAAGAGCCACCAATCCTCCCTTTTCTAAAGGAATCCAACCCGGGCCCCTATGGGGCCTTTTCTATTGCCTAAGAGGCGAGTTGAGTATAAAGTAAGGGCCGTCACCCGATTTTCGGGGCGCTTTCTTTAAGGAGCAGAGAATGAGACGTTACGTAGGATATGTTGTACTGTGCGCCGCGGTGATCCTCGGCGTGGGCGGAGCGACCGCCCCTTTCATCGCCAAAATGAATTCCGACCTTTCCTATAGCGATGGGAAAACCCTTTATTTCAAGGCCAGCGAATACGATGAGGGCAGCGCCGACGGCAATTACGGCGACCAAGGCGGGTCCTTCCTCGACGCCGACCAGCTCCGCGACCCCAACAAGGACGACCAGCTCGCGATCTACACCCTCGCCGACACGGTCAAATCCCGCCTCGACGTGTGGAACCTCTCCGAATACGAGGTCTCCGTCCAAGGGTACGACACGATCGCTGTCTCCGTCCGCACCAAAACCGATTCCGACACCCAATACACGTACTTGGAGAACTACCTTTCCTTCTCCGGCGGGGACTATGAGCTCGACGTCACCGACGAGAAAGTCTCCGAGGAGAGCAAGAAGGATTCCTGGGGCAGCATGCTCGACGGGACGGAGGCCTTCATCCAATCGATCGAGATGAACGGGTACAACTTCCCCGTCGTCTTGGTCAAGATCCCCGATTCCTATCAAAGCGATTTCACCGACCTCCTCACCGCGGCCGGCAACGCGAACAGCTCCTCCGAAAGCAGCGATTCCTCCTCGGCGGAGGAGGATGCCTGCAAATTGGTCCTTTGGGCCAACCGCGTCGATGGCGACCTATATAAGGATTCGGTCTCCGGCGGAGGCAAAAACAGCAACCTCAGCAAGAAGATCCTCGCCGTCGAGAGCGTCTCCAACGACAACGCGGTCTATTACTACGATTCCGACGAGAAGAAGGAGACCCCTTTCCTCCGCCTGATCCCCTCATCCTCCGCGATCACCAGCGAAGGCGCCTACGATCCAAGCCACGCCCAGGAGGCCTATGACGCGGCCGTCTACCTCCGCAACATGTTCAATGCCTCCGAGCTTGCCATCGCCGAAGGATCCGCCAAGCACCGCTTCGCCCTCTCCTTCACCTATTCCGAGCTCACCCCGGCCACCGTGGAGAGCCTCAATGCCTACACCTCTTGGTCGGTTTTCCCGGCCATGGGCGGGACTTTGATCGCCACGATCGTCACCGCGGCTTTGCTTTGCTTGGTCTTGGCTTTGTTCAACCGCATCTTCTCCTTGGCCCAAATCGCCTCGATCGCCGCCAGCGTCTTCTCGACCTTCGCCCTCTTCGTCAGCTTCGGCGCTCAATTCAACGTCGCCGCTTCCCTCGGGCTATTGGTCGTGGCTATGGTCACTTGCTTCGGCGCGATCTACTACGGGGCCGCGCTCAAAGACGAGCTTTATAAGGGCAGGACCCTTAAGAAAGCGAACCAAGAAGCCGCGAAGAAATCGACTTGGCCGATCCTCGACGCGAGCATCCTCAGCGCGATCCTTGGGATCTTCGTCTACATCTTCGGCGGGGAGCTGGCCTCCAAATTCGGGACGATGCTCGTCCTCGGCGCCTTCTTCTCCCTCGCCGCGAACCTGATCTTGACCCGTTTCTCTGCGTGGCTGCTCTGCAACGATTCCTCGATGCAAACTTCCTTCTCCAAGCAGCTCAACCTCGACCCCAAGAAGATCCCCGACCTTCTGAAGGAAGAGAAGCAAACCTATTTCGGCCCCTATGAGAAGAAGGACTTCTCAAAGAGCAAGAAATGGACCGGGGCCGTGCTCGGAGCGGTGGTGGCCGCCGGCATCGCCACGATGATCGTCTTCGGCATCCAGAACGATGGGAACGTCTACAACACCCAGGCCTATACCCAGAAATCGACCGTCCTCCGCATCGATGTGCGCTCCACCAGCGGCGACATCATCTCTTTGGAAGGCATCTCCTCCGTCGATGACGTCTATTCCGAAGAAGGGAACCAGGACCTGCTCCATCGCGTGCAGGTCGACGGGAAAGCCCTCGCCGAGCTGACTTCCGCCTCGCAGGTCTCCCTCTCCGAGAAGCCGTTGTCGGTCTACGACGCCAGCAACGAAACGACCTATTATTGGTATTACTATTCCATCAAGCTCTCCTCGTATTTGGAGAATGAGCCCGATTCCGTCCACGACATCAAAGTCTATAGCGGCGGCAAATTCGTCCCCGCTTCCAGCGATTCCCTCGACGAGGCCCTGCAGAACTACATGACCGACTCCTTCCTGCCGGGAGCGGACGAGAACAACCTCTCCGTGCGCTTCGCCACCGTCTCCCCGGAGCTTGGCCAGCCTTATCTGGACCGGCTTTGCCTGGCCCTTGGCGTCGCCCTTGCCGTCGATTTGGTCTACCTTTGCATCCGCTTCCGCCCCTCCCGCGGCATCTCCGCCACCCTCGGAGCGGCCACGGTCGGCTATTGCGCCATCGCCTTCTTCGTCTTCACCCGCATCTCGGTGACGCCCCTTGTGACGTTGGGGGCCTTGGCCGGATCGCTGCTGGCGTTGATCTTCGCCCTCTTCGCCCTCAATAAGGAGAAGGAGATCTACAAGGAAAGCCGCGAGAAGGAGAAGGACACCTACGAGTTCCGCTCCGAATGCCTCAAGAAAGGCGTTTCCCGCTCCGCCGCCCCCTTCCTGCTCTCGGCGATCTTGTCCGCCTACGGGGCCATCGCCTTCTTCGGATTCGGCCCGCGCCCATTCATGATGATCTACCTCGCTTTGGTGATGGGCCTCGCTTTCCTGACCGCCTATGACCTCTCCCTCCTTTGCCCGTTCTCGCTTTTCCTTGCGAAGCTCCTGGGCAAAATCCGCTTCGCCCCGATCAAGAGGAAGAAGCCCAAGAAGGGCCTTGCGATGAAAAAGAAGGGCGGCGAGCCGGAAGAGGCCATCTTCATCGGCATCAATGACTATTGATCTATGGAAAGTCTGAAGGAAAGGCTTCTGAAATACTATTCCTGGGATGAGGAGGAGTTCGCGGCGAATACCCGCGAGCCCTCCTTTTCCTCTTTCCCCGACCTTTCTGGGGATGAGGAAGCGGAGAAGGCGAGGGGGAGGATCCTGTCCGCGGCGAAGCGGAAGGAGAAGGTCCTGCTCTATGGGGACTACGACACCGACGGCATCATGGGGACCTCCATCCTCCATGCGGCCCTGCGCCGAATTGGGATCGACGCCGCCTATTTCATCCCCAGCCGGTACGTGGATGGGTATGGGCTGAACCAAAGCAACGCCGAGCGCATCGCCAAAGCCGGGTATTCGCTGGTCCTATTGGTCGACAATGGGGTCGGCTGCCGCTTGGAGATCGGCTTTTTGAAGGGCAAAGGGGTCGACGTCATCGTCATCGACCACCATAGCATCGTGGGCGAGCCCCCTTCTTGCTGCGCCTTTCTCCATCCTTTGACCTTGGGGATCGGGAAGGGCGGATTCAACATCTCCGCGGGCCTTCTGAGCTTCCTTTTCTCGCGTCTAATTTTGGGCGTGGACGATCCCTACCTCCTATGCTTGGGGGCCGTTTCGACCCTCTCGGACATGATGCCCTTGACCGGGATCAACCGCGAGGCCGTGCGCCTCGCTTTGAAGATCCTGGAAAAGGATCCCTATCCCGAGCTCGCATTGCTTTGCTCGGGGCCGAAGATCGACGAGAAGGCCCTGCAGATGGAAGCCATCCCCGCGATCAACGCGCTCGGAAGGATGGAGGAAGGCCATCTGACCCGCCGGGCGGTCGCCTATTTCTCGTTGCGCGATCCTTCTAAACGCCTCCCTTTGTCTTCTTGGATGAAGGAAATCAACCAGCGGAGAAAGGAGATGACGAAGCAGGCGGTCGCCTCCTTGCCCATCACCCCGGGCGCCAGCGGCATCTGCGTCAAATCCTCCCTCAAAGAAGGGCTCAATGGGCTCTTGGCCAACCGGTTGATGAAACTCCACCGCGTGCCCGTGGCCGTTTTCAGCCCTTCCTATGCCGAAGAAGGGGTGCTGGTCGGCTCGCTCCGAAGTGAAGAGGGCTTCTCCGTGCTGGATTGCTTCTCCGCCCTATCCCCTTATCTGCTGCGCTGCGGCGGCCATGAAAGGGCAGGGGGGCTCTCCCTCAAGGAAGAGGATTTCCCTTCCTTCCAAAAGTCCTTCCTCTCCTACTGCAAGGAGCACCCTTTCTCCGAGGAGGAAGCTCCGGGCATCCCTCTGCGCCTCAGCGAATGCACCGAGGAATCCTATTCCCTTCTGCGTCAGTTCGCCCCCTTCGGGCAGGGGCATGAGGAGCCCGTGTTCGTCTTGAGCAACCTCGACGTCGACTCGTTCCAATACAGCAAAGACGGGAAATATCTCCTCACCCCCCTAGGATATGGGGTGAAGATGGTCAGCTTCTCCTTGGGCAAGAAGGATTTCCTGCTCAAAAGCCGGACTTCCCTCTACGCGAGGTTCGTCCATAATGAGTACAAAGGGAAGCAAAGCCTCGAAATCCGCGTCTCTTCTTCCTCTAGAAATGGATGAGAGGGGGGTTATACTAACGACGATGGAAAACAAGACCCCGGCCAAAGCCCTTCCGCCCAACGGCGGCTACCCGATGCACACCTTCGCGGATCTGAAGGCCCTTTTCGCTCCCTATATCACCAACCCCTCCGATCAGAAGCTCATCCAAGACGCCTATGAATTCGCCGCGGAGAAGCATAAGGCGCAGACCCGCAAATCCGGCGAGCCCTATATCCAGCACCCCTTAGAGGTGGCCTATATCTGCGCCAAGCTCCAAGCCGGCCCCGAGACCATCGCCTCGGCCTTCCTCCATGACGTGGTGGAGGATACCGACACCCCCATCGAGGAAATCGGGAAGCGCTTCGGCCCCGACGTCCAGCTCATCGTCGATTCTTTGACCAAGATCCAGCGGATGAAGCTCTCCCATATGACCAAGGAGGATTTCGAGGCCGAAGACCACCGGAAGATCTTCCTCGGCATGGCCCACGACGTCCGCGTCATCATCGTCAAGCTCGCCGACCG
>DCMK01000008.1:30253-30859 GCA_002321395.1 Caryophanales bacterium UBA1624
CTCCACAACATGCGCACCCTGGATTCCCTTTCCCCGGACCGTCAGCACGCCCTGGCGAAGGAGACGCTGGAGGTCTTCACCCCGATCGCCCATCGCCTTGGCATCTACACCGTCCAAAGCGAATTGGAGGACCTTTCTTTGAAATACCTCGAGCCGGAGATCTACCAAAAGATCAAGAAGCTCGTCGAGCAGCGCTTCGAGAACCGAAAAGCCGCGCTCGAGCAGTTGAAAAAGCGCATCGCCGACCAGCTTTACGAGCACAAGATCCCCTTCCGGATGGAAAGCCGCGTGAAGTCGATCTATTCGATTTATAAGAAAATGTACCAGAAGGGGCATTCATTCGATGAAATCTATGACATCCTCGCGATCCGCGTGATTACGAAGACGACCGTGAATTGCTATGAGATCCTGGGGATGGTCCATACGGCCTACACCCCGATCCCCGGGCGTTTCAAAGACTACATCGCCATGCCCAAGCCCAACATGTACCAGTCCCTGCACACCTCCATCGTGGCGGGGGATGGCAACGTCTACGAAATCCAAATCCGCACCGAGGAGATGGACCAGATCGCCGAGACCGGAGTCGCCGCCCACTGGAAATACAAA
>DCMK01000061.1 GCA_002321395.1 Caryophanales bacterium UBA1624
GTTTTTTGTTAGACTTTAGAACGATATTTTCTGAAGGAGAAGACCATGCCTGAAATCGGTTTTGACAATGCAAAGTACTTGGCGATGCAGAGCGAGCACATCGAAAAGAGGATCGCCCAATTCGGGGGCAAGCTTTACCTCGAATTCGGGGGGAAGCTCTTCGACGATTACCACGCCTCCCGCGTCCTGCCCGGATTCGTCCCCGACGCGAAGCTCCAACTGCTTCTTAAAATGAGGGACGAGGCCGAAATCGTCATCGCGATCAATTCCCAGACGATCGAAGAGGCCAAAACCCGCGGCGACTTAGGGATCACTTACGATCAAGAGGTTCTCCGCTTGATCGACGCCTTCGTCGAAGCGGGGCTACACGTCAGCTCGGTCGTATTGACCCAGTTTCAAAACCAGAAAGGGGCTAAGGTCTTTGAGAAGCTCCTGCAAAAACTCGGGGTGAGGACTTACCGTCACTACAGAATCGAAGGCTACCCCTACGACGTGGACAAAATCGTCTCTGAGGAGGGCTTAGGCAAAAACGATTCCATCGAAACCTCCCGTCCTTTGGTCGTGCTCACCGCCCCTGGGCCCGGAAGTGGGAAAATGGCCACCTGTCTCAGCCAGCTCTACCACGATTTCAAACGCGGGGTGAAGTCCGGATATGCGAAGTTCGAGACCTTTCCTATTTGGAACCTTCCTTTGAAGCATCCGGTCAACTTGGCCTATGAGGCCGCGACCGCGGACCTGGACGACGTCAACATGATTGACCCTTATCATTTGGAGACCTATGGCGTCAGCACGGTCAACTACAACCGTGACGTTGAGATCTTCCCGGTCCTGAACCGGGTATTCACAAAAATCTTCGGTTCTTCCCCCTACCATTCCCCCACTGACATGGGCGTTAACATGGCAGGGTTTTGCATCTGCAATGACGAAGCCTGCCGAAAAGCCTCGCGCCAGGAGATCATCCGCCGCTACCTGAAAGCTTTGGTAAAGCGCAGGCAGGGGCAAAACAACGAGGGAGAGATCGCGAAAATCTCTTCTATCATGAACAACAACGGCATCGAGGAAAAAGAACGTCGCGTCATCGCCGAAGCAAGGATGAAGGCGGAGAAGACCCAAGGCCCCGCCGCTTCGATTGAACTCGATGACGGAACCATCATCACGGGAAAGAACTCCCCCTTGCTCCGCTGCAACAGCGCCATGATCCTCAACGCCTTGAAGCACCTGGCTGGGATTCGCGATTCCGTTTTGCTCATCCCCAAGGCGATTCTGGAGCCGATTTGCAAGCTGAAGACCGACTCGCTCAGTGGGCACAACCCCCGCCTTCACTTAGACGAAATCCTTTTGGCCCTTTCCATCTCCGCGGTGACCAACCCCTTGGCCGAAATGGCGTTGGAGCAATTGCCGAAGCTCCGTGGATGCCAGTCCCACAGCACGGTCATCCTCTCGGAAATGGACAATGGCACCCTAAGGAAGCTCGGCATCGAAAACACCAGCGATCCCTATTACGAAACGAAAAAGCTCTACCACAGCCGCTGACGCGGAACCTCACTTTCCTTTGAGGTGGAAAAAGCAGACGGGGGAGTGCTTGTCCCCGACCTTTTCGATCAGCCCTTCTTCCATCATGGGGTTGATCAAGGCCTTCAGGAAATAGGCGCGGCTGGAAAACGGGGTTGCCCTTTGAAGCTCAGCCACGCCCATATCCCCTTGTTTCAAAATCTCTAGGAGTTTCCCTTTCATGGCCGCATCCGCCTTTTTCTTCCTCCGGAGCATCGGGCGGGGGAACGCATCCTCCTCCCCCAAAGACAGCGACAATTCGAAACCGTCCCTCCGGCAACGCAGGGTCTTGCTTCGAAAGGGGGAAGAGGCTTCAATGGAGAGGCAATCCAAACTCAGGTCGCCTTCCTGGCAGAAGGAACAAAGCGACATCAGGCGTAGAAGCAGCTCTTCGCCCGTTTTCTTTTGCAAGCTTCCCCCGCAGACGAATTGGATCCGCCTTGGGAATAGGAAGACTTCGATCGGGCGGCCTTCTTGGTAATCTCTTTTTAGGAAGCACAAGGCCAAGGCTTGCCGGAGTTCCCGCTTCGCCTCGACAGAGGCCGAAAATTCCTTGCTGAGAAACGACGCCGGATTGCTCATGAGGAAGTCGATCGTTTCGGTAAAAACGCTTTGGAGAGGCCCCAAAACGGTTTTTTGGGCCATAGGTATTTGACCCCCTTCCTCAAAAGTACGGATCTCTACCGAGGTGTTTTTCCCGTCGTACAAGTCCCGAAATAGAACCAAGCCCGTGCGGCAAACACCTGGTCCAAGGAGAAGGCCATTCCCCGTTAGGGCTTGATTCAAACTCAAAGGCGAAAGCAAGGAGGCCAAGTTTGAATAAGAGGAGGCCCGAAAAGGGATCTTGCTGGAGGCGAGGAGCTCCCCCCAATTCTCTTCTCCTTCGTCCAAAGGAAGCGTTTCTCCAGAATCGAAGCGAAGGGCCTGACCTTGGAAGCGACAGCCTTCGTCGCTTTTATCGACCGCGGCGCCTAAAACGTATTTCTCCGCCATGTCGTCCAAGCTTCTCATGAAGAAACGAAGAGGGGTGGCTGGGCAAACGTCCTTTTCCCAAGAAGAAGCCAAATCCGATTTGATCTCGGCGATCTCATCGACCTCCAGCCCATCAGCCTCCCCATTATGATCGGCGCCGAAGAAAACGATCCCGCCCCGGGTATTGGCAAAGCTTGCCAAAGCCTTGATGGCTGCATTCCTCTCCTCCGGATCCCCTTTTGGAAAATAGACCGCATCGAAGCTCCCCCAGGGGGCTTCCGGAATGATTTGCCGAACGTTTATGCCCATGCTGAAATTCCTCAATTAACATTACTTTAACATTACTTTTTAAGAAACAACATTACTCTTTTAAATGATATTGTTATTCCATACTTTTCTTTTTCGAAAGCGCAATCTTACTTTTCCGTAAGAGTAATGTTTTTGCAATAAAGAAAGCAAAAAAGAAAATAATGAATTAAACGGCCCTAGAAGGCGTTTTCTCCTTTTTGCGTATAAAGGCAAGGGAAAAGTTCTTTTCGCCCCACAGGGCCGTTTTTGTGGCTCGGCATCCCGAAAGAAAACCCCCGTTTCCGGGGGTGAAAAACGTGAATGTTTTTTACCTTCGTGTCGGGTCTGAACCGTAGGCGACGTAATTGATGAAATCTTCCTCGTTCATCGGGCGGCCGAAGTAATAACCTTCCATCGCGTATACGCCGAGGTGAGAGAGGAACTTGCATTGCTCCTCGGTTTCGACTCCGGTGGCGACGATGGCAATCCCGGCTTTTTGGGCGTCGGAGCAGAACCGGGCGAAGGAAGCTCCGTCGCGGGGGGAGGAGATCGCGTTAGCGACCACAAGGCGATCGGTTTTTACCGTCTTGATGTTGAAGTCCTTCAGCGCCTCGAATTCATCGCGCTCATAGTTGAACTCGGAAGCGACCCATTCCAAAGCGAGGGAGGAAAGGGAGCTCTGCAACTTCTTCACCGCATCCGCGTTCTTGGAGAGGTAGGCGGCTTTGATTTCGAATTGGACATAGTCCTTCGGGAAATGATATTGAGAGAAAGCCTTCTTCACTTGCTCTGGGAAGCTTTGGTCCAAAAGCGAATCCAAGGAAAGATAGATGGCCAGATGGATCAAGCCGACGTTCCGGAAAATCGTGTAGCCATACTGAGAGAAAAGCTCGCCCATGGCCTGAAAGGATGAAACGTCGATGCGCGAAACAAGGCCGGATTTCTCCGCCAGGGGGATGAATTCGGCCGGGGCGATCTCGCTTTTATCGGGCCCGTAGAGGGCGGCGCGGATATCGCCGATGATCGGGCGCAGCGTCTTCCCGTCGACGATCGGCTGGAGGAAGGCGCGCATCTTCTCTTTCTCGATGGCTTCTTTGAGTAGGGAGGTGACGAACTCGTTGCGTTTGGCTCTCCGAGGCGCCGAACCGCTTTGGTCGACCAAATAGCCGCTTCCCAGTTCGTCGCATCTCTTCATGTCGTTTTGGATGAGGGTGACCATTTGGCGAGCGTTGCTGACGTCGCCGGGGAAGGCGACGAGGGCATAGGAGACCTCGCAAAGCTTGGACTGGGCCCCCGACTCCAAAGGGATCGCGAAGATCTCGGCGGTTTCCTCCACGAAGGAAACGGCCTTGGTCTTGGTGTACCCAGGCAAGAAGAACGCCAATGTGTTCTCATCGAACCGATATAGCAGATCCTCGTATCCGGCGTCTTGGAAGTTCTTGACGATCTGCCCGAACAAAGAAGTGGCATCGGTCTCGGGAAGAGCTTCCGACAAGGAGGAGAAATTATTGATCCGCGCGGCCAAAACATAACCGGGGTTGCGGTTTTTGCAATCGCGGTTGACCACCAAAGCCAAAGCCTGCTGATTGCGGATCATGAACGCCTCATCGACCAAGCGCGAGCTTCGGAGGGCGGAGGAATCCACGCCTTGGGGCTCCAAAAGCAAGGTGGAGCGATCCGCATAGGAGCCGCGGTATTCCAAAACGCTGTAGGAGCAAGGGGAGGCGGAAAGCTCTTGGAAGAGGCGCGAGCAGCTGCCGTGGGAAAGGGGGCAATAAGAGCAGGGGGCGTCCTTGGAACGGCCGAAGGCGCGGTAGCAAAGATCGCCGACGTGGGCTTCCGGATAGGCTTTCTTCAAATCGTCGCTGAGGAAACTGAGGCGATGGGTGGTCCGATCGATGGAATAAAGGTAGCGATGGGTCCGGGTGGACAGCGCGTCCAATAGGCGAAGCGAACCTTCCAAGCGCTTCTCCCCCTCCATTTGGTAGACCACGTCGCCGACGAAGCTGGCGAAGGAATCCAAAATGCTGTGGGTCAGAAGGGAGTCGAAGGCGATCTTCCCCTCCCCGCAAAGGAAGAGCAGCGCCACCTTTTTCCCGGATTTCTCGATGGAGCGGAGGAAGAGGGAGGAGATGCCGAGGTTCTTGAGGAAAGAAGAATACTCCCCGGGCAGCTTCTCCACGTCCCCGACGGCGAAGTAGAGGTCGGAGGAGGCTTCTTCGAACAGGGGGTCCAGGATCTTGGACGGGACACGCTTGCCAAGCTTCCCGAAGGAGAGGTTCTCCCCGTTTCGGCCAACGTCCATCTCCACGCGGTACTCGGAGGATTCCGGATCGAAGGCGATATAGCCTCCGCTGGAGAGCCCTAAAGTCGAGCTGGCCCAGGTGAACAAAGAGGAGAGCAAGGCGATCTTCTCCACGCGGGTAGGAAGGGACTGGAAATGGGCCTTCGAGGCATCGAGGAACCCTTCGTAGATGACGAGCTTGTTGTTCTCGGTGAGGATGGTGCGGGGGAAATAGAAACGGTCCAAAGAGGACACGATGTTGACGCCATCGCTTTGGCGAAGCGCCTTCTCCGCCTCCGCGTAGAGGTCCGACATCGAGACGTAGGGATAGACGGCTCCGCCGATTTTGCAATAGGAGACGTTTTCCCCTTCACCTAGGTCGAGCAGGCAGAAATCCCGAGCCATCCTCTGACAAGAGGTTTTCAGGGCCAAGATGGCCCCGACTTGGTAGACAAAGCAGGAGAACCCACCCTCCCTTTCGCCGATCATCGATCCGGGGAAATGGGCACGGATGCTCTGAAGGAGGGCGCTCTTCTCCTTCGAAGGGTCCTCTTTCTTGGATTCGAGGGAGAACATCAAAAGAGCGCTGCGGGAGGAATGGGTGGACTGAAGCTCAAAATAGATGTTCTTCTTGAAATCCTCCTCGCGGAAGACGTGCCCCAAGGCGATTTGGTCGCGCACGGTTTTGTCTTGGGAGGTGTTTTTTGCGACGATTTCGAAGCGCGAATAGTTCTCCAGGAAGGCGTTGATGGATTCCTGGAGGGGGAGGAAGCCCCCGAGCTTCTTTTCATCCAGGGAGAGCAAAGGCATCGCCCCCCCATGGTAGGAGGAAATCTGTCCCCTTCAAAGAATCGATGGCATCGCCTTGCCTTTCGGAGAAGGAGGCGTGCAGCAAAAAGGCCGAAATGGCGGTGAGGAGGAACAAAGCGGTGAAGAGGGAGAAGAAGAGCCACTGGGCCCAATAGACCCGGTAGGCGATGGAGAAGCCGAAGGCGATCGCGAAGCCGACCCCGCAGAAAAGGAAGAGGAGGAGGCTCCAAAAGGGTTTTTCTTTCCAAACGCTCTTTTTTTTCATAGGTTCTCTCCTTGGTCCAGAAGGGTGCGGCTGACGATCTTGCCGATCGTCGGCATCGCCTCAAGGCCCTTCCTGCGGAAATTCAGGCGCTGCTCCAAGTTGCCGAGCTCATAGGCGACCGACTTGATGGAGACCACCGGGACTTTCTTTTGGCTGGCGGACAAAAGGATGCCGCCCGACCCCGAATCATAGGCCTTCAAGGCCTCTTGGGCGAGGAAATGGGGCCGGAGGATGCAATCGATTTCCTCCTTTTCGGTGAAGAAGGAGGAAGCGGAAAGCAAATAGCCGCGTTGGATGTAGCGCGAGCTGACGAGGTAAGACTCCCTCTCGGCTTTGTCGGAGAGGCGCAGATCGCCGACGAAGAAGGGGCTCTCCCCGGGGAGCTGCCCATAGGAGAGGGGGTATTCCTTGGAGAAGTCGACGCCGGAAAGGTAAACGCGGTCGGCGATGAGGATGTCCCCTTGGCGGAGCTCCCTTTGGAAGGAGGCGCAGGTGCCAATGTTGAAGATCAGATAGGGGTCGTAGCGGTCGATGAGGACGGCGCTCACCATGGCGGTGGTTTCGTTCCCTTCCCCGACTGCGGCCAAAACCACCTCATCGGCGAAGAGATGGCCGAAATAGGCTTTGACTTTGCCGATGACGTCTTCGGTCCTCTCGATTCTCATCTTCGCGGTGAAATAGAGGATGTCGTCTTGGGTTTGCCCGAGGATCGCGATCATTTCTTCTCTCCTTTCTCCAAAGGGGTCTCAAAGGGATTGCTTTTGAGGAAGCGCTGGAATTCGAAGCTGTTGAGCGGGCGGGAGTAGTAATAGCCTTGGACCGCGTCGAGCCCCATGCCTTTGAGCAGGGTGACTTGCTTCTCCGTCTCCACCCCTTCGGCGATGGTCCAAATGCCGAGGGAATGGGACAGGGAGATGATGGCCTGGACGATGTCGCGGCTTTTTTTGTCGACTTCGATGTCGTCGATGAAGGATTTGTCGATCTTCAGGGTATCGAAGGGGAGCTTCTTCAGCGAATTGAAGGAGGAATAGCCGACCCCGAAGTCATCGATGGAGGTGGCCATGGAAAGTCCTTTGATTTTGGAGACGAGCTGATAAAGGAAGGCGGCGTCGCGGGCGGCCAAGGATTCGGTGAGCTCGATGTCGAGCCATTTATGCTCCACGCCGAAGCGGTCCGCGGTGGAAGAGAGGAAGTCCAAAAGGCCTTCGTCGTAGACCGTGCGGCGGGAGAGGTTGATGGAAAGCTTCACCAAGCGCTCCCCGCCGTTCTCCCATTTGGATAGGTCGCGCAGGGCGTGCTCATAGATGTAATGGTCCAAATCGACGATGAGTCCAGCCCTCTCGGAGAAGGGGATGAAGAAGCTCGGGGGGAGAAGGCCGCGGGTGGGGTGGTTCCACCTCACCAAGGCCTCGGCCCCGTAGAAGCGGTTGGTTCTCAGATTGAACTTGGGCTGATAGAAGATCTGGAACTGTTCCTCTTTGATGGCCCGGAGGATGTCCGAAGGAAGCTCGCGCTCACCGTTGGAGAGGCTCATCTGGTCCTTGGAGAAGGGAGCGACCGCGGAGGAGAAGCGGTTCATCGCGTTGTATTTGGAAGCGAGCATGGCGTGGTCGATGGCCTCGTCCACATTCTGGCATTCCCGGAGGGGACAGGATCCGAACAGAACCGTCAAGGAACCGATTTTTCCCCGGGCGGCGACTTTGTTCCCGATTTGATCGCCCAGATCGCGGAGCTGATGCTCGAAAAGCTCCGCGTCGATGCTTTTGGTGTAGAGCAAAAAGCAGTTCATCGAGGAGAACCCGAAGCTGTATTTGCCGGGATCCTGAAACTGGGAGGCGATGCAATCGTAGGCGATGGAGTTGATCTCCTTCACCTCTTGGACGCCGTAGAAATTGAGGATGTCGCTGTTGATGCCCTTGATGTTCAAACAGGCGACGATCCCGTCGCCGATTTTCTTTTTCTTGGTGTTGGAGAGCTTGCGCACGGTTTTGGAGAAGGCGGAGGAGGTATAGACGAAGGTGGGTTTGCTGAAATAGCCGAAGGAGGCGCTTTGCTCGCTCTTCATGCGGCTGCGGAGCCAATAGAAAAGGAAGGCCAAAAGTAAAGACCCGACCAACGTGGCCAAACCGAAGTAGAAGAAGATCCAATTGATGGGGCTTCCCCCGGAGTAGCGCGTCTCCAGCAAAATCCCGAACGTCAAAAGCAAAAGGAAGAAGACGGTGGCAAGAGAAAGGGAAGCCAGCCCCCAATAAGCGTAGGAGCGGTAGGTTTTCTCGGCTCTTCTTTTTCTATTCTTTTCCATGGCTTCTCTTTGCCTCCTTCCTCATTTCCTTTTTGAATCTATCTTTTTCCTTCTTCAGTTGGGCGCGCAGGATTTCCTTTTGCTTTTCCTTCTCCTCCTCCATCTCCATTTGGATCTGGACCTTGATGGAAGCCTTCTCGACTTCCCGTTCGTAATTGGCTTCATCGTTAGGATCGACCCCCGAGGCATCGACGAGGGCTTGGACCCTTCTCTTCTCCTCTTTCTTCAACGCGGCTTGCCGCTGGAAGGAGGAGGCGAAGGAGAAGCCGGCCATGGCCAAGAAGGGAACCCCCACGACCGCAGGGACGAAATAGGGGGAGGAGGTCATGACCAGCACCCCGCCCAGGAAATCGCTTTTGGAGACGATGGTCCCCACGTAATCTTCTTTTTCGATCCGCTGCACGCCTTGGTAGGAGGAAGAGGAGGTGGAATAAGGGTATCCGGCTTTCGGATAGGCGTCCCCATAGCAATAAAGGGTCGAATCGACGATCTCAATGACCCGGTGGGAGACGAGTTGGTCGGGGTAGACCCCATCGGTGGTCGGGATGTCGTAGCGGAAGGTCACGATGTCCCCGGGGACGACCTGCTCGAAACTTTTCTTCTCCAGCACCGCGGCCGTGTCGATCCCAAGCATCCATGGGCCGTTTTTCTTCAATTCGAAGCTGACCCCGCCTCCGGCTTTGTCGGCCTCTTCCAACGTGTAATAGACCCCGTTGACCCGCCCTTGCTCTTGGTTCCCCTCGCGGGTCAAATACAAAGAGGGGGTATCCGGGCCGTCCATGGATCCGGTCAAAACGCGGAGGAAGGTCTTCCCGAACAAAGAGGGCATGCCGTCTTTTTTGGCCGAAATCAAAAGGGAGCCCTCCAAAACGAGCATCCCGACGGCCAATGCGAGCAAAACCCCGTCCACGAGGCTCGAGATCTTGAACTTCTTCTCCTGGGCCATGGCTCACTTCCTCACTTCCGGATTCTCCATGGGGAAGGAATAGGTCTTCTCCCCGCCTTCTTGGGAAAGCAGGTTCTCCCGCTTCTTGTACTTTTTTTCCTTGACTTCGCGGATGGCTTCTTTGGAAAGGGCCAAAGCGTAGCGGATGAGGTCCCAGGTCTCGGGGGAAAGCTCCCCTTCGGGGTAACAATCGAGCTCGGAATCGCTGGGGATGGTGATTTCCAGAACCGGGGAGGCGGGCTGCTTCTTCGGGGGGAGTTGGCTCGGGCTCCCTTCGGCCTTCGGGGCGAATCCATCCAAAGGCCCCTCCACTTCCGGCGCCCCTTCTTTTCCGGGGGCGAAATAGAAAACATTGGGGTCGTAGGCGCTTGTTTTGCCGCTTTCCCCTTTTGCCGCCTCCTCCCGCTTCAAGGCAGGGGCCGGGGTCAAAGCGAAGCCGGATTCGAAAGCCTTTTCCTCGATGGAGGCATCCTCGCGGGCTTCGCGGAGGACGTTCTCCCGTTCTTTGCCGAGCAAGGAATCCTCGTAGGCCATCCTCTCGGCGGCGCGCTTGGC
This sequence comes from Caryophanales bacterium UBA1624, assembly GCA_002321395.1. Lineage (GTDB taxonomy): Bacteria > Bacillota_I > Bacilli_A > RFN20 > CAG-826 > Alloenteromonas. The sequence goes on from DCMK01000061.1 coordinate 9,974, forward strand.
GGCAAGCTGCAGCGCCTCCTGCTCCCGGATTTCCTTGTCGCGTTCCTCGATTTCGTCCAAGCGCACCTGCTCGGCGCGCAAAAACTCGTTGAAGCGCTGGTTGCTCGCGATGGCGAGCTCGTCCTCGATGCGTGCGCTTTTCTCCCTCCAGGCGTCGTTTTTGATTTTGATGTCGCGGGCGTAGATGATCTCTTCCCTCCGCTCATCGGCGCGGTTCCTTTTGCGGAACTTGGCCTCTTCCTGGGTAAGGGAGAGCTTAGCCTCGCCCTTGGCCCTTTTGCGTTCCCGGAGCAATTTGTCGTAGGCGGCTTTGATCTGGGGGAACTGGGTGTATTGGAAACGGTCGTCTTGGAAGGCGATGTCGTCGATGGAAAGCAAGGTCTTGGGGATGATGGTCTTGTTGACGTCCCCTTCTTTCTTGGGGATTTGGATGGCGTCGGCCTCATGGGCCTTCAGCGTCAAAACGTCCCCCAGCATCATCGCGTAGATCTGGGAGGCGTATTCGGGGTCGAATTTGACGTTCCTCTCCAAAATGGAGTAGTCGATGCCGAGCTTGGTGTAGGTGTTGAGGAAACGCCAAAGCTTCAGCGCCCCTTTGTAATCGGGGTTCTTCTCCAAAAGGTTGGTTATGGAGATGGGGTCGTGGATGGGCTTGGCCCCCTTCATCTTGACCATGAAGGGGCAGGAGATGTAGTAAAGGGCCCTCTGCTGAAGGACCTCGATCTGGTGGAGCAAATCGTCGTTGACTCTCTTCAGCTCCCCGGATTCGCTGGGGACGGAGAGGCGGATGCGGTTGTCGACTTCGTATCGCACCCCATCCAATTCGAAATCGCTGTGGACCAAAAGGACGTTGGAATTGCGGGTTTCCCCGTGGGATTTGATGTATTGGTAGCGGTTGGCGACGAAGACGGATAAGCGCAGGATCAGCGACATCACCAAACGGTTCTCGTAGATTTGGTAGTTTTCGTCGCTGCTGATGTTGAGGATCTTCTCGGGGATGACGTTCCCCTCCTCGTCGAAGCCGTGGACGAACTGGGAATGGGAGGCTAGGTGGGTGACGGAGGCGCTGGAAACCCGGCGCGCCAAAGCGGCCAAGACGACTTCGCGCTTCTCTTCGATGAAGGTGCGCGGCTTGGCGATGATGTTGTCGATGTGGCGGAAACCCTCATTGAGCTCCTGGATCCACTTCACGTCGAAGGTCTTGGCTTCCTTCCGCACGCGGTGGGCCATGTAGTTGTTCCCGTTCTCTTGGACGAAGGAAAGCAAGGAACGGTACTTCGAAAGCTTATCGAGCGAATCGATTTTCTTGAGGTAGGCTTTCTGAAGCGCTTGGAAGGATTCCTTTTTTTCTTTTTCGGCCATGGTGTTGCTGCTTCTTTGCTGTTATTGGGCTCCGGCTGCTTTGAGCAGGTCTTGGATCTTGCCTTTGGAGACTTTGAATTCGTTCTTCCCGAATAGGCGGGTCAGCTCTTTGTCGAGGGCGAGCAATTCGTCGCGCAGGAAGGCGACGTTGAGGACCTCGAACTTCTTGAGGATCTTGGATTTGAAGATGTAGTCGACCGCCTCCAGTTCGGTCCCGCCGCAGGCGACGAAGGCCGGGACGAAGGAGTTCATCTGCTTGAGGATGCGGTTGCCGAAGGCAAGCTTGAAGTTGGTGATGACGAAATCGTCGAGCTCGGCGAACTTCTCCAAGGTTTTGCTGGAGATGGGATAGTCGGCGCTGGCTTGGGAGAAGAGGTTCCTCAGATAATCATAGGTCACGACCATCGGCGATTCGTGCTTAGCTTCGAAGGCGATGCCTTTGCTGTCGAAGAAGAGGGACATCGCGCGGTCGTAGACCTTATCGGTGATGGTGAAGGTGGAGTCGTCGTTGTTGGCGGTCCCGATGAACCAGATGTTCTGCTCGATGTGCAGCTTCCCGTCGACGATATGGGCGGGGTCGTTTGGAGCGGAGGAGGCGATGATGTCGATGTTCCACTGGGTGGGGTTGGGCATTTCCATGACGGAGAGGAACTCGGCGAAGTAGTACTCGATGCGGGCCAGGTTCATTTCGTCCAGGACGATGAGATTGGGGTCCTCGCGGTACCCGGATTCGTAGACGGCGCGCAGGAACTCGGTCTCGGTGAAGCGCTTGGTGAAATCGTTGTAATAGCCGACGAGCTCGGACCGGTCATGCCAAGAGGGCTGGACGGAGACGATGGCGGCCGGGTTTTTGAAGAAGCGGCCCAGGGCGTATGGCATCGAGGTTTTCCCGGTGCCGGAGATGCCTTCCAAAATGATGAGCTTGGATGCGGCCATCGAGGCGAAAAGGATGCGGATGGTCTCGGGGGTGTAATACAAATGCATCTGGGAAGCGGCGAAGTTGCGGAAACGCTCGCAGATGTCCTTGAGGGATGCGTGCTTGTCGGCTTCCTCCATGACGATGGCCCTGGAAGCGGGATCCGCGTATTTCCGGTCCACATTGACCAAACGGGGGAAGCGGAGCTTCTCATCGCCGGGCTTCTTCTCTTCTTTGCCTTCCTCTTGGGGGGCAATGGATTTGCCGGAAACCGATTCAAGGGACAAATTCAAAATGCGGCGGTTGGCCATCTCGGAGTTGTAAAGCTCAATCTGCAGCTGCTCGACTTCCTGCTGAAGCTTTTCTTTGTCGACTTCCTTTTTGTAGAACTTGACGTATTTCTTGACCAAAAGGGCCAGCAGGAACAAAAGCCCACCGACCAATCCGATCAGCAGAAGCGCGAAGAGGACGAAGAAAAACCAGCCCCAGAAGCCGAAGCTCTGGTAATGGTTGTTGAAGAAGTAACGGTATTGCTCGAAATAGCCTCCCCACGCGACGAAGGGGTCGTACCATCTCCTTTTGAACCAATCGCCAACGTATTGGAAGAAGGCGACGATCATTTCCCGTAGATAAGCGAAGTAGTCTTGCATAAGTTACCTTCCTCCTGAGGTCAGTTTTGGACGTCCTTCCCCAGTTGCGGGAGGGGGAAACCCGATGTCCCCTTGGGGGCGTAGACGCCCGTGAAGGAGATGCTGGCCGCCAAAGTGGCGGAGGCAAGCGAGAGCTCGCAGTCTTCATCCCAACCTTCCAAGTAAAGGCTCACCACGAGCCTCCGGGTGGAGTTGCTGGGCACGTAAAGCAGGGGGCGCTTCGTAGAAGCGTTGGGTAGGAGTTCGGACAAAGTATAGCTTTTTTCCCTGGCGATAAGGCCTTCTTGTTCAACCTTGGCCAAACTCTCCTCGGTGATGGCTAGATTCCCTTCCTTGCTCGACCCATCCAAGGTCAAGAAGGGGTTTTTGGGCTCAGAGGGGCCCGAGGGGGAATATTCGAGCTCTTCCAAGGCTTGGTCGGAATACTCGCCATAAAGGATTTCCCTTCCGTTCTCATCGGCGTCCCAATACCCATCGGCGGGGCGGACATTGAGCCTCCCCCCATAGTAAGTCCCCGAAGATTCTTCGACGTTGGGCTCATAGACGCAGTAGCCCATGTTGGAAAAGAAGGAGAGGCGGCAGGCGGATTCGATCTTGTCGAGCCTAGCGGCCTCCTCGATGTCCCCGGAAACGGCTTTGAGGTTCGCTTCCCGATCGGCGGAGAGGAGGGTAGAGGAGTCCAAGAACAGATAGACGCCGCTGGTGGAAGTGAAATAGAACTCCAACGAGACGAAGTGGTTGTTCCTCTCCGCCGCCGGGGTTTCCCGGACGCAATCGTCGAAGTCCGAATACCCTTGGCAGAGGGAGGGGTAATCCTTTTCCGGGTCCAAGGAAGGGCTGTACCAGGAATCCTGGAACATCCCCGAGACCGGGGAGAAGGAGAACTCGTCGGAGAAGCGGAAGCGGTTCTGCTCATCGGGAAGGATGTATCCGGAGGAGCCCGAGATCTTCAGCCGGGCGGAGAGCTCGGCCCCTTTGTAGGAGAAGGTCAGATCCCGGACGCGGGTGTAGCTGCCGATGCTGAACCACGCGAGCGTGCTCGTCGCGAGCGGGCACGCAAAGAAAACCAAAAGACCCGCATAGGCCGATAAAAGCCCCAGGCGGGTGCGTTTATGTCCTTTTTTGGAACGGGTCATAAACTTCATGGTTTCCGGTCTGCTCCGTTTCTGGTCGATTTGCCGCATCCCTTAGTTGAGCTTCTAAGGCGCCCCGAAAGAAAGAATGGGGCGGAACCTCAAAGGGGATCCTCCTCAAATAGAGGCGGAGGAATCCTGCGAGGCTCTCTTTTTGATCCCCGTGATGTCGATGCCAAAAGCAAGCGAGCCATCTTGGGGCATTTGGACGTTTTCCGTATCTGGGTCGAAGCCTTCGAACCACATCAGAACGCTGTAGCGCACCACCCCTTCCCCCGGGAGGGATTTGCCCTCATAGGAGAAGACGGTGAACAAAGAGCTTTGCCAATCGGAGAAGTTCGTGCACACGGCACGCGATTCGGGATTGGTGGACCCCGGGTCGGAAACGTATTCCGGCAAAGGGGTCCCGCTGGTGGTGGCGGGATAGGCGTAAGTCACGTGGCTATGGGTGGCCGGAAGGCCATCCAAATACAAGTTCTCATAAACCCGGATGCGGATGAATTTTTCGAGCGGGACCGAGGTCAGGTTGCCGCTGGCGTCGTAAAGATTGCTGGGCTCGGTGACGGAGGTCGCATCCATCTTGATCGAATAGGAGACCTCTTCCGTGGAGATGTTCCGCAGATAGAAGGTGTAATTGAAGTAAACGCCTTCCTTTGCATCCCCCGAACTGGAATCCGCAGTGCCCACTTGGGCTGTTTTGGCGGCGGCTTGCTTCTTCGCGTCCATCACCTCATCGTAGTTGTCGGTGGTGATGTCGGCGTCGAGGATCGAAGCCTTGGGGAGATTGTCCGCGGCGATCGCGGCGGTCGAGGTGATGCCTTCCGCGTTCAAATAGGAGCTTGGCTTCTCCAGCCCGGTCCCGCGGCCGGTCAAGGCCAAAACGGTCCCCATTTCCAAAGAGGCGTCCGGGTCCTTCTCGAGTTTGATCGTGAAGGATCCGAAGTTGGTGCCAAGGAAGGCGATCGTGCCCAGCGTCAAAACGCCGACCGCGCCAATGCCGACGATGGTCCATAATATGGCCTTTCGCTTCTTGGCTTTGACGAATTTCGGGGTCGGGGGATCGATCTGCTTCTGAGGCTCCGCCTCGGAAGTGTCCGGGGTTTGCTCAGAGGGGGCTTTCGTCTCCTTTTCCTTGTCCAAAATAGTTGCTCCTAAAAGAAGGCATCCTGAAAAATCAAGACGTGAATCAAAAGGATCGATCGGGGCGCCGCTTCGATTGCTTAAGTTTTCACTTACCCATCGGAACTCTTGAAGCAAAGCGGAGCGTAAGCCCGGACGAATCCGCATTAGGCCCGAAACGGATAAACCCAGTTGCCCACAAGGTTGTTTTCGAACCCACGGCAACTGGCTGCCCGTTTTCAGGGCCCTGTAGCTTTGCGCCGCCTGATTACTCAGACTTTGCTTTTTGCGGGGTAAGTTTAAAAGCGCGCCCCGCCAATTGTCAAGTCTATGCTGTCAAAAAACGAGGGATAAATCCCTCTGTTTTTGATGAACTCGTCAATCTTTTTTGGAATCGCTTTCTTCGCGGAGTTCCTTGAGGATTTCTTCCTTCGCCTGACGCTTGGCTTCTTCGGCGATGGCGCTTTTCTCTTCTTTGGACAATACGGATTCTTTGCGGGTGGCGTAGAGAATCAAATAAATGCCGTCGATCACGAAGAGAAGGATCGGCGGGAGAACGCAAATCAGGAAGAAGGCGGTGCTGTGGGCGCACATCCAGCCGATCATGCCAGGATGGTTATCGGCCCAGACATCTTGTTCGCTTTGCGAGGCGGA
>DCMK01000064.1:0-2623 GCA_002321395.1 Caryophanales bacterium UBA1624
CGAAGCGAAGACTTACGCCTGCATTCAGCAAGGCATCGAATTCGCAACGGCGATCCTCTCGGAGAACGGGCTCAAAAGCGTGTTGTGGTAATAACAAAAAGGGCCAGGCGGGTTTCCGCTTGGCCCTTTCGCTTAGGCTTTTAAGAAAGCGCGATAGGCGAGGTAGGTTTCGTAGACGTCTGCTTTGGAGACGATTTCCATCGGGGCGTGCATGGACAGCACCGGCACCCCGGCGTCGAGGACGTACATGTTGTAATTGCCCAGGATGTAGGCGATGGTTCCGCCCCCTCCGGCATCGACCTTGCCGATTTCGGAGGTCTGATAATGGATGGAGTTCTCGTCCATCGCGTTGCGGACGAAGGCGAGGAATTCCGGGAGCGCGTCGTTGCACCCGGATTTCCCGCGGGCTCCGGTGTATTTGTTGAAGACGATGCCCTTTCCGAAATAGCAGGAGTTGTGGGGCTCATTGACGGAGGAATAAAGGGGATCGACGGCTCCAGAAACGTCGCTGGAGAGCATATAGGCGTTGCTCATCGCGTGGCGGACAGCGAGGTCGCTGGTTTTCCCTTCCAAGGCGAGCATTTCGGCGATGGTGTTCTCGAACCAAGCCGATTGGGCCCCGGTGGCTCCGATGGAGCCGACTTCCTCTTTGTCCACCAAGACCGCGATGGTGGTGAATTCGCATTCCCCCTGATCGAGGATGGCGCGGAAGGAGGTGTAGGCGCAGACGCGGTCATCGTGGCCGTATCCGGCGATCATCGAGCCATCCAAGCCGTAATCCCTGGCCGGCCCGGCGGGCACGGCGGCGAGCTCGCTGGAGAGGAAGTCCTCTTCCTCGAACCCATATTTGTCCTGCAAAAGCTTGAGGATGTAATACTTCACGGGGTGCTTGGCATCGCTTTTCTCCGGACGGTTCCCGACCGTGATGTCCAGGTTTTCGCCCTCGATCGCTTTGGCGAGGGGCTTTTCCATCTGGGATGCGGAGAGGTGGATCAGCAGATCGGTGATGCCCAAGACGGGATCGGAGGGGTCTTCGCCGATGTTGACGTTGATGCAGGTCCCGTCTTTTTTATAGACGACCCCGTGGATGGCGAGGGGGATGGTCGTGTATTGGTATTTCTTGATGCCCCCATAGTAATGGGTCTCGAAATAGGCGAACCCGCCTTTTTCGTAGAGGGGGTTCTGCTTGATGTCGAGCCGGGGCGAGTCGATGTGGGCGCCCAAGATGCGGCTGCCTTCTTCCAAGCTCCGCTTTCCGATGACCGCGGCGAGGAAGTCCTTGCCTTTGTTGGTCGCGTAGACCTTATCCCCGGGCTTGAACTCTTGGTAGGAAGAAAGAGGTTTGAACCCCTCTTCTTCCGCCATGCGGACGGCTTCTTCCACGACGAGGCGCTCGGTTTTGCCGTAGGAGAGGAAGGCTTTGTATCCTTCCCCGAAATCGTGGATTTCCTTTTCTTTGGCTTGGTCTGCGTCCAGCCAAATGTTCTTCGCGTACATAGAGTCGTTGTCTCCTTTTCTTTTCGCCGATAAGTCTATCTTTTTCCGCTTGGCTTGGCCACAAACTCGATGCCGAATTCCTTGCCCGGGATGGGCTTTTCCATGGATAATGGGATCCATGGGATATTTGGTTGATTACGTCAAATGGAAGGGCGACGTCCCCGTGGGGGAATACCCTTTCAACGTTTTCGACTCCATGGTCGTCTCCGCGCTTGCCTACCTTCGTTACGAGGGATGCGTGAAAGAAGAGGAGACTTTGCCTTTGAAAGAGGCGGTGGGGAGGATCCGCTCCAAAAAGGAGCCCGTCTTCGCCACCTGCGATTACCCCATGCAGAAAAAAGCCTACAAAGAGCTTTTGGACGCGATCGTCCACAGCAAACGCTTTGGAGGGCTTCTGCTTCGGAAATACGTCGATGTCACCGATGAGACCGACACGATCCAATTCTCCGCTTCGACCTATCTTTTCCCCAATGGGGATGTGGCCATCGGCTTTCGCGGGACGGATGAGACCATCGTGGGGTGGAAGGAGAACTGCCAACTTTCCTTCATGAAGGTCTCCGCCCAGAAAAAAGCCGCCGACTACGCTCGTTCCTTGGCCCAAGAAGGGAAGCCCTTCTATCTTTGCGGCCATTCCAAAGGGGGCAATTTGGCTTTGTTCGCCGCCTTGTCCTTATCCCGAGAAGAGCAAAATCTTCTCTCGCATTTGTACCTGCTTGATTCCCCGGGGCTCTGCCCGGATGTTTTCGGTCATGTCGATTTGGCCCCGTTGGACGGAAAAACGACTTTCATCGTCCCGGGATACGACGTGGTGGGCCAGTTTTTCCCCATGGGATTCACCCATTCCCGCATCGTCCTGGCGGATGCTACGGGCATCCTTCAGCACGCCTTCCTTTCTTGGCGGATCGAGGGAGGGGATTTCGTCGATCTCCCTTCCCTTTCCCCGGAATGCGACTGGATCAACAAACTCGTCGAGGATTGGCTCATCTCCGTCCCCGTCCCCGACCGCACCCGCTTCGTCGAGGGGGTGTTCCAAGCCATCACCAGCCACGGCGAGAAAACGGTCTGGGACCTAGGCAAGAACCCTACGCGGACGATCGACCGCCTCTTGGTTTCCTATACCGGGGCC
>DCMK01000064.1:2775-10179 GCA_002321395.1 Caryophanales bacterium UBA1624
GATTTTTTGACCACCAACGTCATTCAGGGATTGGCTTTGATGGTCATCGGCGTGCTTTTGATCGTGCTGCCCGGGGCCCTTCCCTGGATCGTCGTCGCGATCGTCTCCGCTTTGCTTTTGCTGCTTTGGGTACTTGCGATCTATTACTTGGTCAAATCCAAAGGCGACTGGCGAAAGTACCGGCTGCGCCTCACCATCGTGATCCTTGCTTCGTTGGCTTACGCCGGGCTTGCGGCGCTTGGCTATGACACGATCGTGAGCCTTTTCACGTGGGGGGCGGGGATGCTGTTCCTGCTCTTGGCGATGGCGATTTTGGTGGGATTGGCCCAAAATCCGGAGAAGAACGCCTATACCCGCGTCATCGGCATCATCGAGATCGTGCTTTATTGCTGCGTCGGGGTATTCATGCTTTTCGCCCCCAACATGATTTTGGATTACGGCATCTTCGCGACGGGGATCGTCATGGTCGCGGATGGCTTCTATAAGCTCATTCGCTGAGTTTGCCTTTTTGCAGGAAATACCTCAGCCCCCGGTAAAGGGAGAAAGACAGCGCGAGGACGATCGCGTCTTTCAAGGCGTTGAAAGGCAACACGGCCCACAAAGCGTAGCTCCAGCCCACATTCTCGATCCACGGGATCGCTTTTTGGCATAGGGACAAAAGCGAGTCCAGGGGCAAGCCGTAGAAGAAAGAATAGAAGGGTATTAAGGCGTATACGTTCAGCAGCATCGAGGCGGCAAGGTGGAAGGGGACGCCGACGAGGAAGCCCCCCAAAAGGGAGCGGAACGTCCTCTTTTTCCGGTAGAAGAAGCATACGGGAAGCAAAAAGAGCAAAGACAAGGCGAAATCGGCCCATTCCCCGACCATCGCCGTGCTGGTCAAAGGCAATTTGATGATCGTCTTCGCCAGCAGCACCAAAACCATGCACATCGGCCCTTGGCTGAGGCCTGCCATCAAAGCGGGGACCTCATCGAAATGCAGGGTCAGGAATTCGGGGAAGAAAGGGAGCTTGATCGTGAAAATCGGAACCGCGTAGAGCAACGCGGACAGGGCCCCGAAGATGCCGGATGTGGCGATGGAGGATACGCGGATCCGATTTTGCCGGCCGCTTTCCTTCCTCTCCAAAGAGGATGCGGCCAAAAGCAAAAGGAACAAAAACAGCAAGCTAAGGAAGGAAGGCAGTTTCCCCATGTCCATAAAAAACACCTCCGTTCAGGGAGGCCCTATCGGAAAAAAGAGAAATTCTTCTTCCCTCCGGACTTTACCGTTGGCCCTGGAATCTCACCAAGTCATGCCTCTTCTGCAAGAAGCTCGCGGGCTTTACCGCCAGTCGACGTAATTCTCGTCGCCCTGAAGCGAACCCATTATAACGTCGTTGCGGCCGACGGTCTTCCTTTTTGCGCGTTCTTCTTGTTTGGGCGAAAGCGTTGTATAAAATAGGCTTTGCCAAAACCATGGAACTCTATACCGCAGTTGTCATAGCCGAAGTCCTTGCCTTGGCGATCCTTTGGGCCTTGGTTTGCGGGAACCCCGCTTGCTCGGAGCGGCAAAAGGCAAAGTTCTTTTGGACTTATGCGGTCCTGTCCGTTTCGATCCTCGGGGAATGGCTCGCCTCTTTCTTGAATGGATCCGACCCGACGGGGGGATGGTTGATCCGGGTGGGGAAGCTCCTCGACTATTCCCTCTCGCCTCTAGTCGCCATCTTATTGGTGAGGCAGATCTCCATGCTGAAGAAAGTCGAGCCCTATGCGTTTTCGGTTTTGGGCCTCAACGTCCTCTTCCAGTTCGTTTCCCTGTTCACGGGATGGTCCTACCGCATCGATGGGGACGGCTATTATCGGCATGGGGTCGCCCATTACGCGTATGTGGCCGTCTTCGCTTTGGCCATTCTCTATGCGATCGTCGCCTACATTCTCTATGGCAGGAAGTTCCAAAAGAAAAACCTTTTTTCCTTTTTGCTGATCGTCTGTTTCACGGTCCTGGGGCTTTTAGCCCAAGAGCTCATTGGGCCTCTTTTGGGGAAGACTTTGCGGATCTGCGGGCTTGCGAACACGATCGCCTGCATCTTGCTCTACGTCCATTACATCGGCTTCGATCAACAGCAAAACCAACGGGATCTGCTGAATAAGGAGCGCCTGCTTTTGAAGGACACCCTTTCGGATTGCTTCTCCCGTTATGCCTATGACTTAGTCTTCGAGGAATTCTCCAAGAAACCCTTGCCCAGCCATTTTGTGGTCATGATGGTCGACGTCAATGGCCTGAAGCGGATCAACGACCGTTTTGGGCATGAGCATGGGGACCGTTTCATCCAAGCCGCCGGGAGGGTATTGGGCCAAGTCGCCGAAGGCAAAGGGCAGTGCTTCCGCACCGGCGGGGACGAGTTCATCCTTTTCTTGGATATCCAAGAAGCCGAATTGGAACGCAGGATCGCCAAAGTCCATCAAACCTTCCAAGAATGGGGGTTGGAGAAAAAAGAGCCGATTTCCTGTTCGATCGGGTACGCCTACGCCTCATCCCTGCCCGGGGAATGCCTGGCGAAGCTTATTTCGGTCGCCGACCAGAGGATGTATGAAGAAAAGAAGGCCTTCTACGAGGCCAACGGGCTCGCCGGGAGATGAAGGAAAACGGGGTTATTCCCCCGTTTTTTTCGCTTCGGCCCAATAATCCGCGTTGGCCACCTTCTCTTGCCTTTCCCATCTGCCGATGCTTTGGGCGGACTCTCGGAAGGCCCCGGCTTCGCTGCGGAGTTCGGGATGGCCTTCCAGATGGGGCAGGGCGCCTGCTTCGCGGATGCGGAACAAGGCGCTGCCCGGTTCCACTTCCTCGGTTTGGGCAAGGGAGATGGAAGAGGGGGCGAGGAAGAAATTCTGCCACATTACGGCCGGGGAAACGTGGATGAGGCGGCTCAAAAGGAAGCTCCCGATCCCCAAATGGCAGAAGAAGAGGACGCTTCTTTCGTTCTTCTCTCCGTTTGTTTTGAAATGGTTGCCCTCTTTGGCGTATCCGCGTTCGGCCATGAATTCATAGAAGTTTTTTTCGATGAGCTCGTATTCTTCCTTTTTGCCCAAGGCTTCCATCTCCGGGGCCTCGATCCATTTTCGGGGATCGTAGCATAGGGGGTCGTTCGTCCAAAGGCGGGGGAGGCGGTCCCACACCCACGGGGCTTCTTTCAGCCAAGGCAAGACCCCGTTTGCCTCCCTTCCGGTGAGCCTTAAAAAGGGCTCCGCGGTTTTTTGGGCCCTCCCCAATGGGGAGAGGTAGATTTCATCGAATGGGTAGGACGCCAAAACGTGGGCTAGAAGTTCGGCCTGCTTCAGTCCCTTTTCCGTAAGGGAGTCGTGGACGTAATCGGGGTCGCCGTGGCGGATGATCCAAATTTTCATGGGAACAAGGATAGCACGTTGGGCGTTCCTTTTCCCTTATTCCACGATGGGATAGGAAAGGCGGATGATGTCCTTCGCGACTGTTTTTTCCGGAAGATCAAGGTTCCGGACGTAGGCGAAGTAGATGGTGCTGGCGAAGGCCCCGGAGAAGAAGGGCACGGTGTTTTCGCTGTTGATCTTCTTCGTCAGGAATTTCCCATACTTCGCCTCCAGTTTCCCGAATATGTCCTGAATGAAGAGGTTGAGCCCATAGAAAAGGACGTGGGAGGTGTCGTTGGCGATGATCCGCTTCAAGGGAAGGGGGGTGGTGTAAAAGAAGTGGACGATGATTTCGACTACTTTTCGGAAGCTGAAGAGCCGGGTCGCGTAGAGGGTTTTGTCCAAAATCGGCTTGATCTCTTTGATCAGCTCCGCTTCATAACGGGAGAAAAGGAAAAGGAGCAATTCGTTTTTGTCGGCGAAGTTGTTGTAGAAAGTGTTCTTGGAAATCAAGGCCTTATCGGTGATGTCCTTGATGGAGATATCCTCCATGCTTTTTACCTGCAACAGCTCTTCCAGCGCGTTGGCGAGGTCCCTTTTCGTGCGCACAATGCGCGCATCTTCTTTTGCGGGGGTTTGGTTTTCGTTCATAGGGCGTTCCTGATTCATCGATGGAAATTTTAGCACAAAGGTGTTGAAAATAGAATTAAGGTCAAATAATATACTGCACGAAAGTTATTGGGCGAAAGCGCAATAGCGGAAAGGAAGCACGGGATGGAAGACATCATCGAAATCAGACATTTGACCAAGGATTACGGCGAAGGCCGTGGGGTGTTCGACGTTTCCTTTTCCGTCCATCAGGGGGAGTGCTTTGGGTTTTTGGGCCCCAACGGGGCCGGGAAATCCACGACCATCCGCCACTTGATGGGATTCAGCGTCCCCGACAGCGGCGAAACCCTTCTCCGGGGGCAGAATTCCTTGAAGAACCGGGAGGTCATCATGCAAGGGGTTTCCTACATCCCCGGTGAGGTCGCGCTTCCTTCGGCGCTGAAAGGCTCGGAGGTCATCCAAGAACAAAGGAGGCTCAAAGGGGTCGCCGATACGGCTTTGTTGGATTGGCTCATCAAGACCTTCGAATACGACCCAACCCTTTATTGCAAGGAAATGTCCTTGGGCATGAAGAGGAAGACGGCTATCATCTGCGCCTTCATGTCCGATCCGGACATCATCATCATGGACGAGCCTTCCTCGGGGCTAGATCCGGAGATGCAGGAACGCTTCGTCGAATTGGTCGAAAAAGAGAAGGAGCGGGGGAAGACGATCCTCCTGTCCAGCCACATCTTCCAGGAAGTCGATGCCTGCTGCGATCGCATCGCGGTGATCAAAGACGGCAGGATCGTCTCCAATTTCGTGGCCAACGACCTCAAGCACAAATCCACCAAGCAATACCATTTGACTTACGGCAAGGAAAAAGAAAAGGAAGCGGCGAAGAAAAGCTTGGCCAAAAAGCGCTTTAAGACCGCGAATAGCTCCGTCGATCCGAAGCGCCTATCCGTCTTCGTGGACGAGAAAGACACCAACCGTTTTCTCAAGGATCTGCCGCGGGAAGGGCTTATGGATCTATCCGAAAAGAAAGAGACGTTGGAGGACTACTTCATGTCCTTCTACAAAGAAGATCGAACCTACGGAGGCATTGGGAAATGAAAGAAGAAAGAAAAGACGCCATCCGGGTCGATGGGGTCAACAAAGACTATGGCCATGGGAGGGGCAATTTCGGGGTGTCCTTCTCCGTCAAAGAGGGGGAGGCTTTCGGGATCGTCGGCGAGAACGGGGCGGGGAAGACCACCTTGCTCCGGCAGGTGATGGGGTTCATCAAACCCGATTCGGGGAAGATCGGCATCTACGGCTTCGACGCCTACGAAGATTCAGCCCTCACCAAACCCTATATCGGCTACATCCCTGGGGAAATCAACTTCCCCGATGTGCGGAGCGGGAATGAGTTCCTGCATAACTACGGGACGGCCATGGGGATGAAGGAGGGCGACTTCGCCTACGCGGATGAGCTCATCTCAAGGATGCAGCTGGACGTAAGGGCCTATCCGAAAAGGATGAGCAAGGGCATGAAGCAGAAAACCAGCATCGTCGCCGCGATGATGCTGAAATCCCCCATCCTCATTATGGACGAGCCTTCGATCGGGCTGGACCCTTTGATGAGGGAGGAGCTTCTGACCTTGATCTTGGAACAGAAGCAGCGCGGGGCCACGATTCTGATGACCTCCAACACGATCGAAGAGCTGGAGCGGGTGTGCGATAAAGTCGCCTACATGTCCGCGGGGAAGATCATCGACGTGGCTGATGTCCAGGAAATCAAGAACTGCCCCTGCCGCGATTACAAAATCGGCTTCGAAAGCAAGAAGGATTACCTCTGCTTCTCCAAAAGGAGGAAGGAGATCCTGCGCGTTCAGCCTTCCTTCAACCAAGTCACCGTGCGGGTGAAGAAGCAGGACATCCCAAAACTCTTGGATGAGCTGGAAAAAAGCAAAGTCGCCTATTTGTCCGAGGTCAAATACAACCTCACGACCTATTTCACCGAGAAAAGAAAGCAACAAGCGCTGGGAGGAGAAATGAAATGAAAAACGAAAAAGAAGCTTTGGCCGTCGCAGCCCCGGAGCAAGGGGATGCCATGGCTTTGCCCCCGGAGACCTCCGCGGGCCAAAGGAAGACCAGGAAGCGGGGGCTTTTCTCCGCTCCTTTGTTCAAGGAATCCCTCCATTCCAACCGCCGCGGATTGACCGCCGTCTCGGTGGGGAATGCGCTGATCATGGTGATCATCGTCTCCATCCTCTCGACCCTCCACATCAATTCCACCGCGACCGCGTTGGCGGATCTGTTCGACAACGCCGAATACGAGACTTCCATCAAAGGCGGGGCCATCTCGCTTTATTCGGCTTATGGCAACACCGCGGAGGCCTATGAGTCTTTCCTTTCCGCCGATGAGCAAGCCAAGAGCGTGGTCGGAGAAAGCGTGGAGAAAGTCAACGACCCCACCCTCATCTCCTCCATCGACGCGGCGAAGAAGCTCTACGACCTGACTTACCGGGCCACCACCGGGAGCGAAGAGGTCAAAAACGCCACCGCGAAGAACGCCACCCTGGAAGTGGCCAACAAAACCATCGAAACCTCCGCCGAATACTCCGATCAGGAAAAGCTCGCGGCCAAATCCATCCTCTCTTACTACTTCACCCTCTATGGGGAGGACAAGACCAAGACCGATCAGGAAATCCTGAAGGAAGCGATCCCTCTTTCCTTCGCGGATCTGGTCTCTTCTTCCTATGGCTTGGACGAAGAGAAGAAGGGCGCCGTTCACGCCGTCTTCAGCCAAGCCGTGTCCGACGTCTACGATTCTTCCAAGGAGGAAAAGCAAGCTGAGGTTGAGGCTTCGTTGAAGCTGCTCCCCCTCCTCTCTTCCTCGGAGGAAGGAGCCTTCGTCTCCACCCTCTGCGATGATCTTTCCGAACTCTATCAAACGGACAAGGCGGCTTATTTGGCCGATCCGAGCATCCGCGGCGAGGAGGTTTCCTCCTCCTGTCAGAAAGAGGTGATGGCCACTTTATCCGAATACGCCTATTACCAATATCTCCCCGATTTCACCGTCGAATACAAAACCAATGAGCTCGGTTGGCCGATCCGCCTCGTCGGAACCGGGAAATACGGCAGCAACGGGAACGAAATCATGGAAGAGGTTGCCGTGAAAATCTACAACCCCGACGTTTGCGTCAAAGAAAGCGAGAAGATGGGCAAAACCAGCAACATGCTGCAGAAGATGCACAAGGAAGCGCTGACGGGAGAGCCCTATAGCGAGTTGGAAATCTCCCTGGCCAAAGAGGAGGCCGATTCCAATCTAAAGATGATCTCCGGCTACCTTTCCTCCTTCATGAAGGACTATCTGATCCGCGATGGGGGCAAAAACGCCTATTTCGATGGGGACTCCATCGATAAAGACGGGATTTCTTACCGCGTGGAGAAGGAAATCTCCCGGATGGC
>DCMK01000064.1:10213-27184 GCA_002321395.1 Caryophanales bacterium UBA1624
CTCCCGGATGGCCCAGGCCACCCTCATCCAGGCTTACAACGAAAAGCACGATCCGAAGATCGAAACGATCGAGGAAATCACGGTCGAGAACTCCTCAATGTCCGGGACTCAGATGATGACCCTGGTCAAAGGCTATGCCTCCGGGGGCATCTCCTCCTACGAAACCTACTATTCCGATTATCTGGAAAGCGGCTACTCCCTCACCGAAAGCAACCTGCTCGCCATGAACAAAGGCTCCCAAGGCGTCATGGCCCAGCTCCCCACCAGCGTCGACGAGTCGCTGAAGGAAATGGGCCAGATGAACACCTACGGGATCATCGTCGGCGTCGTCGCCTTCGGCATCGCGGCCCTGCTGATCCCGATGGTCTACACCATTTTGCTCGCCAAGGGCTTGGTCTCCGAGAAGGTCGAAACCGGTTCCCTCGCCTTCACCCTCTCCACCCCGACCACCCGCGCTTCCTTCGTCTTCACCCAGGCTTGCTACCTCATCTTCTCTGAAGTCGTGATGGCCCTTTCGCTTTTGGCGGCGAGCCTGTTGACCCGGGAGATCGGCATCCTGGCCGGCTCCGCGGATTTATCCACTTCCTTGCCGATCAAAGACCTCTGCCTCTATGCGTTAGGCAATTTCATGGTCGCCTTTGCCGTCTCTGGCATCAACTTCCTCGCCTCTTGCCATTTCAACAAGACCGCGGAAGCCATCGGCACCGGAGGGGGCCTCACGATCTTCTTCTTCATCTGCTCGATCCTTGGGCTGTTCGCCACCAAAGCCATCCCGGGGACCATCCGCATCACCATGATGTCGATCTTCAACTACATGACCATCGACTCTCTGTTCGATCCTCTGGCGGTCATGAGCCAAGACTACGCGACCTTCTTCTTCAAGCTGATGTTCTTGCTGCTCATCGCCATCTTCACCTACGTCTTGGGCGGCCTCCGGTTCCGCAAAAAGGATTTGCCGCTTTAATGAAAAGCCCGCCTCATCCATCGCGGGCTTTTTTCTCTTCCCTCACAAGCTTTTCACGAATTCCATGACCGAGGAGTCGTAAAGCGGGGCATTGACGATGCGGAGGTGGCTGTGGGCGCCATGGGGGAACCAAACCAGCTTCTTGTCCGTCGAATCGGGGATGCTTTCGTAGAGGATCTTCGTTTTCTCCGGGAGGGAGTAGATGTCTTCTTTGCTCGCCATCATCAGGGTTTTGATGCGGATCTGGGGGAAGCGGTAGAGGGGGCCGTCTTTCTTGATGTCGTAGCCGTAGAGCTTTTTGATGCGGTGGCGGAAGTAGGCGACGCAGAAGTAGGGATTGATCTTCCCGTTGCGGCGGATCCTCCTCCACAGGGTTTCGTAGAAGGTGGTGTAAGCCCCGTCGGTCACCAAGCCGACGATGTTTTTCGGGCAAGCGGGGTCCGCGGCGGCGTGGACGCAGGCGCTGGAGCCGACGCAGATGCCGTGGAGGATGACTTTGTGGATGCCTTTGCTTTGCTCCAGCCAATCCGCCGCGGCGAAGATGTCGAGCCTTTCTTGGTATCCGCATCCATGGTATTCGCCATCGCTTTTCCCGTGGGCTCTGGAATCGAAGACCAAGACGTTGACCCCGGCTTTGCGATAAGGCTCCGCATAAAAGAGGGAATACACCAAGGTCTCCGGGCGCCCGGGCATGATGATGACCGCTTTGTCCCCGCCGAAGTCATAGTACTGCCCGTATAAATTGAGCCCATCTTTGGTTAATAAGTGCACGTCCTCTTCGTTTTTGTGGTAGGTGGCTTGGAAATCCAAGGCGATGTCCCACATCCGGAGCATCTCTTCGTTTTTGGAATCGCTGGGCCCGGAACGGCTCCATTTGTCTTTGCTTTTCCGAGCCAGAATCGCATCGAAGACGGGAATTGGGACGATGAAAAGCATCACAAACAAGGGAATCACGACGAATACAGCCAAAGCAATGATCAACCAAATCCACCAATCCATGCGCCTATTATCCTTGGGTTGCCGGTTTTAGTAAATTGCCCGCTGCCGTTTGCGGAGGATGCCCTTCCCCTTCCCCAAAGGGGAACAACGCGATAAAATCCCCTTGGTTAGGAGTGAAAAACCGTAAAACTATGAAACCATTTGCTTTGCTCACCGACTCCGGCTGTGCCCTCACCGCCGATCTCCGTTCCCGCTTTGGAATCGACTCTTATGTCAGCGGGAACGTCACCTTCCCCGACGGGCATACCGAAAAGGCCGATTTGGATTGGCAGCGGCGCACCCCGGAAGAGTTCTTCTCCGCCATGAGCAGCAAGAAGTTCCTGCTCAAGACCAGCTGCCCCAATATCGATGAGATCGAATCGATGTTCCTCCCCTTCGTGGAAGAGGGCCGCGAGATTTTGATGATCACCATCTCCCATGGCCTTTCGGGGACCTACAACTTCGCCCTCAAAGCCGCCGAGAAGGTGATGGAGGAGCACCCCGGATCCAAGATCCGCGTGGTTGATTCCCTCCGCTACAGCACCGCCCAAGGGATGCTTTTGGCCTATGCCTCCCAAATGAGGGATGAAGGCAAAACCTGCGACGAAACTGCGGACTGGGTCGAGGCGAATAAGAACCGTTTCCACCAAATCGGCATCATGGACGATCTTTTCTTCCTCGCCCGCACGGGCAGGGTGAACAAAGCCGCCGCCTTCATGGGCAGCTTGGTCGGCGTGGAGCCGATGGCGGATTTCTCCGACAACGGCCTGTGCACGGTCGTGGGAAAAGGCAAAGGCAAAAAGAAGAGCTTGGACGCCTGCGCCCGCTATTTGGAAAAGCTATCGATCGACCCCAAGTCCCAAACGATGTTCTTGGCCCATTCCCTTCGCGAGAAAGAGGCCGCCTATCTCAAGAAAGCCGTCGAGGAGAGGGTCGGCCCGAAGGAAATCATCGTCTCCTCCGTCGATATGTTCTGCGGAGCCAACATCGGCCCGGGCTTGGTCGCGATTTTCTTCTACGGCCAGCCGATCAGCAAAGACCTGATAGAAGAGAAAAAGACGATCGCGGAGTGCCTGCAAGGGAAATAAGGGAATGGATTTCCTGGAAGCGCCTTTGTTCAAGGCGATGATCACCAATGGCTATTTGAACCTAAGGCGCCACCTGCAAGAAGTGAACGACCTGAACGTTTTCCCCGTCCCCGATGGGGACACGGGTTCCAATATGGGGGCGACGATGCTCGGCGGGGTGAACGCGCTTCAGGGATCATCGTCCCTTTCCTGCGGCGAGCTCGCTTCCTCGATGGCATCGGGGATGCTCCTTGCGGCCCGCGGGAACTCAGGTGTCATCCTTTCCCAATTTTTCTTTGGCCTGGCGAAAGGAATGGAAGGGTTCGATCGACCCAGCGTCGAGGAGTTTTCCTCGGCGATGGAAGAAGGCGTCAAGAAAGCCTATTCGGTCGTCGTCAAACCGGTGGAGGGGACCATCCTCACCGTCATGAAGGAAGGCTGCTCCGGGGCGAAAGACAACGACGGGACCTTCGCTTCCTATTTCACCAAGCTCATCGCCTGCATGCGCAAAAGCCTTGAGAAAACCCCCGAGTTGCTGCCGGTGCTCAAGGAAGCCGGGGTCATCGATTCCGGCGGGGCCGGGCTTTGCTACATCGTCGAAGGGATGGGGCAGGCCATCGGTGGGAAGATCATCGAGGATGTTTCGCTCGATTTGGACGCCAAAACCAGCCAAAGCGTGGATGTATCCGCCTTCAACGCGGACACCAAGCTCGATTACGGCTACTGCACGGAGTTCATTCTGCAGTTGAGCAACGCCAAAAAAGGGCCGGAGCGTTTTTCCCTTTCTTCCTGCATCGCCTTCTTGGAAGGCTTGGGCGATTCGATCGTCGCTTTGCAGGAAGGGACTTTGGTGAAGGTCCACGTCCATACCAAAACCCCGGAGAAGGCGATCGCATACGCCCGGGATTACGGCGAGTTCATCACCTTCAAGATGGAGAACATGACCCTCCAGCATAACCAAACCCTCATCGAGAGTTCCCGCCACCGGGCCTTCGTCAGCCGCCCTTTGGAGCAAAGGAAGAAGGTCGCCTTCCTCGCCGTCGCGCCGACGGAGGAAATCGCCAAGCTGTTCACCGATTACGGGGCTCGGGTCACGATCCCGGGAGGCGATTGCATGAATCCTTCCTCGGAGGCTTTCCTAGAGGGGATCAAGCAAGCCAACGCCGACACGGTCATTGTCCTCCCCAACAACAAGAACGAGATCATGGTGGCGGAGCAGGCCGCAGCAAGCTTGGAAAAAGGGAAGGCCATCGTTTTGCCCACCCCGGATTTGGCGGCTGGGCTTGGGGCAATCTCGGTGATGGACGCCGAGGATTTCTCCGTCGAGGAGAATTTGTCCGCAGCCAAGGACGAATTGGAGAAGTGCCTTTCCTTGAAAGTCGGGAAGAGCAGCAAAAAGACCATCATCGATGGGGAAAACGTCCCGGAAGGGGAATGCCTTGGCTTCCTGCAGGGAAAGGCGGTTTGCCACGGATCCAGTTTGCACGCTTGTTTTGCCTCGCTCCTCCGCCATGTGGAGAACCTCGGGGAGAAAGAGGTCCTGACGGTTTTGTTTGGGAAAGGGGTCGACGAGGAGGAAAAGGCCGAATGCGTGAAGGAGGCCTCCTCTTGCTCGGACTTCCTGGAGGTCTACCCCCGAGAAGGGAAGCAGGCGATCTACCAAATCATCGCCCTGCTGGATTAAGGAGTCCCCATGGACGAGAACGAGATCATCGAAGTGGAGGCGGTGGAAAAGGAAGTTCCCTCCCCGAAGAGGAAGAAAGAAGAAAAGCCCCAAAAGGCGAAATACCAATACGGGAGGAGGATCGCTTTCTTCACCAAACTGGATTTCTTTTGCCTCCGCGTTTTCTTCCCGCTGTTCTTCTGCGGGATGCTGGGGTGCCTATTCTTCGGGATCCCTTATTCGGAGCAGCCGGAGAACGTGCTTTTCCTGGTCTTTTTGATCGTGTCCGCCTGCTTGCTGGGCATTTCCTTATTGGACTTCGCCCTTCATTTTCTCTGGCGGCGCCTCATCCAACGCTGGATGAGTTTGGACCCGAATTACCAATGAGGTGATTTCATGGCGGACATCAGAGTCGAGAATCTCAGCAAAATCTACAACCAAGGAAAAGAGAACGAGGTGCGCGCCCTCGACAAGGTCTCCTTCTCCGCGAAGGAGGGAGAGTTCATCGTCATCATCGGCCCTTCTGGGGCGGGGAAGAGCACCCTCCTCAACCTTTTGGGCGGGATGGACACGCCGACTTCGGGCTCCTATTTCATCGGGGACCAGGACGTGGCCAAGTTCAACGCCAAGCAGCTGCAAATCCTCAGGAGGGAGAAGATCGGCTTCGTTTTCCAATTCTACAACCTCATGCCGAATCTGACGGCTTTGGAGAACGTCGCCCTCGCCTCCTCTGTGGTCAAGGGAGGCTTCGATCCCGAGGAAATTCTGAAGAAGGTTGGATTGGAAGAGAGGATGAACAATTTCCCCTCCCAGCTTTCCGGCGGGGAGCAGCAAAGGGTCGCGATCGCCCGGGCTTTGTCCAAAAACCCGGAGCTGCTGCTCTGCGATGAACCGACCGGGGCCTTGGATTCCAAGACCGGGGCCTCTATCATCTCGCTTCTTTTCGACGTCTGCGCTTCGTATCGGAAAACGGTTCTTCTGGTCACCCACAACGCGAAGATCGCCTCGGTGGCCAAACGGGTTCTGAAGATCGTTGACGGGACGATCGTCGAAGATTCGGTCAACGAGCACCCCGTCCCGCCTTCGGAGGTCGTATGGTGAAGCCCTGGCTCCTGTTTGGCGTTCTTCCGCTTCTTCTTTCCTGCGCCCAAAGCCCCGTTGAGGCATCCTCTTCGGAAGCCCCTTCCTCCATCGAAGAAACTTCCCAAGAGACTTCGGAGGGTTCCTTTTCCTCCGAGTCTTCCTTAGACCCCTCTTCCTCGGAGGGGGATTCCGCTTCCAGCGGGGAAGGAAGCTCATTCCTCTCTGAGGAAGATCCCCATCATGAAGCGAGCTTCTACCATTGCTTCAAGAAATCGGATTTCCCTTCTTTGAATGGGGGAGAAGCCTCCATCAATGGGATTTCCTTCGCCTATACTTCCTCCCCTTATTTCGGCCAAAGCA
Organism: Caryophanales bacterium UBA1624; assembly: GCA_002321395.1. Lineage (GTDB taxonomy): Bacteria > Bacillota_I > Bacilli_A > RFN20 > CAG-826 > Alloenteromonas. The sequence continues at coordinate 16,329 of DCMK01000064.1, forward strand.
GCGAAGGCGTGCAGATCGGCTCCTCCAACCGGCCTCAGAAGGATCCTTTCTCGCTGAGCTTCGACTTGGAAAGCGGGGCCAAGGTCCTGTCCTTCTCCGCTTTCATCAAGGGGAATGGGTATTCTGCGGAGGCTTCTTGCGATGGGGAGGTCTTCTCGGCGAAGGGGAAGGCCTCAAAGCTTGAGGAATTCTCCTCGGAGGGTCTGTCCGGCTCTTCGTTTTCCCTTTCTTTGTCCGCCAGCGGCAAAGCGGCGGTCTATCTTTATTCTTTGTCTTTGACCTTTTGGATCCCGGATTCCTGCTCCTTCTCCCCCAAAACGGACGAGGAGGAAGCCTCCGCAGTCGTTCCCGGGGAAAACGGGATACCCGCGTTGGATTTCCCGGAAAAAAGCGAAGAGGAATACTACGCGGACGTCGACCTGTCTTTGGAAGGGGACGCCCTGAGGGAGGAGCTTTGCCGGAAAAGCGCGGGGAAGAAGCTCCAGAAATACTCCTCGGCAAAGACGATGCTGCCCTACATCGACGAGAATCCGAGCAAGCCCGGCTATATGCGCGGGTTCTATGATGGGGATGATCTGTTGGCGAGGTGGGACGGCAGCTGGAACCGCGAGCACGTCTGGGCCTGCGCCCATCTTCGGAACGAGGACCCCAACACCGACGTGCGGCCCGGGGAAAGCACCCGGGGCATCGGGACTGATCTGCATAACCTGCACGCTTCCTGCTTGAACGCGAATTCCCTCCATTCGGACAAAATCTTCTCTTCGGAAGCGGGGAAGGAGACCTTCTTCCCCAATTTGGATTTGGGTTTCCCCCACAAAGGGAAGGGCGATTTCCGCGGGGATGTGGCTCGGACGGTTTTCTATATGTACGCGACTTACCCTGGGCTTGAACTCGTCGCTTCTTTGGGCGACTGCGCCTATAAGCAGATGGGGGACAAAGACGTCCTGCTTTCTTGGAATGAAATCGATCCGGTGGACGAGGCGGAGAAGCAGCGGAACGAAAGGGTCTATGGATACCAAGGGAACCGCAACCCATTCGTGGACCATCCCGAGCTGGCTGCCCAGGTATTGGCGTGACCTTATGGGGAAAAGGATCTCTTATTTCCACTGGTTCCTCCGCAACGTGCCCTCTTCTTTGGCGATCCGCTTTTTCCATAAAGGGAAGCGGACCGATCGCTTGGGCAAAACGAAAGGGATCACTTTGGAGCGAACGAACCAAGCCCTCCGCTTGAGCCTTGCGAAGGGGGAGCCCTTCGCCGCGATCCGCTTCGGGGCGGTGGAACTTTCCTGCCTCAACAACCACGAGAAGATCGAGCTGGGATTCAAAAAGCATTACAAACCTTCGGTCGTCTACTCGATGAAGAACAACGCGGGCTATTTCCCCACGGACGAAGCCTCCCTTTCTCGTTATGGGGACGAGCTTCTCCCCGCATTGGCCCAGGCTGATTTCCTTGGAGTGTCCGGGGCCCACATGGAAGAGTATTTCCACCTCCATTATTGCCCGAACGCAACCCCCATCCTTTATGAGGGGATGGAGCCTCTCCGCGGGGATTGGGCATCCCTTCTGCGCGGGAAGAAGGTTCTGGTGGTTTCCCCCTTCGAAAAGGACATCCGCTCCCAGTTCCAAAGGAAGGAAAAGCTATTCCCCAAATCGATGTCCCATCTTTTGGATTTCTCCCTACTGACCATCAAGGCCCCTTTGACCTGCGCCTCCTGCAAGCCCTCTTCCCCCTCTTTCTTCGACGAGCTGAAGAAGATGGAAGGGCAAATGGGCCAAATGGACTTCGACGTCGCCTTGATCGGCGCGGGGGCGTATGGGACCTTCCTGGCTTTGTACGCGAAAAGCTTGGGCAAAATCGGCATCCAAACCGGCGGGGCGACCCCGACGTTGTTCGGCATTTTGGGCAAACGTTGGGAAAACCGGCCCCACGTGGCAAAATATAGGAACGAGTTCTGGATCCGCCCGGAGGAAAAGCCGGACGGGTATGAAAACATCGAAGGGGGGGCGTATTGGTGATGGAAGAAAAGAAAGCGAATGAAGTGGGGGAGAAGGATTCCTTTTATTCCCGATATGACACGGTCCTGTCCTTTTTGGGGCTGGAAGTGCTTTGCCTTGGCTTCTTTGCCTTGGGCGGAAGCCTTGGGTCGACTCTGTTCCGCCTGCTGGGCTTTTTCCTTTCCTTGGTGACGTTAGGCTATCTGCGCCGGAACCAGTCCGAGCAGGAAAGGAAGCGTTATTGGATCGCGTTGATCCCTTTTTTGGCTTTGGCTTTGCTCACGGGGCTGTCCCGCTTCTTCTTGACCGGGGCCAGTTCCCTGATCGGGGGCATCGCGACGGATCTGACCGTTTCCTTCGGCCTCATCGGCTTCTTCCTGTTGGGGCAGGGGCTCAAGCAGATCCCCGTATTGAAGCGCGACGTGATTTTGCTTTCCATCGGATGCGGACTGGCCTTGATGGTTTTGATCCCGGGGCTGTATTCCTTGATCCGTTATGGCTTCTTCTACGCGGCGCGTTATCAGGGGATGGTCTATTACTACGATGGGGTCGTCTTCCCCATTGCGAACGAGACCAAAGTCCTCAGCGGCTTCTCCTTTTTGGAAGCCTCTTTGTCCTATGGGAAAGCCCCCGCCTTCCTTTTGGGTTTGTCCGGGATCGGATGCTTCTACCTCTCCCCGAAGGAAGAGACGAAGCGCTTCTTGGCTTTCCTCCTCTTCGGGCTTCTCGGGATCTTGGATTTGGCGTTCGTCCCCTTCACGAAGGCCCTGATCCTTTTGGCCGTCGTTTATCTTTTCGCCCTTCTTCTCCGCCTGATTTCCGGGGCGGTGAGCAAGAAAGGGGTTGAGAAGAAAGCGGATTCCGTCTTCAAGATCCTTTATTGGGTTTTCCTCGGTTTGGTGGTCCTTGGGCTGATTCTTCTCTTCATCGATGCCTTCACGGGGGCGATTCTGGGAAATTTCCCCCTCGCGAAGATCCGGGATAACCGCAACCAAGAAGGAGGGCTGCTGAATCGTCTGGCCGCCTCCATCCGCTCGGTCTTCGTGGAGGAGACTTCCTATGGCAAGAAGCTCAACGTCCTGGGGATTCTGTTCGGAGTCGATTTCTCCTTGGCCAGCGGCTCATCGCTGACGCGCTTCTTTGAGTTCAATTTCCTTTGGCAGAACGGTTTGATCGCCTTCCTTCTGCTTCTTTTCTTCCTGTTCTACTTCATCCGCGAGTCCTATCTTTTCCTGAAGGAGGACCAATCCAGGATGGATGGGAAAGCCGTCGTGGTGGCCTTGCTCGCGGGCGCTTTGCTTTATTTCAGCTTCTTCGACGACGAGATGCCTTACCACCACGCGACCGCCTTCCTGCCCTTCTCGAGGGAATCCCTGACTTTGCTTTTGTCTTTCCTCTGCGGGCTCGTCTATAACCACAAGGAAAAGAAAGGGGGCGCCGCCCATGAATAAGAAAAACGCCGCTTTGTCCTTACTGCTTTCTTTTTTCCTCGCTTCCTGCGCGGATACATCCGAGCTTTATCCGGGGAACGCCTACGTGAGCCCCCATTTCTTGGAGAACCATTACTCCCATTGGGACGAAGGGCTTAAGGAAGCGCGCATCGCAAGCCAAAAAACCTTGCGCAACGTCAACGAAGACGGAAGCACCCGGGGATGCTACTTCGCCGGGAGCGATCTGTCCGGGAACTCCTGCTATGGCTATGGCCAATTGAAGGCCCGCCATCCCGACGCGGTCCAATCCGGAGACTCCACCCTTTATTGGACCGTCCCTTCCGGCGGGGTCACCCTAAGCGACGGCACCTTCGTCCCCGGGGGGCTCGACATCGTTCAGAACGGGGTTGGGGTCTGGGCCGATCAAAGCGGTTTGGAGGGGATCCTCTATGGGCAGAGCAAGAAGATGTCGCGCATCAACCCCGCCTTCTCCCGCGGCTATCTTTCCAAACTCTACAACGGGCAGATCCAATGCGATGCCTGGTCGAGCTATTCCTTGGTGGAGCTCGACAAGACCGGATATGGGACGCGCTTCCCGGCGGAGCTGCACGATGGCCCTTACGTGGCTTTCTCTTGCCGCGGCGGGAGCGATACCCCCTCCGGGAAGGGCAGGGTGAGCCGCTTCGACATCTCCTTGACGTTCTACAAGATCGAAAAAGAGGGTTACGTGGGCTCGACGTTCGTCTTGGACGGGGTCCCTTTGGAAACCAACATCTCCGCGGAGGACACTTCCTTGGTCGGTTTCTATTTCGATGAGGTCGGATACGATCCCTCCGGGGTCGTGGGGATGTCGGTGACCTATTCGCTTCAGGAAGACGAAATCGACCTCGATGGGGAAACCATCCGTCCCAGCGATGACTTCTCCGACGGGGAAAAATACCACACGGGCTTGATGATGCTGGAGGTGTTCTTCCCCGATTCGGAATGGAATTGAGGGTTATTTCTTGAGAAAGCGGGATAGGTCGAGCCATTCCCCCATCCGGAAATCGCAGGAATCGTCATCGAGGATCAGCGTCCCCTTCGCGGGGGTGAAGGTCATTTCCCCGAAGTAGATTTTCCCGTTCACGTCGTAGAGGTCGCACCGGACGAAGGGGAATGGCGCGCAGAGGGCTTCGGCCATCTTCACCATCTCTTCCCAGTTTTTCGGCTTTTCGGGGCAGACGTCGGCTTTTTTCCATCCATTGAACTGGCTTCCATCGAAGCTCTCCCAATCGATGGTGAGCTCGGTGTAGCGGATGTCCTCCCCCCTGCCCGTGACGACGTAGAGGTTTTTGGCCTTGCCGTTATAGACGTGGATTTTGTATTCGACGGGGAGGTGGTCGGGATCCCCAATCCATTCCTCGGCGATGATTTGGGGCTTGATGGGGGAATAGTGGCGTTCCATCGTCTCCTTCCCATAGTCGCGATGAAGCCAGGAGGCGAATCGCTTTTCCTCTTCCTTCCGGTCCACTTTGCTTTTGTCCCGGACCAAAAGGTTCCATCCGGAGGCGTGGGTGCATTTCAAAACGAAGCGGGGCGGCATTTCCTCCCAAGGGATGTCCTGAAAGGAATCGTAGACCCCCAAGCAGGGGATCAAAGCGTCCCCATATCCTTTTTCCGCGACGTAGGAACGGACGGTGGCCCTCCCCGCGCAGGAGGAGACCTCCTTCCATTTCGGATAGACGAAAAGACGTAGGTATTGCAGCTTCTCCGTATAACGGACCGGGGGGCTCAGATGCAGCTTGTGATGGGTGATGTAACGGTACTGCAATTTGACGTAGAGGGTGGGGGATATGGCCTTTATCGGTTTGCGGAGCATCACCCCGAAGAAGCGCTTCAGTTTATTTTCCTTGAGGTTGGGATTGCTCATTTTCCTCCCTCCTTTTCCTCTGCTTGGGCAAAAAGGAGCAAACGAGCTTCTCTTTGCAGATCAGCAAGAAGAGGACGTAGACCAAGGCATCGATGGCTACGGTCGCGATCAAAGAAAAGAGCGAGGCCTCCCAAGCGACCAAACCAAGATCGAGGAACCGACTTTGGAGAAAAGGGCAGAGGAAGAAGGAAGCGATTCCAACCAAGATCCCCGCGACGAGGATCTTCAGGCTGTTGGGGTTGAAGAGGGCTCGGCGGGAATATTCCCTGCTGATGAAGAGCAAATAGGCGCAGAGGAGGACGTCGGTGATCCCGGTCGCCAAAGCGACCCCGATGCCGGGCCGGTCCTGGAATGGCAAAAGGGCGAAAAGAAGCGAAAGCCCGATGTTGCAGGATACCCCGAAGAGCATCGCGTAGAGGTAGTGGCGTTCTTTCTTTTGGGGCAAAAGGATTTCGTTGTAGACGTTATCCCCCAAGGAATAGGTCAGCATCATGCAGGAAAGGGCGACCAAAATCCAATCCGCGTCGCGGTAGCTGCTGGAGGAGCTGAGGAGATCGCCGCTGCCGGAGATCAGGGAGGTGATGGGGCGGGCCATGGTGGACATGGTCGCGACGGCCGGGACGGCGATGAAGAGGGTGATGTTGAAGGAATAGCGCAGCAAGTTGCGGTAGAAGGCTTTGTTCTCCATGGAATAGTAATGGGTGGCGCGGGGGAGGAAGACCGCGTAGAGGGAGGTGATCAAAGTGATGACGATGTCGACGCCTTTCACCCCAACCGAATAGGATCCGACGCTGGCTTTGCTCTCATCCAGCAAGCCCAAAAGGAATTGATCGGTTTGGTTGTAGAGGGTCAAGGCGAAGGAAATCAAAAACAGCAGAAGCAGCGGTTTGATCAAAGGCCGGATCTGGTAGGGATGCGTCTTCTTGAAGGATATATGGCGCGGCAGGATCAGGCAGTTTAGCAAAGAGGTGAAGACGGTGTAGGAGACGGTGATGGCGGCGTAGAGGTAGATCTCCTGCTCCAAGATGGCGGGGGTGTCGCTGCGTTTGATGAACAAGAACGTCAAAAGCGCGCCCAAAGCCAAAAGGGAAATGGAGCGGACCGTGATGTAGAAATGCTTTTCCAAAGCGATGTAGACCCATTCGAAGGAGAAGGCCCCGCAGAGGAAGTTGATGGATAGGAGGTAAATCAGCTCCCGGGTTTGGAAAAGCTGGGGGACCGATAGGACGATCCCGGACATCAGGGAAAAGGAAACCAAGGTGGTGATGGCTTGAAGCAGGAAGAAGGTTTGGACGAGGTTGGACAGCTTCTGTTTGTCGCTCTTCGCTTTCGCGCATTCCCTTATGGCGATGTTGGGGATGGAGATTTTGGCCAAGACGAGGAAGTAATAGACGAAGGCGTTGGCCCAGCTGTAGAGCCCGAAGGCTTGGTCGCCCAAAGCGCGGGTGATGTAGGGGTAGGTCAAAAAGGAAAGGACGGTCATCGTCAGGGTGCGGATCAGGTTGATGACGACGTTGGCCCGCACATTGGCGAAGGCGGGGGTTTTTTGAGAGACCGAAGTAGCCATGATGGATGGCCCACATTATACACGCGTGCGCCGAACTTCTCTTCTGTGGGATAATGGGAGAGTGAAAATCCTCGTCGTGACCCCGCATTATTATCCCGAAGGCTTCTCCATCACCCCAATCTGCGAATCTTGGGCCAAGCAAGGCCACGACGTTTTCGTGGTGACCAACCGCCCCAACTATGGCTATGGGCGCATCCTGAAGGAGTATCGCCGCGTCCAAGACGAGACGATCAATGGGGTCCGGGTTCACCGGTGCTTCCTCTTCGCCCGCAAGAAGAGCCGCCTTTCCATCATCGCGAACTACCTTTCTTTCTATGTTTCCTCCAGCCTTTATCTTTCTTCTTTGAAGGAGGACTTCGACGTGGTCTATTCCTTTTCCTTATCCCCCATCATCGCCGTTTCGGGGGCCAACAAATACAAAAAGAGGCACCATGTCCCCCATTATCTGCATTGCTTGGATCTATGGCCCGAATCGGTTTTGGCTACCCGCGCGATGAAGAAGAGAAGCCTGGGGTATCGCCTTCTTTACCATTGGTCGAAGTCCATTTATTCCAAGGCCGATGAGATCATGGTTTCCTCGCCTTCTTTCGAAACCTACTTCCGCGAGGAGCTGAAGCTGAAGGACGTTCCCATCGCCTATGTCCCCCAACCCGCGTTTTTGTCTCCCCAAGAAGGGAAGGACATTATCTATTGCACCCCCAACAATTTCCTCTATGCGGGGAACATCGGATCCCTCCAGCTGGTGGAGAATCTGGTCTTGGGCTTCTCCTTGCTTTTTGAAGGCGAGGCGACCCTCCACATCATCGGGATGGGATCCCGAAAAGAGGCGGTGGAGTCGCTGATAAAAGAAAAAAGGCTGGAAGGGCGCGTGATTTACCATGGCCCCCTTCCCCGGAAGCAGACCAGCCGCTATTACGGCAACTGCGCGGGGATCATCGTCTCTTTGAAGGACGAAGGATATGCGGGGAAGACGATCCCCAACAAGCTGATCTCTTCCCTCTGCTTCGGCAAGCCGATCTTCGCCCTCATCGGGGGAGATGGGAGAAAGCTGCTCGAAAAGACGGGCGGGGCCTTCTTCGGGGAAGGGAATACCCCCGAGGAGATCGCGTAAGGGATCCGCGCTTTCTTGGCTTTAAGCGAGGAGAGGAAAAAAGAAATGGGGCGAAAGAACCTTTCTTATTTCCGGGCCCATTTCGAATTCCAGAAAACCGTGGACGAGATCACTTCGATCCTAAGCTCCGGCAGAAAGAAGTGAGGGCTTCCCCAATCGCGTCCGGGCCCAAATCGGTTTTGACTTGCCCTGCGGATTCGTTGGGGATGACGTCGATCAGGCTTCCGTCTTTCCCAATGTGCTTAGTGAACCAATCCCCCAAAGCCAAGGTGGGGTCACCCCCTTCTTCGCTCAGCCAATTGATGGAAGAGGAATAGCTTTCTTTGATGGGGGTGGAGAGGGTGGAGAGGATCGGCCTTCCTGAGCTTAGGTATTCCAAAACCTTGGATGGGATTGAGACTTCGTCGAGGGATTCCCGGTAAAGGCGGGGGTTGATCAGAAGCGAGGCGTTGCTAAGGCAGGCGTAATGGTCCTTTTTGCTGATCTGGCCCAAAAAGTGGATCCGCGGGTTTTGCTTCGACGCGATTCTGCAGTTTTCTTCGCAGGGGCCGTGGCCGGCGAGGAGAAGGTCGATGTTGGGTTTGCTGAGGCAGTAGGCCTTTAGCAACGCGTTGGTCCCGTCTTTGGCGAACAGGGCCCCTCCATAATAAAGATAAGGCTTGCCCAAAGGGCTTTTCATCGTCCCGATCCCCTCGACGATTCCCATCTTGGTCAGATGGGGGGCGCCATTTTTGCAGAAGAGGCGATACAGCCCTTCGGTCAAGCAAAAATAGCCATCGCAGGAAGAGGAGTTTGCCAAGATCCGTTTTTGGTAGAAAGCCTTGGTTCCGCTGATGTTGCGGGGATCGTCGGTGAGGATGGCGATGGTTTTGCATCCTTTCCTTTTCTTGAGGAGCTTCGCGGCCTTGGAAAGGGAAAGGTTCAAAGAGTCATAGCAGACGACGTCCCCTTCCCCGATGTCGCGGCAGCCTTTTTCGATCGCGCGCTCGATGCTTTTGGGAAGGAGAAAGAAACGCGGCAGCTTCCTGGATGCACCTTCTAGGTAATGGCGGCGAAGGGTTGAAGATGGGGAGAAGGATTTTTCCTTCACCCACCCTTCTTGGCTGGGGATGAGGGAATAGGATTCGACGGAGGAGAACCTCGATAGGGCATTGATCAGCTTGTCGTGGAAATTCTGCCCCGCGGGGTTGGGCTTATGGATGGCCTTTTCGCTGAGGATCGCGAAGTCGCCCTCCTCTAAGGCGGTGCTCAGATAAAAGATCCTCATTGGTATCTCTCCTTGAAGAAGAGGTAGAGGAATTCTGCGCTTGTTTCCATGGTGAATCCCCGTGCGGTCCTCAACGCTTCTTCTTCCATCCTTTGGTCGGGGAAGCAGGACAGCTTTTCCCCCAACTCCCCTTCCTTCTCAAAGGAATCCAAAAACCCGTTTCTCCCGTCTTTGATCAGGTGCAGGGCCGCATTGACATTGGGCGAGGAGATCACGGGCACCCCTTGGGAAAGGGCCTCGTTGATGACGTGCCCATAGATGTCTTCCTTGGAGGGGAAGAGGAAGCAGTCCCCCGCGGAGAAATACTTCAAGACCTCTTCGTGGGGCTTATGGGGCAAAAGGAAGACGTTGGTCAGTCCCAGTTCCTTTATCAGTAAGAGCAGCTCTTCTTTCTGCTCCCCATCCCCGAGGATGTAAAGAGACTCGCCTTGGGGGCGGCTTTTCCAGAAGCGGATCAAGGGGGCGTAGTTCTTCCTGGGGATCAGCTGGCCCGCGGAGAGGAAGACCTTCTCCCCCTGCAATCCAAGCTCTTTTCTCAGGGCTTGCTTGCCCTCTTTCGATAAGGGTTTTTCCTGCAGCTCTTTTTCGAAGATGGAGGAGTAGGGGTAATAGAAAACGCGGGAATCCTCCGCCCCGTAATGGACGAGGTATTGCTTGGATTTCTCATCGGGGGATAAGTAGGCTGAGGCCCCGGAGATGAAGTGAGTCTTGATCGCTTTGAGGAGGCCGAGTTCTTTTTCTTTTACGATGCCCCCGTTGATCAAAAACACATAGGGGAGCTTTTTCCTTTTGCAATAGGCGATCGTCCTTTGCTCGGTGAGAGTCCTCCACCCGTTGAGGACGATGACGTCGTAACGGTTTTTCTTCAACGCTTTGATGGGATCGCGGGAGTAGTTGTCCATCTCGCCCCAAGAGATCCCTTTGCAAAAGTGGGCGGAGAAAGAGATGGGGGTTTCGGAATAAAACAAAGCGTTCCTGCCCTTTTCGGAGGAACGTTCGAAATAAGCCTCCACTTCGGCTTTCTTTCCCAAAAGGTTGAACAAATTCACCTTATAGGGGGCGGGGTGGTTGAAGAGCCAGAAAATCTTCATCGGGCTTATTATCCCACCTCAGTCTATAATCGTGTCCATGATTTCGGATTGGAAAGATTTCTTCGACTCCGTTTCCCAAAAACCCTATAGCAAAGCGCTGCATTCCTTTCTGAAAAAGGAATACGCCCACCAGATCGTTTATCCGCCCCGGGATTTGATTTTCAACGCCTTCTCCCTTACTTCGCCCCAGAATATCAAAGCCGTCATCATCGGGCAGGATCCCTATCACAACCCTGGGCAGGCGATGGGGCTTTCCTTCTCCGTCCCCAAAGGAGTGGGTCTGCCGCCGTCTTTGATGAACATCTACAAGGAAATCGAGAACGATTTGGGCGTCAAAATGGATTATTCCAACGGGGATCTGACCCCCTGGGCCAAGCAAGGAGTTTTGCTTTTGAACGCCTATTTGACCGTGCGGATGAATCATCCGCTGTCCCATCGGAGGGAGGAATATGGCGCCTTCATCGCCGACGTGATGGAATATCTCGA
>DCMK01000064.1:27276-28173 GCA_002321395.1 Caryophanales bacterium UBA1624
CTTCATCCCTTACGTGAAGAACCCGAATCATTTCGTTTTGACCGCGGTGCATCCCTCTCCGATGTCCGCTAACCGCGGTGGGTGGTTCAATATGCGCTTGTTCTCCAAGACGAACCAGATCCTCGAGTCCCATGGCTCCTCACCCATCCATTGGGGGAACAAGGAATGAAAAAGGGAGTGATCGTAATCGGCAATTCCATCCGTCCCGAACGGGCCAAGGAAGAATGCTCGGGCGCTTTCGTCGTCGGGGTGGACAAGGGGGCGTGGTTCTGCTATCAAAACGGCATCCCCATGGACGTCGCCTTGGGGGATTTCGATTCTTTGAGCCCGGAGCAAAAAGAAGTGGTTTTAGCTTACGCGAGGCGAAAAGAAACACTCAACCCCGTGAAGGACGATACCGACACCGCCCACGCGCTTGCTTACTTCCAAGGCTATGATCGCATCCTGCTTCTAGGCGGGATCCAAGGGAAAAGAATCGAGCATTTTTTGGCAAATCTGGATTTGCTTTGCCTGGATTCGAGGATCGAAATGTTGGATGACTATTCCCTTATCAAGCTTTTCGAGCCCGGGGAATACGAAATCCGAAAAGACCGATATATGTTCTTCTCCTTTTTCCCTATGGAGGAGAGCGTGGTGAGTTTGCGCGGTTTTGCCTATCCTTTGGAAACAACTGCTTTGCCGCGTTTCGACCCTTTGGGGATTTCCAATCAGCTTTTGGGCGAAGCGGGGTCTTTAGTTGTTGAAAAAGGTTCGGTCCTGATGGTCGCCAGCGTGAAAGATTGAAGTTGGCTTCGTAAGCAGCGGTGGTTGCCTATCGGCATCATATTCATTGAATCGAGGGCTTATTTTTTCGATTTTGCTTTTAACTTGCCGCTTTTCTTCTTTTTCTTCGCGGAC
>DCMK01000084.1 GCA_002321395.1 Caryophanales bacterium UBA1624
CATGTATTGCGTCATCGATTCCAAAGACAACAACCCCAAGGAATCCCTTTTCGGGACGAATGTTGCCTCTTGGTATTTCAAAGACGACATGAACGCCAAACTCGCCTGGGTTTATTATGCTCGTCCTACCATCCGAAACGGCGGCATAAAGCGCTACGACAGCGTGGAGCAACTGAAAGCGGAGAACGTTACCACCATCGGAAGCTGGAGCGTCTAAAAAGCTTTGAAAATGTATTTTGGCAATCTTGGAATTGGACGTCTTTCGATAGGAGGCTATCCCAAGTCCCTTATCGATTTGGCAATCGAGAAAGATTTTCTCGATGCCGAGAAGTACCATCTTTTCGCTTCGCAGTTCCTCCTTCATAGCGATCAGCACGGTTCTTGGAGAGGAGAGTTTTGGGGGAAGTTCGTGCGAGGCGCTTGCGAATGCTACAAGGCAAGCGCAAACCGAAAACTCTATAAAATCATCGAAGATTCGGTGATGGAGATGCTTGGTTACATCGAAAAGGACGGCACTCTTTCCTCTTACGTCGAAAGCGAACGCTTCACGGGGTGGGACATTTGGGGAAGGAAATACGCGATGGTTGGCTTCCTTAGCTACGCTTATATCAGCAAAAGCAAGGCCAAGCGGGGAAAAGTCATCGCTTCTTTGGAAAAGCAAGCCAACGCCATCATGCGCTCGGTGGGGAAGGGAAAAGGGAAAAAGGGGATCCTTGAAACATCGAGCAACTACGGCTCGTTGAACAGTTCCTCCATTCTGGGCGTCTTCCTCGAGCTCTACCGCTTGACGGGCGCTGAAAAGTACTTGGATTTTGCCTCCTATATCGTCGCTTCCGGCTTGTCCAAAGGCGAAGACTTGGTGAATAAGGCCTTAGAAGAAGGCTCCTATCCCTATGAATGGCAGACCAAGAAAGCCTATGAAATGATCGCTTGCTTTCAAGGGCTTTTGCACTACGCCCTTGCGGTGAAAGAGCAAAAATACCTCGATGCCGTCATCACTTTCGTGAAAAAAATTCAAGAGACTGATTTCACGGTGGTCGGGGGTATCGGAACCGAATCCGAGTTCTTTAACCACAGTTCGCTTCTTCAAACAGAGCCCTCCATAAAACCCGGTCTTGAGACTTGCGTGACCGTCTCTTTCATGTCTCTTTGCCTCGATTTGCTTCGCGTGACCGGAGATTCCTTTTACGCCTCGCTTTTGGAAACCATGAGTTATAACGCGCTTTTTGGGGCCGTTAACGACCTCCATCAGAACATGTCCTTGGCCGAAGGGCGCGTTTGGCGGCTGGACGGCTATGATGCCGTCCCCCACGAAGCCTATCTTTTCGATAGCTATTCCCCGCTCGTCAATGATCGGCGCGGCAAACTCATCGGCGGATTCATGACGCTTCAAAACGGCAGGAGCTTTGGCTGCTGTCCCGCCAATGGGGGATATGGGCTTGGCTTGGTGAGCTCCTCTATTTTCTTAAAGAAAAAAGGCGGATACGCCATCAATTTCTACGAGGCATTTAAGGCCAACGATTTGCTCAACGGCAAGAAAATAACCATCTCTTTAAAAGGCAGCCTTTATCAAAGCGGTTCTTTGAAGCTCCTGATTAACGGCAAAGGGGAACGTTTTGATTTGATGCTTCGAATTCCGAAATGGGGGAGGCCGAAAGTCGTGCTCAATGGCGCGCCTTTCGATTTCCGGGTCGATGAATGCGGGTATATGCACATCGACAGGGTCTGGGGAAAGGATGCTTTGAAGCTAACCTTCTCTCTTTTCGCAGAACGGCTTTCCCTTAATGGGAAAATCGCCTATCGGCGAGGGCCGATCGTTTTGGCCTATGACAATAGGTTTGGCGAAAGGCCAGCCCTGCCTAAAAGGAATTCGAAAGGAAGGGTCATCCGCAACATCGCCTTCAAAAACAACGTAACGGTTGAGTTCGATGGCGGATTGAAGCTTTGCGACTATGGTTCGGCGGCCAAGAACCTGGATGATATTCGCTCCGGCTTAAGCGTTTGGCTGGATGAAAAGGAGAAATAAAGGCGTCGAAAAGCGCCTTGAATAAAAACTTATAAAGGAGGTACAGCATATGTACAAAAAGAAAAAGAGGGGCAGGGCCGTCTTGCTGCTTGCGGCAGCTTCTCTGTTTGGGATTTGCTCTTGCGATTCCCACGGACCGGTTCCGGAGAGCGGCTACACAAGCAGCGGCCCCGTTGAAAAGAGGACTTTCAGGGTCTTTTTCGAGGAGGGGGATAATTTCACAATCTCCCCTTTGGAAGGCTATGATCCCGCCAAAGTGGAAGAGGGGAGCGACTTCAAGTTCCGAGTAACGCCCAAAGAAGGATATGAAATCGTCTCCGTCAAGATCGAAGGGGATGAGTTCTCTCTTTTGCCGGATCATGAAGGCGTCTATACGCTTGAGTGCGTTACTAAAGAGATCAAGATATTAGTTGAAGAGAAAATTCTCACCCACAAAGTGACTTTTGTTGGCGGGGACAAATTCGTTGTCACCCCCGTTGAGGGCTATGATGTGCAAAACGTCGCCCATGGCTCCGACTTCAAATTCAAGGTGGTGACATCAGAACACTTTGAGCTCCTCTCGGTTGCTTGGGGGGAGATGGCTTTGCAGCCTGATGAAGATGGCGTTTATACCATTTCCAAAGTCACCGAAGACGTGACGATCTCAATCGATGTGGCGGAAAACACCTATGAATTGAAGGTTCCTTCCGATGGCTCTTCCTATACCATCGAATTTGCGGAAGAGGGGCTTGATCTGAAGAAGATTCCTTATTCCAAAGAAGTTTTGTTCAAGGTTATTCCGGCCGACTATCACGTGATCGATTCCGTGACGATCAACGGCGAAGAATTAACGGCGGATGAAGAAGGCTATTTCTCTTACAAAAACGGGGAGGGGATCGTTTCTTTGACGGTGGAATCCCACCATGCGACCTATTCGATTTCGTTTGATCCGAATGGGAGTCCCGTTTCAATCGAACCGCAGCAGATTTATGGCGGCGAATTGGCGACCGAGCCCAATGCCCCCGCAAGGGAAGCGGATGAGTATTACGACTCCTACACCTTCGATGGATGGTATGCGAATGGGGTAAAATTCGATTTCAGCAAACCGGTATCCGAAGATGCGACCTTGGTGGCGAAATGGTCTTATGGCAACGCCAAGAGCGCGTATGTGGCCGATTCCTGGGGAAAATCGGATTTTGTTGTGACGGGGGCTGTTGCTTCCATGATGAATATCAATGGAGCCACCGACGGCATGGCTTGGGAGAATGGGAAAGTCAATGCCGAAAAAAAGCAGCAACTTCTTGCCGATTTCAGCAAAACCGACGAAGAAGGCGTCTTTTGGAACCCTCGCTCGAATGATTCCACGGCGACCATCCCTTCAATCAACTTCAAAGAGCTTTTGAAGACGCGCAACGAAATCATCATGATGGTCGGAGGCTACAACACCTTCAATGGGCTTTTCGTCAATTCAGAAAGCGCCTCCGATGGCCGGGTCAAGATATCTTCCAACGCCCAAAGCGAGCAGGGCGTTTCTTATTTAACAAGAACGAAGCTTACCTTCATGCTCGATGACATGGGGAATGTCCATATGGGGTTCGAGGATGTTACCTTGGACGCGCCTGTAGCCACTTACGAAGCTCGATCAAAAGTGGGCGATATCACCCTTTCCGATGCGGAGGCGTCGGGGGAGAAGGGGCTTGTGCTTTCTACGAACCAAGGGGGGTCGCGTTATTACTGGATCGGAAGACCTTATGCTTTTAACGGCGGGAAGACCGTCGTCAACGTGTCCGGGAAAACGGGATTCAGCGTGGACGATGCGCGTGTTTTCTCCAAAGCCGAACAGCCGCAGTCGTCGGATAAGATGGCCCCTTATGGGCAATGGTACGATCCTGTTTGCTTCGCCGAGCAAGGGATTGGCCTTTTGGGGACGAATGCCAATGGGCCATCGAAACTTACGATCGATCCCATTGATTTTTCCACTCTTTTCGCCGCTCGTCAGGGCGTGAAGTTCACCATCGGGTCCTGGAATGTCGATTCGATTGCATATGCCTCTTCGCCCATGAGCAATTCTCTTGGCAGCAATGGCACGAAAGCAAGCGATCCCTACACTCCGGAATACACAAACGAGCAAATCGATAGGACTTGGCTCAACTGGAAAGTTTCGGTTGATCCTGTCTTCGGAGTGAGCGTTCATAACACAAACGAAAATAAGGACTATTGCTTCCCGCTGACGGAAGGACAGCTCCAAGGGAAAGAGCCTCTCGAATTCGATCTTGGTTCGAAGTCGAACGGGCATTTCTTCTTGCTGACCAATCT
>DCMK01000070.1:0-1519 GCA_002321395.1 Caryophanales bacterium UBA1624
TTGGCGCCGGACTTCTGCATCTTCTTGACGAGCTCTTCGGCGTATTTGGTCGGATGAAGCTCCAAGAAGGCCTGGCCGAAGCAGGCGGAGAAGGTCGGGGTGGGCTCGGTGATGCCCCTCTCGGTGCCGGCGAGCTTGGCGGTGAAGCCGGAGAGGAAGTAGTACTTGGTCTGCTCCGGGGTCAAGATGGAGACCGGCGGGAGCACCCCGAAGGCGTCGGCGGAGAGGAAGATCACATTCTTCGCCGCGGGGCCGTGGGAGATGGGCTTGACGATGTTCTTGATGTGGTAGATCGGATAGGAGACGCGGGTGTTCTCGGTGACGGATTTGTCGGTGAAGTCGATCTTGCCGTTTGCATCGACGGTGACGTTCTCCAAAAGGGCGTCGCGGCGGATGGCGTTGTAGATGTCGGGCTCGGAGTCCTTGTCGAGGTTGATGACCTTAGCGTAGCATCCGCCTTCGAAGTTGAAGACCCCGGCGTCGTCCCAACCGTGCTCGTCATCGCCGATCAAAAGGCGCTTGGGATCGGTGGAGAGGGTGGTCTTCCCGGTTCCGGAGAGGCCGAAGAAGATGGCGGTGTTCTCCCCGTTTTTGTCGGTGTTGGCCGAGCAGTGCATGGAGGCTATGCCCTTGAGGGGGAGGAAGTAGTTCATCATGGAGAACATGCCTTTCTTCATTTCCCCGCCGTACCACGTGTTGAGGATGACCTGCTCTTTGGAGGTGATGTTGAAGGCGACGCAGGTCTCGCTGTGGAGGCCGAGCTCTTTGTAGTTGGCCACTTTGGCCTTGGAGGCGTTATAGACGATGAAGTCCGGCTGGAAGGAAGCGAGTTCTTCTTCGCTGGGGCGGATGAACATGTTCTTGATGAAGTGGGCCTGCCAGGCGACTTCGACGATGAAGCGGACGGCCATGCGGGTGTCTTTGTTGGCCCCGCAGAAGGCGTCGACGACGAACAGGCGCTTATGGGAAAGCTCCTCGACGGCGAGCTTCTTGACTTCCTCCCAGGTTTGCTGGCTCATGGGGTGGTTGTCGTTGGGGTAGCTCGGGGAATTCCACCAAACGGTGTCCTTGCTCTTAGAGTCGACGACGATGTATTTGTCCTTGGGGGAGCGCCCGGTGTAGACCCCGGTCATGACGTTGACCGCGCCCAGTTCGGTGAGCTGCCCTTTCTCATAGCCTTTCAGCTCGGGCTTGTTCTCTTCCTCGAAGAGGAATTCGTAGGAGGGGTTGTAGATGACCTCCTTCGCGTTGAGGATGCCGTATTTGGCCAAATCAACTGGATTCATGATGTTCTTTTCCTTTCTTCCAGATTTTTGAGCGTCTATCTCTTCCGGAGGAGGCTCGCCTCCCCGGAGGAAATCGTTTGGATCGACCCATCGTCTTTCTGCAGCAGGAGCTTCCCTTGCCCGTCGATGCCGACTTCCTTGCCATGGATCCCCTCGCCGTAGTAATCGAGGGTGATTTCCTGGCCGAGGAGGAAGTCGTGGCTTCGAAGGTAAGCCAAGGCGGAGCTTTGCTC
>DCMK01000070.1:1605-5525 GCA_002321395.1 Caryophanales bacterium UBA1624
TCGATGCTCCCCTTCCCTTGGAGGTAGAAGGATGTGGCGTTTGGCAGCGTGGTGGGGAAGGCTTTTTGGCTGAGGTTGACCCCCACCCCGACGACGTAGGCGCGGCAAGGGGCTTCATAGACCCCTTCCACCAAGATGCCGGCGGCTTTCTTGGAGCCTAGGATGAGGTCGTTTGGCCATTTTAGCAGCGGGGATAGGCCATATCCTTCGCTCGTCCAGGCTAGGGCCACCCCGGTCAATAGGGGCAAAAGCTCCGGGTTGGGGAAGCGTTTCAGGACCAGCGAGAAGCATAGCGCCCCTTCTTCCCCATCCCATTTCCTCCCTAGCCTCCCCCTGCCCTGGGTCTGCTCCTTCGCCCAGATGACCTCCCCGTCCTTCAGTTGGGGGAGGTTCTGTTTGGCGTAGAGGTTGGTCGAGGGCAAGGAGGCGAATGCTCGGATGTCGTGCACCATCAGCCAAGCAGCATGATGAGCAGGCCGGCCGCGACGGCGGAGCCGATGACCCCGGCGACGTTGGGCCCCATGGCGTGCATCAGCAGGAAGTTGCTTGGGTCTTCGCGGACCCCTTCCTTCTGGACGACCCTGGCGGCCATCGGGACGGCGGAAACGCCGGCGGCGCCGATCATCGGGTTGACTTTGCCTTTGGTGAGCCAGCACATCAGTTTGCCGATGAGCACGCCCCCGGCGGTGGCCAAGACGAAGGCGATGATCCCCAAAGCGAAGATCAAGAGGGTCTTCGCGTTGAGGAAGCTCGAGGCGGTGGCCGTCGCCCCGACGGTGAGGCCGAGGAGGATGGTCACGATGTAGAGGAGCGAATTGGACGCGTTCTCCACAAGCTTAGGCACCACGCCGCATTCCTTGATGAGGTTGCCGAACATCAAGCATCCGATGAGCGGAGCGCAGCTTGGGACAAGAAGGGTGACCAAGATGGTGACGATGATGGGGAAGAGGATCTTCTTGGTCTTGGAGACGGGCTTGGGCATCTCCATGTGGATCATCCTTTCCTTCTTGGTGGTCAATAGGCGGATGACCGGAGGCTGGATGAAGGGGACCAAGGCCATGTAGCTATAGGCCGCGATGGCGATGGAGGAGAGCAGCTCCGGCGAGAGTTTGGTGGTGGTCAGGATGGCCGTCGGGCCGTCGGCCCCGCCGATGATGCCGATCGATCCGGCCTGGGCGGGAGTGAACCCGCAGGGGATCGCCAGCATGAAGGTCAGGAAGATGCCGATCTGCGCCGCGGCGCCTAGTAGCATCGTCTTGGGGTTGGAGATGAGGGGCCCGAAGTCGGTGGTCGCCCCGATGCCCATGAAGATGAGGCAGGGGTAGATTTCGTACTTGATGCCATAATAGAGGGTCCCAAGCAGCCCCGAATAGGTCGGGGTGCAAGCGGCGGTGTCCACCACTTGCTCGCCGTTGGGGTAGATAAGCCCCAGCAGGCCTTGGTAAGTGACGGTTTTCATCACCGGCCCATCGAGGGCGGCTCCATCGATTCCGACGTAGTTGGTCTCGAAGATGCCGCTCAGGGGCAGGTTGACCAATAGCATCCCGATACCCATCGGGATGAGGAGGTAAGGCTCGGCTTTCTTCCAAATGGCGAGGTAAAGCAGCAAACAGGCGACGGCGATCATGATGAGGTTTTTCCATCCCTCATCGGCGAAGAATTGGCTGAAGCCGGTGCTGTTCCAGAAGCCCAGGAAGAAATCCCCCAGATTGTTGCTCAAAACGGGGACCATGGTCTTCACTCCAAAACGACCAGAAGGTCTTGACTGTTGACGGATTGGCCTTTGCTGACGGAGACGGAGGCGACTTTGCCCGCGCGCGGGGCTTTGATTTCATTCTCCAGCTTCATGGCTTCGAGGATGAGGAGGTTGTCCCCTTCCTTGACTTGGTCGCCGGGCTTGACGTTGACGGAAAGGACGGTCCCCTGCATCGGGGCCACCACTTTCGTCCCTTCCACAGGGGCGGAGCTTTCCGCTTTCGGGGCGGCGGGGGCTTGCTGAGGGGCTTGGGCGGCGGGGGCGGCTTTGACTTGCTTCACCTCCAGGGGCTCGGTCTCGCTGACGGAGAGGATTTTGACCTCGAAGGTCTTTCCGTTGACTTTGACGTTGTAGATTCTCATTTTCCTTTTTTCTCCTGATCGATGAGTTTCACCGATGCGATTTTGAAGTCTTCTTTGCAGGTTTTGCGATAATCGATGGAAGCGACCAGCATCGCGGCGATCATGTCCTCGTCGGCGATCGTCCCGTCTTTGAGCTTGACGCTTTCCTTCTCATCGAGGGCCTTGATTTTGTTGATCCCGGCCAGGATCAGGGTGATGACGGCCAGAATCGCGAACACCACGGCCACGCAGAGAAGGGAGAGCCATACGGCGTCGAGGAAGTCGTTGACTTCCCACATCGCTCCGAGGGCTTTCATCAGGCGCTGACGGAGAAGCTCTCCGCCTCCAGACCGTATTTCCTTTTCAGGAAGGAGAGGGCCACATCCCCGAACAGGGCGATGGAGAGCACGTCTTCGTCGGATTTCGCGACCTTCTTGTATTCTTTCTTGAGCTTTTCGAATTCGGGTTCCAGCTTGTCGGCGGGGCGGTAAGTGATGACCGGATCGTCGCCGATGATCTTCTTGCGCACCGCTTCATCCACCGGCGCCGGGGCTTTGCCATAGAGCCCGTGTAGGTAATCGCGGATCTCCTTGGGGACCATCTTGTAGCGTTCCCCGGTGAGGACGTTCATGACCGCCTGGGTCCCGACCATCTGGGAAAGCGGGGTCACCAAAGGGGGATAGCCCATGTCTTTCCGCACGTTCGGCACTTCCTGAAGCACCGCGTCGAATTTGTCCATGGCCCCCTGCTTCTCCAGCTGGGACATGAGGTTGGACAGCATGCCGCCCGGGACTTGGTATTTGAGGATCTTGGGGTTGACCAAGAGGGCCTTCGGCTTGAGGACCCCTTTCTTGAGGTACCTCTCGACGATGGGGCTCAGTTTGGCGGCGGCCTCATCGAGCTTGCTTTGATCCAGCTTCGGATCGTGTTTGGTGCCTTTCAGGCAATAGTTGAAGGCTTCGGTGCAGGGCTGGCTGGTGCCTCCGGAGAGGGGGGAGAGGGCGGTGTCGATGATGTCGACCCCGGCTTCGATGGCCCGTTGGTAGGTCAGCTGGCAAACCCCGGCCGTGCAGTGGCTGTGCAGCTCGATGGGGAGATTGGTCCCCTTCTTGAGCTCGCGGATCAGGGTGTAGGCGTCTTCGGGGAGCAAGACCCCGGCCATATCCTTGATGCAGAGGCTGTCGGCGCCCATCTTCTCGATTTCCTTAGCCAAGGAAACGTAGTATTTGACCGTGTGGACGGGGGAGGTCGTGTAACTGAGGGCGATTTGGCAGTGCCCGTGGTACTTCTTGCAGGCATCGACGGCGGACTTGAGGTTCCTCACGTCGTTGAGGGCGTCGAAGACGCGGATGATGTCGATGCCGTTCTCAAGGGACTTCTCCACGAACTTCTCCACGACGTCGTCCGGATAATGGTGGTAGCCGAGGATGTTCTGCCCGCGGAAGAGCATCTGCAGTTTCGTGTTGGGGCAGGCCTTGCGGATGGCGCGCAGCCTCTCCCAAGGGTCTTCGTCCAAGAAGCGGAGGCAGGCATCGAAAGTGGCGCCCCCCCACACCTCCAAGGCGTAATATCCGACCTTGTCCAGAATCGGGGCGACTTGCAGGATCTCCTCGGTTGTCAGCCGCGTCGCCAGCAGCGATTGGCTGCCGTCGCGAAGGGCTGTGTCGACGATTTTCACTCCCATGTTTTTCCTCCAATAAGGAATTCGGTAAAATAAAACCGAAATCGCTCTAATTGTAGCATATTCCTATTAGGAATAACCGAAATTGAATATCTTTTGAGCGAATTTGCACATTTGACCAATCGATAAACCGATCCCGCGA
>DCMK01000070.1:5636-10068 GCA_002321395.1 Caryophanales bacterium UBA1624
AAGCCCTCGCGCATGGCGCAGTCTCGTCATCGCCGCCCCTTCCGACGGAATCCGCCGGCGCTTCTTTCGATGCCGCTTGTTCCGAAATCGCGCAGCAAATGAGCGCCAAAATGACGGCCTTCGCTTTCCGATACTAAGCCGAGCTCGATGAACGCATTCGCCCATCAACCATATCAAAAAGTAATTTTGAAAAATCTCGGGTTCCCATGAGGCGTTTATTCGCGGCGTTTCCCCACTACTTATTCAAAATCGTCTGCCCCCCATGGCGAAGAGAACAAACCCATCGGCAGAATGCTCACAAATGGCGGGGCAAACGCTTCGCAGCAAATATCGAGATTAAAGGGGCTATAACGAATGAAGGCGGTTCTTCGGGAATGGTCCCGCTCACCGTCCGTCATTTTGCTCGCTTCTTTTAATCCTCGGGACGTAGATGAAAGCGATTGTGAGGGAGTAAAGCGCTATATAAGCGAGCGCAATCAAAGAAGCAAAAACGACTAGCAAAACGCTTCCGGAGGCATCGCTGCTGCCGGAAGAAATTTCCGTGGCAGCATTCTTTATGAAATAAGAGGCGATGCCCACGCACAGCAAGCTTGCCAACGACAAATCCGCGATCATAAACGCGCTTAGCGTTTTCCCTGATGGCTTTTTTCGGAAGCCGCAAATCAAATTGACGACGTCCAATATAATCACAAGAGCTAAGAAAATATCGATGATATAGCCAGTAAGCATCGTTTTGGCCACCAACTCGCTCCCAACCTCAGCTCCTCCGGCGATGCTTCCGACGGCGCCGGCGATAAGGCCACTAACAACGAAAATTCCAAAAACAATCACAATTAGGATCAGCAATCCAACGTTTGCGACAATGTGACCCACCAATAAAGGGATTCGCGCTTTTTCTTTCATTATGATTCTCCCGTTGATTTACTTTATCATAAAAATCCTTATCATAAAAATCCGCGGATTCATTCCCATCGGTGAAGGCAAAAACCGCATTTGCGAACGCGGTTTTAAAACAAAAAGCACGGATTACCCGTGTCGATTTTCGATGGCGGAGCGTTGGCAACGTAAATCGAATTTTATAATCAAACCGGCCCGTCAAAAGCTTTGCCCCGATTACCGTCATTGAAATTTTATCGTTTGCGTTCAAATTGCTTAAAATTGCAACGCCACGCTTTCTATCTTGAGCAAACCCGATATAACTGTTGAAATCGGTAGTTGCGCCATTATGCCAAATAATCTCGTTTTTATTGTCCAGCATCCAAGTCATGCCTATGCTGTCCATGCGAATATTCATTGCTCCGTAGACTGCTTGGTTAGCATTTATGTCTTTTATTTTGGCATCAGTCATCGGCAAATATGAAATGGCATTGTTCATATATAATTGCAAATAAAGCGCCATGCTTTCAATCTTTGAGATAATGGAACCTGCCGGAATATAACCGTCGCTTTGGTGCCACTGCCAACACTTGCCGAGATTGCCGCTTTGCTTTGCTGCCTCCGTATTTTGCAGGTGCAAGTCATTGCGGATGAAGTCATTCATAATGTTTGTAAAACTGTCGCTATAGATGCTCTCCAAGACAAGTCCCAAAACCGATATGCCAAAATTAGAATACGCAAACGGATAATCTTTATTCTCAAGCACAACGCGCTGCGCTCTGCGAAGGATTTTATCTTTTCCTATTCCGTAAAAATCGTTTGCGATATGGGCAAATTTGTTGCCGATCATAGAACTTTCAAAATAATAGGCGGCGTATCCAGGTATATGCGTCAAGAGCCGCTCTATCGTCGGAAAATACCTATCATCCCCAAATCAAGATATTTTGCATTGCTGTCTGTCAAATTTAGCCTGTTTTCGCTTATGGCTTTCGCGCACAATGCGCCGGCAAAAAACAAAGCCACGCCCAATAATAACGATATAGCCGAACCAACCGTTTACTTTTTTGTTTTCGGCTCGCCCGTGTTTTCCGCCATTGCGCTCTTTGTAGAAATAAGAATATGCGCTGCGGCAAAAATAACGGCAAACACAAATAAAGGAATACTTGCAATGAGTACGCTTGATACGATAAAAACGAATGACGGTATCATAGAAAGCAACAAAGCTTTCACGATACCGTTTTTATTCCACAGCACAATCCAAGATATGCAATACCCCAAGAGCAAAGCCGCGTTGACGGTTATGTAAAATATTTCCCCGAAAGAAAACCAAAAGCCGATATAGGTGAACGGAATATTGAATATCATAAAGACAAAACAGCCATATCTGCCGATTTGCTCAAAAACAATAGCCGCCCTGTTATCGTAAACGGCCATTTGATTTTTATGCTTTACTGCATAAATTATGTTAGGAATCATAATGACCGCCATAATGGCAAGCCCGTAGTAGTTAAACCAATTCATATTCAAATTATATCAAAAGCATCGATGAACTTTGAACAAACAGCGTATTCAGCGGTAAATCTGTTGTTGGTTGGCGGATGATATGAAACGTTTTAGGAGCCTGGGGTGTCTCGCCTCTCCCGTATTGTGCATTGGCTTAGCCGGCTTTCCAAGTTCCACCCCATTCGGGGACTTCGTGTTTAGCGCCATTCGCGGCATTCCGTTGCGCCTCCGATCCCTTTTCATCGGCCTGGCTTTCAACCCTTTGACGGATCTGGCGGACTTCTTTTCCCTTGTCTTCGATTCCTCGAAGACCATTTCCGCGAGGCCTTGAAGCTCCTCGCCGGGCAGTCTCGAGACGTCTTCTCTTGTCATGTGAACTCTTTCCGGGCTTGGGAGGCCGACCGGTGAAGAGCTCATCGCCAAACAAGTCTTCCAATCGGCCTCCCAAGCCCAATTTGTTTGGCTGATTGGAATTATCTCGCGCGAATCTACAATCCCTTTAATTGCCCCTATATCTAGCAAAAAAGTCCTTTCCCGGGTCGCGCGCCTCTTTCTAAGCCATTATTCCCCCCGCTTTTCCATAAAAAAGGGGAAGAAAAGGCCGTGGGCTTGGCCCCGCGGCCTAAAACGTTCTTCTTCGAGGATCAATCCCCATAACGGGAATCGTTTCCTTTCTCCCCTGACCCTGAATCGATGCTCGTTTCGGGATTCTCGTCCCCATCCTCCTCAAAGAGGAAGGAGTTGCGGGGGTCAGTCCAATCGCAAGGATCGTAGGGCTTGTCGGATAGGAAGATATCCTTCAAGAGATCAGGTGTTTTGTTGCGGGGTCCGGGTGGGTTCATGGATGATGCCTCTTTTTTATTCTACGATATGGGATTCAAGAAATCGAGCCACGGGGCCGGCGAAAGGGTCCCGGCGGATCGGATTGGGCTTATTTGTCCAAAGAAGCGGCTTCGCAAGAACAGGCGTCTTGGCAACTCTCCCGCTTCATCAGGCAAAGCGCGACGATCATGAGGACGTCGAAGGCGATGGCGATGAAGGAGAAGATCGAAAGGAGCGCTTGGCCCGCGAGGACGTAGCTGATCGCGGTCATTAAGTTGCTGATTGCGAAGACACCGAAGGAAACGGCGTTGATGATCATCGAGTCGACACACCTGCGGTTTCGAAGGATAAGCGCCATGGATCCGATGCCGATTTGGAGGAAGGCGATGATGCTCGAGATTGCGTAGGTCACTTTGTAGTAATGAATCGAAAGCATGAATCCCGAAATCGCGGAGACGATGCCGCAAATAATGACATACAGCCCCGCCGCCAACAAAATCGTCCTGCCCCGATCTTCGGGGTTCCAAAGCAGCATGGTCGCCGAAGCGGAGACAAAAGCAACGCAAAGAAGGATATCCATAACGACGGATACGTATAGGGGCCAACCGGAAGAAAAGGAAGTGGAGTCGCCCAAATCGATGAAGTTGACGATGTCGAGGATGATTCCGAGGGAAAAAAGGCAGATGGACGTGATTAGCAATGTCAAAAAGAGCCCCTTTCCAACTTTCAACGTAGTTTTTTGCTTCATAATGATTCCTTTCCCGCTTTTGCGGTTCAATGTGCCCTTATGCTAGTCTTCAAACGTGGATCCGCCTTTGAACAAAACCGGAAAGGCCATGAACAAAATCAATTGAAACCGGGATCCCGATCTAAAAGCAATCGACGCCCACCGCTTTTTGCGCAAACGAGGTTGATGGATTTAGCCTATTCGGGCAGCAAAAGATTGGCTTCAGCCATTCACTCCGATCCGAATCGCTCTTAAGCGATCACGCGGGTTTAAGCGGCTTCCCCCTATTGTTGCGGCCCCCAAAACCACTGCATCTGCATAGACGCATTACCAAAATCGACAAAAGATGCCCCCAGCTCTCGTTGCTTGTACGATTTTTAATGCAGGAAAGCCTATATTTAGTTTTGCTTGAATGGATGAGTACGTGCGTTGGGATGCGCGGTCCGCAAAGCCGTCCTGGCAGAGAGATCCAAACAAAAAACACGGATTTCTCCGTGCTATTTT
>DCMK01000046.1 GCA_002321395.1 Caryophanales bacterium UBA1624
GGCGGATTGCTTTTCGTCTACGAGAAAGCCCCGGCCCCGATCTATTGTTCCAAAGTCACCAAGACGATGGTCGAGAACTTCGCCCGCCACATCGGCAAAGACATCTCCAAATTCGAGTTCGTCTTGGTCCCCCCGACCTCCTCTTTCGTCGTCGCCAAGCGGAAAATCCGCTTCTTCCATACTTCCCATAACGTCGCCGACAGCTCCGGCATCGCCCTTTCCACCGATCAGGGCAATATCGTCTACTGCAGCGATTTCGTCGTCGAGAACACCGCCACCCCGTCCTTCCTCTTCGATACCCGGGCCCTCGGGCGCATCGCCGAAGAGCCGACCCTGATCTTGATGACCGAGTCTCTTTACGCCAACCGCCCCGGCTACACGGCCCCCAATTACCGCCTCACCCCGCTCATCGCCCAGAATTTCAAATCCGCCCCCGGTCGCATCTTCGTCTCCGTCTTCTCGAACAACTTCTTCAACGTGGGGGAGGTCATCAACCTCGCCATCGAGAACAAAAAGAAAATCATCCCCTATGACGATCTGACCCTCGACATGCTCGAGACCATGGAGAAATCCGGCCAGATCAGCATCCCCAATTCCTGCCGCGGCAGCTTGGACGACGTCCTCCGGCTCCGCGACCAGGACATCCTGATCCTCATTTCGGCCTTCGGCGGGAAGCTCTTCCGCAAAATCGCCCTCCTGGCCTCCGGGGAGAACGAGGACAAGCGCATTAAGATCAAGCCCGAGGACACCTTCTTCTGGGCCTCCCCCAGCGATGACAACACCGAGCTCGAATACACCGACGCGATCGACGAGACCTACCGAACCGGGTGCAAGGTTTTCAACATCAACAAGAAGTCCTTCCTGCGCATGCACGCTTCCCAAGAGGACATCAAAACCCTCATCTCCTTGCTCCGCCCGAAGTATTACCTTCCCGTCCGCGGCTTTTACAAAGACCTCCTCGCGAACGGGATGCTCGCCCTCTCGATGGGGGTGGGCCTCAACCATTCCAACGTCTTCGTCGTCGAAAACGGGGCCTCGATCCTCATCGACTCCTCCGGGGCGAGGGTCTTCGACGAAAAGATCCCCCATGGCGATCTGATGATCGACGGCTCGGGCGTGGGGGACGTCTCCGAGCAGGTGCTGGAAGACCGCCAGGAGCTTTCCGAAGGCGTCGTCATCCTCGCCGTGACCGTCTCGCGTTCGAAGAAGAAGATCGTCGCCGGCCCCGACGTGCAGATGAGGGGGTTCGTCTACGCCAAAGACGCCGAACTGATTCAGCGCGACGCCAGCAAGATCTTCGTCGCCACGGTCAATGACTTCCTCGCCCAGGATGGGTATCGCCTAGAGGAAATCCGCCAAACCGTCTACGAAAGGTGCCTTCGGGCGATCCGCAGGCAAACCGGGAAGGAGCCCATGGTCCTCCCCCTCATCATCGAAGTCGCCTGATCGATCCGGCCGGAACCCCGCGTTCCGGCCTTTTTCCTTCGGCCCATCTTTTTTTGATCGGATGAGGGAAAGGCGAAAATAAGGTTTGCAAAATTTCGTCAATGGTCCATCATTTCAATCCGTAAAGGAGCATGATTATGCGAAAGAAAACGAAATTATTGGGAGCCGCCTTCTTCGCGGCCATCGCCTCGGTCGGCCTGCTGAGCGCCACCTACGCGCTGAAGGGGGAATCCCCGCTCAGCGTCAAAGGCGAAGACGGGAGCAAAGACTATACCCTGACCCTTTCCAAGGACACTTCGGATGCCTTCAAAGCGGGCTGGAGTGGGGACGTGTTCACCGTGAAGACCTCCTTGGGGAACCCGATCCGCTTCAAAAGGGTGACCGCCGACGCATCCGGTAAGGTCACCGCGAATCCGGCGAACCAAAGCGACGCTTTGGATTTGAATTTCAAACCCGGGACCACCAACGCCTATCTCTTCTCTTTGGATCCCATTCAGGTCACTTCCTCCCTCAAAGCGGTCTTCAAAGACGCGTTGGGAAGCAAAACTCCCATGATGCAGTTTTACTGGTCCAACACGGTCTTCACCGAGAAGTCGGAGGACCTGCAAAATCGCTCTCCCTTCTCCCTTCGTTCCGGCGTTGCCCGGACCGGGCTTGAGGATAACAGTCGCCCTTACCTCGCTTTCAAATTGTCCTATTCCAGCGGGAGCCAGATGCGCTTTGAGCTCTCTTCTTTGGAAATCGGCTACCGCTGCGCGTGAGCTTTTCTCTTTTTGTTCTAAGACGCCTTCAATTCGTTTAAAATACGGCGATGGCCGTGCTCTTTCGGCCGATAAGGAGGATTTATGATCCGCAATAAGGTTGTTTTGCTCCTCAGCGCTTTTTTGGTGGCTTCCTGCTCGCAGACCCCTACGGGTTCTTCCACTTCCTCGGAAGCGAACTCTTTGGAATCCGAAAGCGCCTCGAGCCTTTCCCCATCCTCGTCCGATTCATCCCAGCAGCCCTCCTCGGAGGCGCCCTCAAGCGGGGAATCGCCCTTGAGCTCAGAATCCTCCTCCGCGGAGGCTTCTTCCTCTGAAAGCGGGGAAGAGGATTACGTAAGCGAGGACTTCGAATTCGTGAAATGGGGCGATGGGCTGATCCTTAAGAAAGCGAGGAGGGTGAAGGAGGAAATGGTCGTCCCCTCTTCCTTCAAGGGACTGCCCGTGCGGGAAATCTATCAAAATGCCTTCTTGGAGAAGACCAAGCTTCAGAAGATCACCCTCCCCGAAGGAATCACCCACATCGGAAAGCAGGCCTTCTATGGCTGCACCAACCTCACCGAGGTCGCCCTTCCTTCGACCTTGAAGGAAATCGGAGAATTGTCCTTCGCCCTTCTGCCTTACCTGGAATCCCTTTCCCTCCCGGAGGGATTGGAGAGGATCGGCGACTTGGCCTTCTATGGCGACGAGAGCCTGCAAAGCGCTGCTCTGCCTTCCTCCTTGAAGTGGATGGGTTCCAGCGTCTTCCTTTCCTGCGCCAAGATTTCCTATTTGGAAGAAAACGGGGTCAAATACCTGGGGAACGAGGAAAACCCCCATCTATTGGCGTGGAAGCTTTCCCTCAGCGATGACCCGATCACCTCCGTCTCCCTGCACGCGGATACGGCTTTGATCGGCGCGTCCTTATTCGAGGGGGAGGAATCCCTCACCCGCGTTTCTTTGCCGGAGAACGTCGTCTCCATCGGCGACAGCGCCTTCCGGGATGCCCCGATTTCTTCGATCCTCATCGGAGGGAAGGTCGAGGAAATCGGCGATTACGCCTTCTCCGGCTGCTCCTCATTGACCTCTTGCACGATCCAAGGGAACGCCTTGAAAACCATCCACAGGGAGGCTTTCTCCGGCGCGCTCAACTTGCCTCAGCTCACCCTTCCCGACAGCGTCGAGTCGGTTTCCAGCTATGCTTTCTCCGAAGCCGGAACCGAATCCGCCCTCCAATACAACACCGATGGCAAAGGCGGGGCCTATTTGGGGAGTCAAAACAACCCTTACCTCGTGCTTTGCGGGCTGGCTTCCTCCTCTTCCTCCTTGACGATCAACCCCAACACGAAAGTGATCGCCGGGGCCTCTTTGATCGGCTCTTCCCTCTCCTCCTTGACGATCCCCGATGGCGTTGTCTCCCTCGGCGACAGCGCTTTCTTCGGAATGGGCTCGCTTACGGAGATCGTCGTCCCCTCCAGCGTATCAGAAATGGGGGAGAGCCTCTTCGGGTCCTGCGAGAGCTTGAAGAAGATCGAATTGCGGAACGCCCCTGAGAAAATCGGCACCGGCTTCGCTTCCGATTGCCCCAAGCTGGAAAGCCTCAACATCCCTTCTAGCGTCCTTGAGATCGAGAGCCACATCCTGAACCGCTCCAAAGCCCTCAAAAGCATCGTCATCCCCAACAGCGTCCTCAAAATCGAGGCCCAAGCCTTCATGCCCGACGAGGAGAGCAACCTGCAGATCTTCCTCGAAGCCCCTTCGCGTCGGCCTTTGTTCGAGACGGGGTGGTACGTCGCCGCCGAGCCCCATTATCAAGGGGAGTGGCATTACGTCGATGGGGTCCCGACTTTGCTTTGAGTGAGAAAGAAAACGTTATGGCAAAAAAGAACATCGCCCTCTTGCTGTCCCTCTTCGGCATCCTCCCAAGCTTGTTTTCCTGCGCTTCCGGGGATGGCCCGGACGCCTCCGCTTCCCAAACCGAGGAAAGCTCGCTGAAGGCGCAGGGGGAGGAATCCCTCCGCGGATTCGCCCAAACCCTCCAAGAGGCTCTGGACCTTGGGAAGGAAAAGACCTCCGGCTATTCCTTGGCCTTGGAGAAAGGCGCCTATTACAAAGGGAAGGCCACCAAAAAGGAAAGGGCCCTCTTCGAGGGGGGTGCCTATTCCGACGATTCCCTCTCCCTCTCCGCCAAAGGCGAGGTTTATTACGCCAACCAAGACGGCGGCTTCGACTTGGAGCAGGGGAATCAGGACTTCTACCACGAATACGGCTATCGCCACGGCCTTTTCCTCGACGCCTTCTATTGGATCGACGGGGCGGAGAAATCGATCAACTCCCTCCGGAGCAAAGGGATCGAGATGGAGGAAAAGGACGCCTTGTCCATCCTCCGCTCCGGAAGGCTTGACTTCTCTGGGGTCGACAACCAAGCCACCATCCTCTATCAAGGCGGCGTCTATTCCGGGGGGACGGAGTTCCTCTACCGGACCTATTTCGGCGAAGAAGGCCTTTTCCAAGGGCAGGAAGCCAAGGCCAACGCCTCCTCCCTAAGCCAGGGCGGCAGCATCGCTTTCTCCACCTATTTCGATGAGGCCGACGCCAACGACGACGTCTATCGGAGGGCCTTCGCCTTCGAGTTCACCTTCGCGGACGGGGTCCTCGTCGAGGCCTCTGGGAGCGAGGAGGACCGCTTGGTGTCCGCAGAGGGCGTTTCCGAAGCCATCGCCTCCTCCTTTTCCTTCCAACTGTCCAACCGCTACGAAGCCAAAAGCGCCTCCGGCGCGGACTTCGATCGTTTCTTCTATACGGACTACATCCCTTTCTTGGGCGAGAACCCCTATAGCGTCACCGAGGCCGATTCCTATTCCGTGGGCGCGCGGTATTTCGTCCAGATCGCGGAAGGCCGCCCCAACACAGCCATCCGGAACATCGATTCGATCCGCCTTCAGTCCGCCACCCGGAACGGGGAAGAAGCCAAAGAAGGCGACTTCGCCTACGCGGAAGAGGACAACGCGATCACCTTCCTCCGCGGCGGGGAATACGAATTGAGCTTCCTCTCCCGCGCCGGGATCAAGCGGAGCCTGTCGATCAGCCTTCCCGAAGACGCCTCCCTCTGAGGCGCCCTTTCCAACGAACAAGGAGTCTCAGCGATCTTATGAAAAAAACGAAAACCCTTCTTTTCCTCGCCCCTTTGCTTTTGCTTCCTTCCTGCTCGGGGGGCATGGCTGAGGAATCTTCTTCTGAGGAACCGGCCTCCTCTTCCTTTGGCGCTTCCTCCTCCTTGCCTTCCTCCGAAAGCGAGGGAGGAAGCTCCGAA
>DCMK01000017.1:0-15723 GCA_002321395.1 Caryophanales bacterium UBA1624
CAGAAGGACCGTGACGGATTCGGTTTTTTCAACGATGGACTTGATGCGCGCGACCAGCTCCGAATACACGTGTTTCATATCCCCGTTGGGTGGGAATTTGTCATATCCTCCGTAGAGGGATTTCCGAACCTCGTCCGCGGCCATGACCAAGACGGTTTCCTTTGGGTGCGAGGAGGCATAATTCTTCGACCAAGTGGATTTTCCGATCCCCGCGGGTCCGCAAACGAAAATGAGCTTTTTCATACCACGGCAATTATAAACGTCCCTCGATTTCTTTATTAAGAGCCGTTGTTGCTCCTAGTTCCATGTTATTTTCCTTTTTTGTTTTGAAAAGATTGCTACAATGTGGCCATGATAACAAACAAGAAACCATCGAAGGCCATGGAAGATTTTTTGGAGGCCCTTTTGATGCTTGAAGAAGAGGGCAAGCCCCTTGAGACCACTTTGGTTGCCGAGATGCTTGAGATCTCCAAACCCGCCGTTCATCAAATGGGGCATGAGCTGATCGATCGCGGCTATATCACCCGCAAAGATTACGGGGACATGACTTTGCTTCCCGCGGGGAGGGAAATCGCGAAAGCAACGTTGCATCGCCACCGTGTCTTGAAGGCTTATCTTCTTTCCCTTGGCGTGTCGAAAGAAACGGCCGAGCACGATTGCTGCCTGATGGAGCACGTCGTTTCCGATGAAACCTTCCACGCCATGGAACGGACCATGGAGAAAAAATAACAAGTTCGTGCTAAATCCGGACGGGGGATCCCCGTCCTTTTTTGATATTGGAATAGCAAAAAGGAGCAAAAACTAATTTTTACTCCAAAAAAACATTCGACAGTATCCCATATTTTCATCTTGTAAGGAGCAAGAACTTGATTTTTACTCCCGCTATTTCATAATTTTCGTCCGTAATAGAGCCGTGAAAAGGAGGCTTTATGAGGAAATATAGCAAGGACGATATTCTTCGGATGGCGAAAGAGGAGGGCGTATCCTACGTTAGGCTCCAATTCACCGACATTTTAGGGACGATCAAAGCCGTTGAGATTTCGGTCGTTCAGTTGGAAGACGCGTTGGACAACAAAATCATTTTCGACGGTAGCTCCATCGAAGGATTTGTCCGCATCAAGGAAGCCGATATGGTCCTCCATCCCGATTACGATACGTGGATGATTTTGGATTTTGAGGACGATACGCACGGAAAAGTGGCCCGCCTTATCTGCGATGTCTATACCTCTTATGGAAAGCCTTTCCCCGGCGACCCGCGTTACATTCTCAAACGTCAGGTCAAACGGATGAACGAAATGGGGTTTGCCAACTTGGATGTTGGTTTCGAACCGGAGTTCTTCTTGTTCAAGCTCGATGAAAAAGGCCGTCCCACGATGGATCCCGTAGACAGAGGGTCTTATTTCGATTTGTCCCCTTTGGATGGCGCGGAGTATATCCGCAGGGACATTGCGTTGGAGCTGGAGAAACTTGGGTTTGAAATCCAAACCGCCCATCATGAGGTCGCTCCGGGGCAAGAGGAAATCAATTTCCGTTTCGACCATGTCGTGGAGGCCTGCGATCACGTTCAAACGTTTAAGCAAGTTGTGAAATTCATCGCCCGGAAAAACGGTTATCTCGCCACGTTTATGCCCAAACCGATTTTTGGAATCAATGGGTCGGGCATGCACACGAATTGTTCCCTTTCGGATAAAGATGGAGCCAATTTGTTTTATGACGCCAATGATCCTATGAAGCTTTCCCTTCTTTGCCGGAAGTGGATCAGCGGCATCATTTCCCATGCGAGGGGTTTCGCCGCGGTGACCAATCCGACGATCAATTCTTACAAGAGGCTTGTCCCTGGGTATGAGGCTCCCTGCTATGTCTGCTGGAGCGATGCCAACCGTTCCGCGATGATCCGCATCCCCGCTAGCCGCGGGAAGGGAACCCGCACCGAGCTGCGCAATGTCGATGGGACGGCCAATCCGTATTTGGCTTTGGCTGTTATTCTAGCTTCGGGCTTGGATGGGATCGCGAATTTGAAGGAAGGGGATTTGATCAAACCCGTCTACGACAACATTTTCGCTTTGACCCGCGAGCAAAGGGAAGCCCAAGGGATTCCGAACCTCCCGGAAAACTTGAAAGACGCTTTGAAAGCCTTGGAAGCCGATCCGCTCATGAAGGAGACCCTCGGAGACCATACGTTCGAAAAGTACATGGAAGCCAAGTCGATTGAGTGGGACCATTACCGGACTTTGATTACGGATTGGGAATTGCAATCCTACCTCGATAAGTGAAAGGATTGGCCTAAAGGCCTTAAGAAAGATAGAATAACGTTCCATGGACATTGCGATTATCGGGTCTTCCGGCGCTGGACTGCCGTGTTCTATCTTCCTAAAAAAGAAGCATCCCGACTGGAATGTTTCCGTTTTTGATCACAACCTTAAAGTCGGGAAAAAGCTTTTGGCTACCGGAAATGGGCACTGCAATTTGCTCAATATCTCAGCTAGGCCAGAGGACTATAACTGCCCAGAGTTCCTCGCTCCGTATTTTTTGAAATTCCCATACGCAAAGCTGATAGACGCCTTGAATTCGCTGGGAATCGCCACGATGGAAATGGGCGATTTGGTTTATCCGTTGAGCTTTTCGTCAAATGGGTATGTGGATGCGTTGGCGTCCCTTTCGCAACAGTTGGGAAATCGTTTTCATCTTGGGGTCCGCATACTCGATTACAAAAAACGCGGCAATGGATATTTATTAACCACGAATTGCGGGGATTTTGCATGCGATAAAATCATTTTTGCAACCGGAGGCAAAAGCGGGAAGAATCTTGGCTCGGACGGTTCCTTATTCCCAGTTTTCGAAAAGCACTGCTATTCCATTTCGCCTTTGAAACCCGGCCTTTGCCCGATTGTGGTGAAAGAGGATGTTTCCCGTTTGTCTGGGCTTCGTCATCGAGCCTGCGTCTATTCTTACTCGGGGACTGGTGAAAATCGGACTTTGGTGCATGAAGAAGAAGGTGAAGTCCTTTTCAAAAAAGACGGGCTTTCCGGAATCGTCATCTTCAATACGGAAAGAATGTACGCGCATTCCTCTGAAGGGAGCTTTGAGATCGTTCTTGATCTGTTCCCGGATTATCGTTCAGAGGAGCTGAGCGGCCTTCTTCTTGCCCTTCAAAAAGCAAATCCTGCTTTTGCCGCCTCCTTCTTGTCTTTGCCTTTATTCGATTATTGCTTGAAACGCAGTGGTCTTTCCAAACTGGAGGAGGGGGATTTTGCTCGTTTTGCCAAAACCCTGAAATCCCTCCTCTTCCATCCTAAGGCCGTTTATCCATTTGAGGATTCTCAGGTCACCATTGGCGGAATTGAGATTTCAAACCTGCTGCCGACGTTGGAATCAAAAAAAGAGAAGGGGGTCTTCTTTTTGGGCGAGGTCTTAAATGTTGATGGCCCTTGCGGAGGTTTCAATTTAGAATGGTGCCTGATCAGCGCCATCGCTTTAGCCAGTGAATTATGAAATACGTTGTGAACGATGTCATATTGCAGCCCGACGATTCCGAGAGGGAAATCCGCCGGAAGATAGCGACCCGCCTTTCGAT
This sequence comes from Caryophanales bacterium UBA1624, assembly GCA_002321395.1. Classification (GTDB taxonomy): domain Bacteria; phylum Bacillota_I; class Bacilli_A; order RFN20; family CAG-826; genus Alloenteromonas. Next base: position 3,575 of record DCMK01000017.1, read on the forward strand.
CACCCCAGAGAGCTTCCGCTATGAGATCGTGAACCGGAATATCGATTGCGTGGATGGGAAAACTTATTACTCGATCAAGGCGATCGTGGATACGAGCGCTTTTATCCGCGATACGCGCATCGGCTTTTTCGGCCCCGTTGATTCCTTGGTGATCCAGCCGACTCGTTTCAAAGAAAGGCCCATCATCGTGGGTGCGGGCATCGCGGGTCTGTTCTGCGCTTATGTTCTAGCAAAAGCCGGCGCTCGCCCCATCGTACTGGAGCAAGGCGGGGATTTCTCTGACCGTGAACATGAAATCGGCGAATTCGAGGCCAACGGGAAGGGGACTTCTTTCTCTTACGCCAACGGTTTAGGCGGATTTTCCGGTTTCTGCGGCGGGGTGGTTTTCTCCGATCGTCTTACCGCCTTCGGGCAGTTTGCTTTGGATACCTTCTTGGAATTCGGCGCTCCGAAGACTCTTTCTTTGGATGGCACCTCGTGCTTAAGCGCGAAAGAAGCCCAAAATGTGATGCGGGCGCTCTCCAACCAAATCATCGCTTATGGGGGCGAGATCCTTCTCCATAAAAAAGTGACCCAGATTCTGACTTCCTTTGGGAAGGTCGTCGGGGTCCGCGGAGAAGATCCTTCCGGAAAGAAGTTCGCCTATAAGAGCAAGATGGTCGTCTTGGCTTCTGGGAATCCCACCTCTTCTTTCTTGTCCTGTTTGAAAGAATCGAAAGTCAAGTTGGAAGAGAGGCCTTTCTATTTTGGCGTGATGGGGGAATTGCCTTTGAAAGACGTTTGCCAGGCGGTTTACCGCTCCGATCATGTTCCCGATGGTCTCCCGATGTTCCGCTTCAACAAAGAAGGGACGACTTCCACCGGGAGGAAAAGCAAGATTTTCTGCCTTTTCCCAGGCGGGAAAGCCGTGGACTATTCCTCCAGACCGGGGGAGATGCTGATCGAAGGAGGCTTCCCGAATTCCGGGAGCCGAAACGTCCTCATCTCCGTTTTGCTTCGGGTCGACGAAAAGGATAAGGCCCATTTCCAAGGAACGGACGCCTTGCGATTCTTTCAGAATTTCTATGGTTCCCTTTATCAATCCTCGAACCCCTTCTACGCGCCGGTTCAAACGATTAAAGATTTCTTATCCGCTTCCGAGCCCCTTAAGCTTGGGAAGGTGAAGCCGACGTATAAACCCGGCGTCTATTTGCTGAATATTGCATCCACGTGTCCATCCTTTTTGAAAAAAGACCTGGATGAGGTCGTTACGAATTTCCGCAAAAGCTTTCCTGGTTGCAACAGTGGAGACGATTTGATTTTGGGCTTTACGTGCGGGAAAACATCCCCAATCGGTGTGTGGCAGGACGAGGATTTCCACACTTCCATCAAAGGTTTGCGCGCCGCGCTCCCCCCGGCTTGCAAAGAAGAGACCGTTTTGGATGAAGCGAGTCGGGGAATTGCTTGCGCATTCAGTATACTGAATCGTGACTGACTTCTCGTTGACTATCGAGCGGAGATAGATTTTAATATTGAGGCTGTTCTTTGCCCTAAAGGGCAGTGTTCATCGTATCGAAAGAGGTCGCATCATGAAGTATTCTTCGACAGTACGCATTCTCAACTTGGTTTTGTTCCTCGCCTTGTTCGCGGGGTTCGTCGCCCTTGGAATTTGGGCGGGTATTTTGGTCACCCCGTTCATCATTCGCGGCTATGGCCCCATTGACTTGCCCGACATGAGCTTGGCTTTGCCTTGGGAGCTCGGCGCATTCGGCTTGGCCGGGGCGCTGATGAGCTTGTTCGGTTTGGTCCTTTCCTTGAAGGGCGTCATCAAAGGCAATGACGATCGCTGCGTCCGCGATGCCATCTCCTGCTACATCGGATTGGGCTTCATCGCCGCTTTGTTCCTTTTCCTCAACGGCGCCTGGCTCTACCGCTTGACCACGACCAACTTCGGATATTCCGAACTCGGATTCGCCATCGCCTTCTTCCTTGTCGTGGCCATCATCCTTATCATCGGTGTCAACGTGCCCTTCGTCAAAATGCATGGCGATGACGTCAACCAGAATTCCCAGATGACTCTTTTGTCCTCCGTTTCCTTGTCCGTCAACTTCGGAATCGCCCTCCCCGGCATCCTTGCCCTTGCCTTCTCCAACGGCCAGGGCGCGAGCAACTACATCATGCCCAAGCTTTACGCCTTCGCCCTTGCTCCCGCGGCGGCTGCTTTATTCTCGCTTATCGCTTTACTTCGTTACCGCAAAGGCGAAAAAACCGGGCTTGTCAGCAAGCTCAATGGCTTCTTGTTCGAAGGCTCTCTTCTCGTGGATGGCGCCGCCTTGCTCTCCGCTGGCGTCTTCTCCTACGTCTTCGCTCAAGAAACGAGCTCCGCGAAGACCTCCTTCGTTTCTTCTTCTTGGAACAAACCGGATGTGAATTACATGGATTTCTCGGTTATGTCTTGGATTCTTGGCGGGGCGGTTGTCCTTCTCGCCTTGATCCTCATCGTCTCCACCGTCCGATCCAGCAAATCCGGCAAAGCTTCTTCCTGATTCGAAATCGATTCGAAAAAAGGCGCATCGACCGGTGCGCCTTTTATTTTATGCGGGTCGTGATTCCTCTTTCATCGACCGAATAGATTTCTTCGTAACGAGAACAGGCTTCTTCGCTGAGCGGTTCGTATTCTTTTTTGAGGCGTTCCATCGCTTCGATGGGAACCACCCTTCCTTTTCTGGATAAGTTGCGTTCAAGGCTGACGGGGTAGGGGACGTCGAACCAAACCAACACCAATTTGTCATAGTGGGCTTCGGCGAGGTTCGCGTAATAAATCCGGAAATAGTTGCTAAGGTTGGTGGAGTCGCCGATGACGGTGATGTCTTCGCCTTTTTCGTGAGCCAGGATCTGACGTTTGAACTCTTCCCAAATAAGCTTCGGGTTCGACTGGTCCCCGGCGTCTCCATTCAGCTTTTCGCGGATGTCGTCGCTTGCGACGATCTCCACGTTCGAGTGCTCGTTTTGGTATTTTTTCGCCCACGTCGACTTCCCTGATCCGGGCATCGCTGAGAGGAGGATGAAAGTTGCCATGCGGGTATCTTACGGCCAGAGCGTTGAGAATTCCATTACTATCACTTTCCTCTCTGCCCCATAATAAGAGGGATGAAATCCCTTTCTTCCTTATTTCGCTTAGGACCTGGGCCTAGCTCCAGCCATACCATAGCGCCCCATTTGGCGGCCAAGCGATTTTACGCCTTGGTGGAAAAACAAAGGCCGGATCGTTTTATCGCGACCTTCTATGGCTCCCTTGCTTATACGGCGATTGGGCATGGGTCCTCGAAGGCCGTTTCCGATGTTTTCGCCCCCTTCCCTTGTCAAATCATCCTCGATAAAGAGACAAAGGTCCCCCATCCTTTGACGATGAACTTTCAGGCCTTTCATGGCGAATGCCTGATCAAGAGCGTTACTTACCGTTCTTTGGGCGGGGGCGAGATCAGTTCCGAGGAGGATGAAGGGGCGAACGAGAAGGACATTTATCCCTTTTCCTCTTTTGAACAAATAAAAGCCTTTTTGAAAGCCGAAAATCTCGCAAATCTCAAGGATTTTTGTCTTCGTTTTGAGGATCATTCGATCGATTCTTATTTGCTTTCTTGCGTGAAGGCGATGTTTCGTTGCGTCGAAAACGGCTTGCGGGCGGAAGGAAAGATCCCGGCGAACTCAAATCCGAGGCTTCAGCTGAACCGTGTGGCCGGCGACATTTTCTCCCAGGCTTCTTCTTTGGCCCACGAAGACGGGAGGAACTTTCTTTTGATGACCTCTTATGCCTATGCGGTCGCCGAAAGCAATGCATGTGGGGAGCGGATCGTGACTTGCCCAACCTGCGGGGCGAGCGGGGTTTTGCCTGCGGTTTTGTATTTTGAACACAAGCAGCGCAAGGTCCCATTGTCGAGAATTCGCGATAGCCTTTATGTAGCGGGCGTATTTGGGAATTTGGTGAAGCAAAATTCCTCGATCGCCGGATCCGTTGGGGGATGCCAAGCCGAAATCGGCACTGCTTCCTCCATGGCCGCCGCAACGCTTTGCTACCTCCACGGGCTGAGCCTTTACCAATGCGAGTATGCGGCCGAATGCGCCATGGAGCATTTTTTGGGGCTCAGCTGCGATCCCGTTGACGGCTATGTGATCATCCCTTGCATCGAAAGGAACGGCATGGGCGCATGTCGGGCCTACACCTCCTACCTTTATGCGCGTTCCATCGCCCCCATCCGCTCCAATCAGGTGCGCTTTGACGACGTGGTCGTGGCCATGAAGCTGACGGGCGATTCCTTGAACCAAGAGTATAAAGAAACGGCTCTGGGAGGGTTGGCTAAGATTCTGGCGGAGAAGCGTTGCTGACCCGTCTTTTAACCCCCACGCGAATTTGATAAAATAAACGGGATTATGGAAGAACGTTCTCTGATTATCAAAAACAAAAAATTTGTCGTCAAAAGCGTTCGCGCTTCCCATCCAGACCACGAATCCCTCGTCGCCACGTGGAGCGGAAGGACGTATCTGGTCCGCGTTTTCTTCGTGCCGGAGATGTTCGACAAAGCCATGGCCGACTACAAAACCCTGAAACACGCGGGGATCAACATGGCCAAAATCTGCTTCCATGATGATCCGGCCCACGTGATTGTCTTCGACTATTTCCCAGAGGAAGATTGTCTCAGCGTCCTTTCCAAAGGCCCGATAGAAGACCGTTACTTCGAAGCCCTCTTCGCTTTGTACCGCTTCGCCCGCTTTTCGAAAGTGGCTTTGGACTGGCAGCCCCAAAACTTCATGCTCCGTGGCAGCCAGATGTTCTACCTCCCCACGAAATGGGAAAAGCTGACCGATGAAAACCCGCTGGAGAAAACGGGGCTTCGATATTGGTTCTTGGGCGAAGAAGGAAGGGCGTTGCTCACCCGCAAGGGCTATAAGCTGGATGGGCTTCCCTCTTTGTCCGAACTGGAAGTCAACAAGGCATTGGTTCTAAAAACCGTCCGTTATTGGTGAGAAAAAGAGGCCGAGAGGCCTTTTTTGTTGCCAATTCTCTCCCGTCCGCCTACTATATCGCTCGCAAAAGCTGTTGCCTCGGAACCCAGCTTTAAAAAATCAGGAGGTCTCTTTATGACCGATACAACTCGTTTGGTCCGATCCGTCGTAGACAATGGGCTCATCGCGGCCCTCTACTTCGTTTTGACCATCTTCGTTCCCGCCGTTTCTTTTCAAATGTTCAATTTCCGCATCGGCGAAGTTTTGGTTCTTCTTTGTTTCTGGAGGCCGGATTTCGGGATCGGCTTGACGGTTGGGTGCTTGCTTTCCAATTTCTTCGGAGCCGCGACGGGGCAAACGGCCTTCATCGATATGCTGATGGGCACAGGCGGAACGATCCTCTCGGTCCTCTGCGTCTCCTATTTATCGCCCCGGCTTTTGGCCGCTTGCTTCTACCCCCCTTTGTTCAACGGGATCTTGGTGGGCCTCATGCTTTATTATTTCTATGACTTCGGAAGCATCGCCCTATGGGTCGAAATGGGCTGGGTGGCTTTGGGCGAATTGACCATTATTTTGATCGGCTATCTCCTTTGGATGGGCTTGAAGCGAGGCAAATGGTTTTTCTCTTTCCTCCGGCCCACTCGCCATGAGCTGGTCCGCTGGTAAGATTGCCCTTTCGACCCGATGTGATTAGAATTTCCCTGCTATGCAGGGATTTTCTTTAGAGATTAAGCACATCGATGCCAAGACGGGGGCCCGCTATGGGATTCTCCACACTTGGCATGGGGACGTGGAGGTCCCCATGTTTATGCCGGTTGGCACCAACGCGACGGTGAAGACTTTGTCCCCGGAGCAGGTCGCCGCCTGCGGATCCGGGGTCGTTTTGGCCAACACCTATCACCTTCATCTCCGGCCCGGGGAGGAGATCGTGAAAAAAGCGGGGGGCTTGCATGAATTCATGAATTACCACGGCCCCATCCTCACCGACTCGGGCGGATTCCAAGTCTTCTCCCTTTCCTCGCGGAGGAAGATCACGGAGGAAGGCGTGACTTTCCAAAATGAGATCGATGGACGGAGGGAGTTTTTTTCTCCTGAAGAGGCGATCCGGATCGAAGAGGCGTTGGGCGCGGACATCATCATGTCCTTCGACGAATGCATCCCCTATCCCGCAAGCAAAGAATACGTCGCTAAATCCACGGAGAGGACCCTTCGATGGGCCGCTAGGGGGCTGAAAGCCCACACGCGCCCCGATCAAGCCCTTTTCGGCATCGTCCAAGGCGGGGAATTCCAGGATCTGCGTTACCATGCCGCCCAAGAGCTCGCCAAAATGGATTTCCCCGGATACTCCATCGGCGGGACGTCCATCGGCGAGCCCAAAGACGTTTGCTTTCGGATGATGAAGGACGCGGTCCGCTACCTGCCCTTGGGAAAACCCCGCTATCTTATGGGCGTTGGATCCATCGATTACATCCTCGAAGGAATCCAAGACGGCATCGATATGTTCGACTGCGTCTTGCCTACCCGCCTTGCCCGGCATGGAGCCTTGATGACGAGCCGAGGGAGAATCAACATCCAACGGGCCCAGTACAAAGAAGACTTCACGCCCTTGGATCCCCATTGCGATTGCTATACCTGCACCCATTACACGAAAGCCTATCTACACCATCTTTACAAAGCGAACGAGGAATTCGGCAAAACGCTGAACTCGATCCACAACATCCGTTTCCTCATCCGCCTCGTCGAAGGGGCGAGGAAGGCCATCCAAGAGGACCGCTTCCTTGAGTACAAAGAGCAAGTCTATGCCGCCTATGGCGACAAAAGGGGTTTCTAAATGAACATCGAGCTTTTCGATTATGATTTGCCGAAGGAACTGATCGCCCAAAGCCCGCTTCCGGATCGCGACCAATGCCGATTGATGGTGGTGGACCGCGAGCATAAAACCATCGAAAACAAGCGCTTTGCGGACATCGTCTCTTATCTGAAGCCGGGAGATGTTTTGGTGCGCAACAACACCAAGGTCCTCCCCGCTCGTTTGATTGGGGTGAAAGTCGAAACGAAAGGGAAGGTCGAGGTCCTCCTCCTCCACCCAGTCGATGGGGAAGAAGATGTCTGGGAATGCTTGGTGGGCAACGCCCACTCTGTCCGCGTTGGGAGCAACTGCTCCTTCGGCGATGGCGTTTTGACCTGCACCTGCGTGAAGGTCCTCCCCGAAGGGCTGCGGCACATGAAATTCCATTACCAAGGGATTTTCTTGGAAGTGCTCGACCGCCTGGGCCTCATGCCTTTGCCCCCGTACATCAAAAAGCAGTGCGAGAACAATTCCGACTATCAGACCGTTTACGCCAAAGTCCCTGGGTCTGCCGCCGCCCCGACGGCCGGATTCCATTTCACCGAGACCCTTTTCCAAAAGCTCCGTCTCATGGGCGTGGAAGTGGTGGACGTCACCCTCGATATCGGCCTTGGCACGTTCCGTCCGGTCGAGGTGCAGGATACCAAAGACCATCATATGCACGTGGAGACTTACCGCATGGGCAAAGAAGCCGCGGAGGCGCTCAACAAGGCGAAGCAAGAAAGCCGGAGGATCATCGCCGTCGGGACGACTTCGGTCCGCACTTTGGAGTCGGTTTACGCCAAATTCGGCCGTTTCGAAGAAACTAGCGGCTCCACGGGGATCTTCATTTCCCCGGGCTATGAATACAAAGCCGTGGATGCTTTGATCACCAACTTCCATCTGCCCAAATCCACCTTGGTGATGTTGGTATCGGCCTTCATGGGGAGGAAGTGGACGCTGCATTGCTACCAGGAAGCGGTGAAGGAGAAGTACCGTTTCTTCAGCTTCGGGGATGCGATGTTCATCTACGGGAAATACGATTATTCCCACAACGCGGAAGACTAAAATGCCCCCAAAAAGGAACTACTACCAAGAATCTTTGAAGGAAATCGCTTCTTTGCCGAAGGGCAAGAAGCCGACTTTCCTTCTGCATGTTTGCTGCGGCCCCTGCGCGACCTTCCCCCTCCTTTTCCTTTGCCCCCACTTTGATTTGACCCTTTATTATGACAACTCCAACATCTTCCCGGAGGAAGAGTTCTACCGTAGGAGAGGGGAATTGGAAAAGCTGCTGGACGCTTATCGAAGCGACTATGGGTTCGAAATCCACCTGATCAAGCCTCCTTATGACCATTCTCTCTATATGAAGGATTTGCGCGCCTACGCGCAGGAAAAGGAAGGGGGCAAACGCTGCCTGCTCTGTTACCGAAAGAGGATGGAAGAGGCCTTCGACTACGCGGACAGCCATGGCTTCGACTATTTTGCGACGGTCATGAGCATCTCCCGGCAAAAGGACTCCGAAGCCCTCAACCGCATTGGGGAGGAGCTGGAAAAAAGCCACGTCCACACGAAGTATTTCTATAGCGACTTCAAGAAGAGCAACGGTCAGCTGTATAGTCAGAACCTCAGGAAGCATTACGCCCTCTACAATCAGCTTTACTGCGGCTGCGAGTATTCCTTGGAGGAGGGGAAAAGGCGCCTTATCCAAGAAGGGAAAGACCCGGAATCCATCCTCCCAAAAAATCAAAAAACAAAAGAATAAAAAGACAAAAGTTTGTGCATTGTGCACAAAAAATAAGGCAAGGAACAAAAAGGCTCGATGGGGCCTTTTCTTTTTTGCCACCATTGTCATCGAAAAAGGCAAAACTTTCGGTGTGATGTGAAAAAAATTGAAAAATGCACTTGCCTCGCTCGTTCCACGCGCGTATTGTTACACACGCTGGCGCTTGCGATGAAATGCGAGGTTGCTGACACACCCACAGGCGTTGTCATGATGGGGTGGTCAGGGAATTCGCACGGAACGAACGCCAGAAGCCTGAAAAACGATTAAGGAGGAACATTCATGGCGAAAGAAAAAGCGATCCGGGTTCGCTTAATGGCCTACGATCACAAGATCCTCGACGATTCCGTTGAGAAAATCTTGGACGTCGCCAAAAAAACCGGCGCGGTTGTGAAGGGGCCCATCCCTCTCCCGACCGAAAAGCAGGTCTACACCGTTCTCCGCGCGACCTTCAAATACAAGGACGCCCGCGAGCAATTCGAGATCCGCACCCACAAGAGGTTGATCTATGTCAGCAACCCCACCAAAGAAACCATCGACCAGCTCCGGAGAATGAATCTCCCCAGCGGCGTCGACATTGACATCAAACTTTAAGGAGGACCGCATTCATGAAATCCATCATCGGAAGAAAAATGGGCATGACTCAGGTCTTCGCCCCGGACGGAACCATGTATCCGGTGACCGTCATTGAGGTGTTGCCGAACGTCGTCGTTGCGAAGCGGACCATGGAGAAGAACGGCTACGAAGCCATCCAGGTCGGCTATGAAGACAAGCCCGAGAAACGCGTCAACAAAGCCATCAAAGGCATCTACAAGAAAGCGGGCGTCGCCACCAAAGAGCATCTCTACGAATTGAAGGGCGACGAAATCTACGCCAAGAACATCGGCGAGACCCTCGACGCTTCCCTCTTCGCGGCTGGCGAAGTCTGCGACGTCATCGGCCACAACAAAGGCCACGGATATTCCGGCACCATCAAGAAATACCATCACCACATCGGGCCTAAGGGCCACGGCTCCGGCTATCACCGCCAGATCGGGTCCCTCGCCAACAACGGACGTGACAACAACCGCGTCATTCCCGGCAAGAAGATGTCCGGCCACTGGGGACCGGAACAAGTCACCATTCAGAACGTGACCATCATCGAGAGCAACGCTGAGAAAGGCTACATCCTCGTCAAGGGCGGCGTGCCCGGACCGAAGAAGGCCATCGTCATGCTTCGCTCCCCCGTTAAGGTTCAGTTCCGCAAACCGGAAGTGAAGCCCTTGCTCGTCGTCAATCAAGAAGCTCCGAAGGCCGAAGCGGCTGAGGAGAAGAAAGGAGAATAACAATGGCTGAAAAGAACATTAGCCTTCCCGTCGTCTCCCTCGACGGCGAAAGCAAAGGAACCATTGAGGTCTCCGGCTCGGTCTTCGGCATCGAAGAGGAAAACCCGCAGGTCGTCCACGACGCTGTCGTGACCTACCTCGCCAACCTCCGCCAAGCCACCGCCAAGACCAAAAAGCGCCACGAAGTCCACGGCACCAACAAGAAGCCCTGGAGGCAAAAAGGGACTGGGCGCGCCCGCGCTGGCGACGTCAAATCCCCGATCTGGGTCGGCGGCGGCATCGTCTTCGGACCGGATGGGAAGCAGAACTACAAGCGTTCCCAAAATAAGAAAGCCCACAAACTCGCCCTCCGCACTGTTTGGTCCGAGAAGGCCCGCAAAGGCTTGATCGTCGTGGAGAACACCGAATTCGGAACGATCTCCACCAAGGAATTCACCAAGAACCTCGGCGCCATCAAGGCGGCCGGGAAGACCCTCATCGTTGTCGACGGCGACAATGAGAACCTCATTCTCTCCGCCCGTAACATCGCGAACGTCGGCCTCACCGAAGTCAACAACGTCTCCGTCTACGACTTGCTCAACTTCGATACGGTCGTCATCTCCAAAGACAACATCAAGAAAATCGAGGAGGCTTTGAAGTAACATGGCTGAAGAAAAGAAAGTCACCTTCCCGAAGGCGACCGCCCACGATTACAGCGTCATCATCGAGCCGCTTATCACCGAGAAGACCATGGCCCTCATGCAAAATGAGAACAAGGTCACGATGAAAGTCGCCAAGACCGCCAACAAGATCGAGATCAAAGAAGCGTTCCAACGCATCTTCCAGGTCAAAGTCACCGGCGTCAACGTCGCGACTCAGCGCGCTAAGCTCACCACCCGCGGCGGGCGCTACCAAGGCAAGATCCAAGGCTTCAAGAAAGCCATCGTCTCGTTGGCCGAAGGAAATGCCGTCGACCTCTTCAAAGAGTAAGGAAACACCCTCTTATATATCCATATATAAGTAAAGCATCCAATATAGGAGAAACAGGAAATGGCTATCAGAACCTACCGTCCTACGACCAAGTCCCGTCGGTCCATGACCAACTCGACGTTCGAGGACATCACCAAATCGACTCCTGAAAAATCGCTGCTCGCCCCGAAGAAGAACACCGGTGGCCGCAACAATCAGGGCAAAATCACTTGCCGCCATATCGGCGGCGGAAACAAAGTCCGCTATCGCATCATCGACTTCCGCAGAAGGAAGGACAACATCCCCGCGACGGTCAAGGCCATCGAGTATGATCCCAACCGCAACGCCAACATCGCCCTCGTCTTCTACGCCGATGGTGCCAAGGCCTACATCCTCGAGCCGCAGAACCTCCACGTCGGCGACGTGATCGTCTCCGGCGAGGCGACCGACATCAAAGTCGGCAACTGCTGCGACTTGAAGAACATCCCCGAAGGCACCTTCATCCACAACGTCGAGCTTCAGCCCGGCAAAGGCGGACAGATGTGCCGCGCCGCCGGAACCAGCGCCCAGGTGCTCGGCTCCGAAGGCAAATACGTCACCCTCCGCTTGGCTTCCGGCGAAGTCCGCAAGGTCCTCGCCAACTGCCGCGCGACCATCGGGATCGTCGGCAATGAGGATTACAACCTCATCAATCTCGGCAAAGCCGGGAAGAAGCGCTGGATGAACGTTCGTCCGACCGTCCGCGGCTCCGCGATGAACCCCTGCGACCACCCCCACGGCGGCGGCGAGGGCAAGTGCCCCGTCGGCCGCGATGCTCCTCGCACCCCTTGGGGCAAGAGGGCTCAGGGCGTCAAGACCCGCCATCTCAAGAAGAATTCCACTCGCCTGATCGTCAGGAGAGCGGGCAAGTAAACGAAAGGAGAAGTAGAACAACATGTCTCGTTCAAGCAAAAAAGGACCGTTCGTGGATGCCTACCTTATGAAAAAGGTCGAGGCTCTTCAGAAGTCCGGCAAAAAAGAGATCATCAAAACTTGGTCTCGCCGCTCGACGATCTACCCCGCCTTCGTCGAACAAACCTTCGCTGTCTACAACGGCCATGAGCACATCACCGTCTACGTGACGGAGGATATGGTCGGCCACAAGCTCGGCGAATTCGCCCCGACCCGCACCTTCACCGGGCACCACGGAAACAACGTGGGCGATCAAGCCGCTAAGAAGTAAGGAGAAAGATCATGGCAGAAGAAAAGAAAACCGTGAAGAAGGCTCCCGCCAAGAAAGAGGCCGCCA
>DCMK01000017.1:15767-27409 GCA_002321395.1 Caryophanales bacterium UBA1624
AAAGAGGCCGCCAAGAAAGAGCCGGCTGCGAAGAAAGCCGCCGCCCCGAAGAAGGCTGCCAAGAAAGTCGAAGCTAAGGCCGAAACCCCGGTCAAGGCCGAAGCTAAGATGGAAGCCAAAAAGGAAGCCAAGAAGGAAAAAGCGGAAGTCGTTGAAGCCAAACCGGCCGTGACCGAAGCCCGCTGCTTCGTCCGCGATATCCGCATCACCCCGCGCAAAGTTCGCCTCGTCATCGACTTGGTCCGCGGCAAATCCGTCTCGGAGGCCCTCGGAATCCTCTCCAGGACCAACCGCGTCGCCGCCCAGCCGGTCGCCAAAGCGATCAAATCCGCCGCCGCCAATGCCGTCAACAACTTCCACATGGAAGCCGGCAGCCTCTACGTGGCGGAAATCCAGGTCTCCGATGGCCTTCGCATCAAGAGGTTCATCCCGAGAGCCAAGGGCAGCGCTTCCCCGATCATCAAGCGCAACGCGAACCTGCGCGTCGTCGTGAAGGCTCGCTAAGGTAGGAGGACCAAATCAAATCTATGGGACAAAAAGTTAACGCCGTCGGTCTCCGCGTGGGGATCAACCGCGACTGGAATTCGAAATGGTTCGCCCCCAAGAAGGAATATGGCGAAAACCTCGTTGAGGACATCGCCATCCGCAACTATCTTGAGAAAGAGCTCGCCAAGTCGATGCTCTCCCGCATCGAAATCGGCCGCGTCAAAACCGACAACGGCCACAACGTCATCGTCTCCGTCTTCGTCGCTCGCCCGGGCGATGTCCTCGGACAGGATGGCGAAAACATCAAAAGGCTTCGCGCCGGGCTTGCCAAAATCGTCAAATCCGGTTCCTTGAAGCTCGATGTCGTCGAAATCAAGAACCCCGACATCGATGCCACCCTCATGGCGAAATGGATCGTCGGCGAGCTCGAAAACCGCGCCGCCTTCCGCTCCACCATGAAGAAAGCCATCCAAAGGATGAGGAAAGCCGGCGCCAAAGGATGCAAGATCCTCTGCTCCGGCCGCTTGGGCGGCGCGGAAATCGCGAAATCCGAAGGCTATAAGGAAGGCGTCATCCCCTTGACCACCCTCCGCGCCGACATCGACTTCGCCACCGTTAGCGCCCACACCACCTATGGTTGCATCGGCGTCAAGGTTTGGGTCTGCCGCTCCTTGAACAAAGTCGGCACCGAAACCGTCAATGAACCCGCCCCCGAATCCGCTCGCAGGTTCGACCGTCGCCCCGGCTCCCGCCCCGCCTTCCGCGGCGCGCGTCCTCAGGGGAACAACGAAAAAGGAGGAGAAGGCAATGCTGCAGCCAAAACGCGTTAAATATCGCCGTCCCCATCGTTTGAGCTATGAAGGCAAGGCCAAAGCCGGCACCAACGTCGACTTCGGCGAATATGGCCTCGTCGCCCTCGAGGGGAACTACATCACCGATCATCAGATCGAATCCGCGCGTATCGTCCTTGCCCGCTATACCGACCGCGCCGGCAAGGTTTGGATCCGCATCTTCCCGCATTTGGCCCGTACCAAGAAACCCGCTGAGGTTCGTATGGGTTCCGGGAAAGGCTCTCCGGAAGGATGGGCCGCCGTCGTTGAAAAAGGCCGCGTGATCTTCGAGATCGGCGGCATCGACCCCAAGATGGCCCAAGAGGCGCTCCGCCTCGCCGGGTACAAGCTTCCGGTCAAAACCAAGGTCATCAAGAGGACGAAAGCCCTCTCCCAAGCCGATTTGCTCAAGATGGAAGCCGCTCACGAGTCCTCCCTCGAAGAAATCGAGAAGGAAGACCAGATTGAGAAGGTCACCGTCTCCGACACCGGCAATGAGCCCGCGGAAGCGCCCGCTCAGCCCGCCGATGATGCCAATAAGGAGGCCAAGTGATGGAAATCAAAGACATCCGCGCCCTCTCGGGCGAAGAGCTCGATGCCAAAATCTACGAGCTCAAGAGCCAGCTGTTCGAACTCCGCCGCAAGAAAGCGGTCGGCAACCTCGAGCATGGCGAAGTGATCCGCGTCGTGAGGAAGGACCTCGCGAAATGCGAGACCGTGAAGCGCGAAAGAGAGCTTCACATCGAAAAGTAAGGAGGAAGACAACATGGAAAGAAACCATCGCGCCACCGTGCAGGGCGTCGTCACGTCCATCAAGATGAACAAGACGATCGTCGTCACCGTCTCCACCGAAAAGAACGATCCGGTCTACAACAAAAGGGTCGGCTATTCCAAAAAATACGCCGTCCACGATGAGAACAACGCCGCCAAGCTTGGCGACGTCGTCACCATCATGGCCTGCAGGCCGCTGTCCAAGACGAAGCACTTCCGCCTCGTCTCCATCGACCAGCACGCCGTCACTGCCGAGACCATCGAGGAGGCGGAAGCCAAGCTCGAGGCCCAGGAAGGCAGCGCTGAAGAAACGAAAGCGGAGGAGCAGAAGTAATGGTCCAGCAGGAAACTAACCTCGTGGTCGCCGACAACTCCGGCGCCCGCAGCGTCCGCGTCTTCCGTCAGTACGGCGGAAGCCACAAGAAGACTTCCACCCTCGGGGACATCGTCCTATGCGCCGTCAAGGACGCCATCCCCAACGGCAAAGTCAAGAAGTCCGACGTCGTCAAAGGCGTGATCGTCAGGGTCAAGCACCCCGTCCTCCGCGCCGATGGCTCGACCATCAGCTTCGATGACAACGCCGTCGTCATCGTCGACAACGACGGCAACCCCGTCGGCACCCGCGTCTTCGGACCGGTTGCCAGGGAACTCCGCGACAAGGGCTACATGAAGATCATCTCGCTCGCCGTCGAGGTGCTATAAGGAGAAAGATATGAAGATCAAAAAAGGTGATACCGTGATCGTCATCTCCGGCGCCGACAAAGGAAAGCAGGGGACCGTTCAAAGGGTTTATCCCAAACTCAACAAAGTCGTCGTCGAAGGCGTCAACGTCCACAAAAAGCATCGCAAGCCGACCCAGCAGACCCCCGAGGGCAGTGTGGTCGACATCTACGTGCCCTTCGATGCGAGCAACGTCGCTTTGCTCGACCCGAAGACCAAGAAGCCGACCCGCGTCCATTACGGGACGGTGAAAGGCAAGAAAGTCCGCCTCGCCAAATCCGGCGAGAGCCTCGACAAATAAAGGAGGAAGCTCAAATGGCAGAAGAAAACAAGAAAGCCGTGAAAGCGGCCCCCAAGAAAGCCGCCAAGAAAGCGGAGGCCCCCAAGGCGGAAGCCAAGGAAGCCAAATACGTAAACCGTCTTCAGAAGAAGTACCGTGAGGAGATCGTCCCCGCCCTCGTCAAAGAGTTCGGCTACACCTCCGTCATGCAGGCTCCGAAGATGGTGAAAATCGTCATCAACATGGGCGTTGGCGACGCGACGCAGAACTCCAAAGCCCTCGACGACGCCGTCGCGGACTTGACCCTGATCGCCGGCCAGCACCCCGTGGTCACCAAAGCCAAGAAGTCCATCGCGACCTTCAAGGTCCGCGAAGGCCAGGCCATCGGCTGCAAAGTGACCCTCCGCGGAGTTCGCATGTACGAATTCCTCGACAAGCTCGTTTCGATCGCCCTTCCCCGCGTCCGCGACTTCCGCGGCATCAGCAGGAACTCCTTCGACGGCCACGGCAACTACACCTTGGGCGTCAAGGAGCAGCTCATCTTCCCGGAGATCGATTACGATAAAGTCGCCAAGGTCCGCGGCATGGACATCGTCATGGTGACCACCGCCCAAAGCGACAAAGAGGCTTGCGCGCTTCTTGAGAAGCTCGGCATGCCCTTCCGGAAGTAAGGAGGAAATGATCCATGGCTAAGAAAAGCTTGATCGCGAAATCCGAGCGGACCCCGAAATTCGCCGTCCGCGAATACACCCGCTGCAAACGCTGCGGCCGCCCCCACGGCGTCATCCGCCGCTTCGGGCTCTGCCGCATCTGCCTCAGGGAAATGGCCCACAAAGGCGAAATCCCGGGCATGAAGAAGGCCTCTTGGTGAGGAAGAAAGGAGAAACTAACATGAACGCAGATCCAATCGCCGATATGCTCACCCGCATCCGGAACGCCAACGCGCTTCGGTACGAGGAAGTTTCTATGCCTTCCTCCAAACAGAAGGAAACCATTGCTTCGATCCTCAAAGATCAGGGCTTCATCACCGATTATTCCGTGGAAGAGGAAGATGGCAAGAAAACCCTTACCATCACCCTCAAATATTCCTCTTCCGGAGAAAGGGTCATCACCGGTTTGACCCGCATCTCCAAACCCGGCCTCCGCGTCTACGCCGAAGCCGATAAGATCCCGAGCGTCATGAGGGGGCTCGGCATCGCCATCGTGAGCACCAACAAAGGCATGCTCACCGATGCTCAAGCTAGGAAGGCCCACGTCGGAGGCGAAGTCCTCTGCTACGTGTGGTAACCCACTGGAAAGGAAGAAAGAATGTCACGTATCGGATTTAAACCCGTAGTTCTTCCCGAAGGCGTTTCCGTCGAAATCGGCGAAAGCGTCGTCACCGTCAAAGGTCCCAAAGGCGAATTAAGCGTTGCTTATCCCAGCACCGTCAGCGTCGAGGTCAAAGACGGAAAAGAACTCGTCTGCCACCGCAAAGACGAAGAGATTCGCACCCTCGAGATGCATGGCACCGTCCGCGCCAACATCGCCAACGCCGTCAAAGGAGTCCATGAAGGCTTCGTCAAGGAGCTCGAAATCTCCGGCATCGGCTACCGCTGCGAAATGAGGGGGACCTCCTTGGTCCTCCACGTCGGCTTCTCCCATGAGGTCGTCGTCGCCCCGCTTGATGGGGTGAAGATCACCGCCAAGGACGAAACCCACATCGCCGTCGAAGGCATCGACAAGCAGAAAGTCGGACAAACCGCGGCTCTCATCCACGATACCAAGCGCCCCGAACCCTATGGCGGCAAGGGGATCAAGTACAAGGGTGAGGTCATCATCCGCAAGGAAGGCAAGCGCGCCGCCGCGACATCCAAGAAGTAAGGAGACTGATTACCATGATCGAAAAAGAATCCAGAACCAAGGTCCGCGTCCGCAAGCATGCCCGCGTCCGCGCCAAGATCAAAGGGACGGCCGAACAACCCCGCCTCTGCGTCTTCCGCTCCAACAAGCACATCGAAGCCCAGATTATCGACGACACCAAGGGGGTGACGCTCGTTGCCTCCTCCTCGCTCGCCTTGAAGCTGGCCAATGGCTCCAACCAGGAAGCCGCCGCCAAAGTCGGTGAAGACCTCGCCGCCAAGGCCTTGGCCAAAGGCATCAAAAAGGTCGCCTTCGACCGCGCCGGGTACCTCTACCACGGCCGCGTTGCTGCCCTCGCCGAGGCTGCCCGCAAAGGCGGACTCGACTTCTAAGGAGAATATCAATGGCTGAAGAAGTGAAACAAGAAAACGTGGCTGCTGAGGAATCCTCTGAGAACAAGCCCGTTCGCCAACCCCGCGGCTTCGAGCCGCATGGCTCCGCCAGCGCCCCGCGCCCCGGCGACCGCAAATTCGGTGACCACAAAGGCCGTCCCAGCGAAAGAAGGGGCGGACGCGGTGGCTTCCGCGGCGCCCGCCGCCCCGAGGATGAATACCTCGAGCGCGTCGTCGCCATCAACCGCATCTCCAAAACCGTCCAAGGCGGTAAGCACATGCGCTTCTCCGCTCTCGTCGTCATCGGCGACGGCAAAGGGAAATATTCCTTCGCCACCGCGAAATCCGGCGAAGTCCCCGACGCGATCAAAAAGGCTTTGACCAAAGCCCGCAAGCAGATGTTCACCCTCGATTTGAAGAAGGGAACCATCGCCCATGACACCGTCGGCGTTTACGGCGCGACCAAAGTCGTCGTCAAACCGGCTCCGGCCGGCACCGGAATCGTCGCCGGTGGCCCGGTCCGCGCCATCCTCGAACTCGCCGGCGCGAAGAACGTGGTCTCCAAAGTCTATGGCTCCCGCACCTCGGTCAATGTCATCCGCGCGACCCACGATGCCCTTTGCAAGCTCAAGAGCTACGATAGGGTCATGGTTCTCCGCGGCTTGAAGACCGAAGATCAAATCAAAGCGATGCACGCCAGCGAAAAAGCGGCCAAGGCCCCCGCCAAAGCCGAAGTGAAAGGAGATAAATAATCATGTCTTCCCTATCCACACTGAAAAACGTTGAAGGCGCCGTCACCAAAGGCTACCGCAAGGGCCGTGGCGTCGGTTCCGGCAACGGCAAGACCGCCGGCAAAGGCACAAAGGGCCAAGGCGCTCACTCCCACACCAAGAAGAACGGCTTCGAGGGTGGGCAGATGCCGATCGCCCGCCGCTTCCCGAAATTCGGTTTCCGCAAAACCCATCGGGGCGTCAAGACGGTCTACGTCACCATCAACCTTGCCAAACTCGACTCCGCTTTCAAAGACGGGGACACCGTCAATGTGTCCGCCCTCCGCGAAAAGAAGATGATCAAGAAAGAATACGATGGCCTCAAAATCTTGGGGAATGGTAAACTTACCAAAAAGCTCATCGTAGAAGCCAAGGCCTTCTCCGCCTCCGCCAAGGAAGCGATCGAGGCCGCTGGCGGCGAAGCTAAGGTGCTCAAGTAATGAAAAAGTTCGTCTCGATCTTCAAAAACAAAGAAATCGTCGGCCGTATTTTCTTCACGGTGATGATCCTCTTCGTCATCCGGATCGGGGCGGCTATCACCGTTCCTGGCGTCGCCGTGGGCGAACAGCTCAGCAGCGCCATGAATTCGGGCAACGCCATCGCCATGATGGATTTGCTCGGAGGCGGGGCCTTATCGAACTTCTCGGTATTCGCCCTAGGGGTATCGCCCTACATCACCGCCCAGATCATCGTTCAATTGCTCTCCAAAGACGTGCTCCCTGCTCTGACTGACCTCTCCAAACAAGGACAGTACGGGCGCAAGAAGATCGAGATGGCCACCCGCTACCTCGCGCTTCTATTGGGGGCCGTCCAAGGGTACGGCATCATCATGACGATGAAGAACAATTCCTATTTGACCCTGACGATGGATGATTCCTTCTGGACTTACGCCTACATCGTCACCGTGCTCCTCGCGGGCTCCTTGCTCGAGATGTGGCTCGGCGACCAAATCACCGAAAAGGGCTTAGGAAACGGGATCTCCGTCATCATCTTCGCCGGATGCGTCCGCTCGTTGCCGACCCAGCTCACCACCGCATGGGGGAAATGGATCACGGCCAACCTCGGGCACGCCAGCAGCGACATCATCCAAGGCGCCTTCCAGTTCGCCTTGTATGTCCTTGCCCTCGTCCTCATCACCGCCGGAGTCGTCTTCTTCGAACTCGCCCGGCGCAAAATCCCCGTCCAGTCGGCCGGGAAAGGAGGGGCGACGCCTTCGATGGCGAAAGCCTCCTTCCTCCCCATCAAGGTCAACTCGGCCGGCGTCATCCCCATCATCTTCGCCTCTTCCATCATGATGGCCCCTTCGGTCGTCGCGAGCTTCATCTCTTCGGATGCGGCCAACGCGAAATGGCTCCAGATCTTCAATTATTCCGCCATGTATGAAATGCCTGGCGTGGATGGGAACACCTGGAAGATGCCTTGGGGCTTGATCATCTATCTCGTGCTTGTCATCGCGTTCACCTTCTTCTATGCGCAGATGCAGATCGATCCGGAGACTCTGGCGGATAACTTCCAGAAGAACGGGTCCTACATTCCTGGCATCCGCCCGGGGAAGGAAACCGAACGCTATGTCGGTAAAGTCCTCAACCGCGTGACCTTCATCGGCGCCTTCGCCCTTGCGTTGATCGCCGCCATCCCGCTCGCTTTGACTCTCTCGGGCGTGTTCGGGAACGATTCCTCCCTCGCCATAGGGGGGACGGGCATGATCATCGTCGTCGGCGTCGCCATCGAGATCAACGCGCAAATCGACGGCTTGCTCGCCGGAAAGAGCTTCGAAGAAGTCCAAGGAGGCATGTGACCATGCTCAACATCATTCTCATGGGCCCCCCGGGAGCCGGGAAAGGCACCCAGGCGACCATGATCGAAGATGCGTTTCATCTTCCCCATATCTCCACCGGCGACATGTTCCGCCAAGCCATCGCGAACGGAACGGAGCTTGGCAAGAAGGCGAAAGCCATCATCGAGCAAGGCGGCCTGGTCCCCGATGAAATCACCATCGGCTTGGTCCGGGATCGCCTCTCCCAGCCCGATTGCGCCAACGGCTATCTGCTCGACGGATTCCCGCGCACCCTGCCTCAGGCGGAAGCCCTCACCAAGATGGGCCCGGAGATCGGCCGCGCGGCAAACTTGGTCATCGACATCATCGTCCCCGACGCGGAGCTGACCAAGCGTATCGCCGGGCGGCGGGTTTGCCCCAATTGCGGAGCTTCCTACAACGTCCACTTCCTTCCCCCGAAGAAGGAAGGCGTCTGCGACCGTTGCCATTCCCCCCTCATTCAAAGGAAGGACGACAACGAAGCGAGCTTCGCCATCCGCTTGGCCAACTACCACGCTCAGACCGCCCCGCTGATCGACTATTACGAGAAGCAGGGCATTTACCAGGGGTTCCATGGAACCTCCTCTCCTGAACGCCTCTTCGAAGAGATCAAAGCTCTTTTGGAGGAACATCAGTGATCATCATCAAGTCTCCCCGCGAAATCGACCTCATGCGTGAGGCCGGGAAAGTGGTGGGCCTTATCTGGGAGAAGATCCCGGAAATCATCAACCCCGGCGTTTCGACTGCGGAGATCAATTCCGCGGTCGAGCGCCTGATGGCGGAAAACGGTTCGGTCGGGGCGGAGAAAGGCTATTACGGCTATCCCGCTTCCGTCTGCGTCTCCGTCAACGAGCAGATCCTCCACGGAATCCCTTCCCCGAAGGTGATCCTCCGCGATGGGGATATTGTGACGCTGGACCTCGTGGTGCTCAAAAACGGGTACATGGCGGATTCCGCCAGGACCTTCGCGGTGGGCATCTGCGGGGAAAGGCAAAAACGAATGATTGCAATTGCGAAGCAATGCTTCGATAATGCAATATCCCTGGTAGCCCCAGGGGTGCATCTGGGCGATATCTGCCACGCGATCGGGGAGACCGCCAAGGCCAATGGCTGCAGCGTTCCCCGCGATTACACGGGGCATGGCATCGGAACCCATATGCACGAAGACCCTTACATTCCTTGCTACGGCACCGCCGGGACCGGGCCCTTGCTGCGCGAAGGCATGACCCTCGCCATCGAGCCCATGGTTTTGGAAGGGAAGCCGGAGGTACGGGTGCTCAAAGACGGCTGGACGGTCGTTTCCAAAGACGGGAAACTCACCAGCCACTATGAGAATACGGTTGTGGTCACCAAGGATGGCTGCGAAGTCCTCACTTACAGCGAGGCAGAGAAGAAAGCGCGAAAGGAGGCCGGCAATTGAGTAAACAAGACTGCATTGAGGTCGAGGCTACCGTGTTGGAATGCCTCCCCAACGCCAACTTCAAGGTGAAGCTGTCCAACAATGGGGCCGTGGTTCAAGCCTGCGTTTCGGGAAAAATCCGGATGCACTACATCCGCATTCTCCCCGGCGATAAAGTCACGGTTCAGTTCTCACCTTACGATTTAACACGCGGGCGCATTACGTTCCGCTACCGCAGCTAAGCGGCGCGGAGAAATGACTGGAAGGAGCAAAAACAATGAAAGTCAGGCCGTCTGTCAAGCCGATTTGCGACAAGTGCAAAGTCATTCGGCGCCATGGCAAAGTCATGGTCATCTGCTCCAACCCGAAGCACAAGCAGCGTCAGGGTTGAGCGAAGAAAGGAAAACGTAAGCGAATATGGCACGTATTGCTGGGGTTGATATCCCGAATCAAAAGCGGATCGTCATCTCCCTTACCTACATCTATGGTATCGGGGACACGACCGCCGAAAAAATCTGCGCCGATGCCGGCGTCAGCGTCGACATCCGCACCAAAGACCTCACCGATGAGCAATTGACCGCTCTCCGCGCTGAGGTCGCCAAGTACCGCACCGAAGGCGATCTCCGCCGCGAAGTCGCGCTCAATATCAAGCGCCTCACCGAAATCGGCTGTTACCGTGGCATCCGCCACAAACGCGGACTTCCTTGCCGCGGGCAGAGGACTCGTACCAATGCCCGTACCCGCAAAGGGAAGAGGAAGACCATCGCCAACAAGAAGGAAGCTACTCGCTAAGGAGGTTAAGGAATCATGGCTACTGCATCCAAATCCAAATCCACGACCGCCCGCAAGAAGAAGATCAAACGCTCCTTCGTCAAAGGCGTCGCCCACATCCATTCCACTTTCAACAACACCATCGTCACCATCACCGATCCCCAAGGGAACGTCATCTCTTGGTCTTCCGCTGGTGCCTTGGGCTACAAAGGCGCCAAGAAGGGCACTCCCTTCGCGGCCCAAGTCGCTGCTGAAGCGGCCGGCAAGACCGCTTATGACCAGGGACTCCGCCAGCTCGACGTCGAGGTCAAAGGGCCCGGCGCCGGCAGGGAATCCGCCGTCCGCGCCTTGGCCACCCTCGGCTTCCAAGTGCTTTCCATCGAAGAC
This sequence comes from Caryophanales bacterium UBA1624, assembly GCA_002321395.1. Classification (GTDB taxonomy): domain Bacteria; phylum Bacillota_I; class Bacilli_A; order RFN20; family CAG-826; genus Alloenteromonas. The sequence goes on from DCMK01000017.1 coordinate 26,232, forward strand.
AACACTCCGATCCCGCACAATGGCTGCCGTCCCCCGAAGCGTCCCCGCGGCTAGTCCGCTTGAATGCGATCGCTACACTATTGAACCATTCAGGAGGAAATCAAAGTAATGGCCAATGCCAAAAACAACGAGGAGCTTCGTCTCCCCAACCCGTTTGAACCCGTCTCCGTCAAAGTCGAAGTCAACGACGAAAACGAGCATTACTGCAAGCTCGTCGTCAAACCGCTCGAACGCGGCTTCGGCATCACGGTCGGGAACGCCCTCCGTCGCGTCTTGCTCTCCTCTTTGCCCGGCGCCAGCGTTTGCGCCGTCGAAATCGAAGACAACGATGTGAAAGTCCGTCATGAATTCACCGCCCTCGACGGCGTGGAAGAAGACGTCACCGCCATCATCCTCAATCTGAAGGACCTCGTCCTGAAGATCGACGACGACTCCGGCGAACTCAAGCGCATCACCGTCGACAAAAAAGGCCCCGGCGTCCTTACCGCCGGCGACCTCGAACTGCCCGAACTCGTTTCGGTCATCAACCCGGAATTGGAAATCGCCCACCTCAATGAGAAGGGACATCTCCATATGACCATCTACGCCGCCAACGGCCGCGGATACGTCACTTCCGAGCAAAACAAGATCGAGCGGAAAATCGATGCGATCGGCCTCATCGCCACCGACTCGAACTATTCCCCGGTCCTGAAAGTCGCCTATTCGGTCGAACCGACCCGCGTCGGCCACGATTCGAAGTTCGATGAGCTCACCCTCGAAGTCACCACCAACGGCTCCACCAAGCCGACCGATGCGGTGGCCCTTGCCGCTCAGCTCCTCATCTCCCATTTCTCCCTCTTCACCAAGCTTGACGAAAAGGTCGGCGACGTGAAGTTGGTCAAAGAAGAGGCCAGGGCCGAAGACAACAAGTACCAGAACATGCTCATCGAAGAGCTCGACCTCAGCGTCAGAAGCAATAACTGCCTCAAGCGCGCTGGGATCACGACCGTCATGGAACTCACCCAAAAGAGCGAGGATGAGATGATGAAGGTCCGCAACCTCGGCAAAAAATCGCTCAAAGAAGTCAAGGATAAGCTCGCCGCCATCGGCCTGCACTTCCGCGACTACGTAGGAGAATAAAAAATGGCAGCACAAGGAAGAAAGAACGTCCACGGCAAAGCCGGCGTCCGCTTCAAGGC
>DCMK01000002.1:0-4494 GCA_002321395.1 Caryophanales bacterium UBA1624
CCCCGCCTCGGTCACCAAGATCGGGCGGAAGGCCTTCTTGGGCGATTACCGCATCTCGACGATCACCATCGACGGATCCAACCCCGCCTATAAGTCCGTCGACAACATCATCTATTCCAAAGACGGCACCGAGCTCGTCTATTTCCCGGCCGCCCAAGCGCGCACTCTCTCAAGCTTCAGCATCCCCTCCGGAGTCACCCGCGTCGGCGACTACGCCTTCTACACCACCTCTGTGGTCGCCGCGGAGAGCACCCTTTCCAGCATCAACTTCCCCGAGGGTTTGGTTGAGATCGGCGAATATGCTTTCTACGAGCAGCTCGCCCTCTCCACCATCACCTTCCCGTCCACCTTGAAGAAGATTGGCCCGAAGGCCTTCATGATGTTCGACAGCACCGTCCAGGTGAAGATCAATTGGAACGAAGGCCTCGAGGAGATCGGCGAATCGGCCTTCTCGGGCATCTACCTCAAAGGCGATTTGGTCCTTCCGAGCACCGTCAAAATTCTCGGCGACTATAGCTTCTCGCGCCTCAACGCCTTGGAAAGCGTCGTCCTGCCCTCTTCGTTGGAATCGTTCGGGGACGCGACTTTCTTCCAGAACTACGGCATCAAGAGCATCCGCCTCTCCAATTGCTCCGCCTATAAGGTCGTGGACAACATCCTTTACACCCAAGACGGGAGCAAATTGGTTTACGTCCCCGCCAACTGGGCCGTGCAGACCGGGCTCGATGAGCTTGCCATCCCCGAGGGGGTCGTCTCCTTGGAAGGGCACTCCTTCTCCGACGTCAAATTCGTCACTTCGATCTCCCTCCCGAGCACTTTGACCACCATCAAGCCGCGCGCCTTCCACTACAACTCGACCTACAAAGGCGCGATCGCCTTGCCCGACTCCCTCACCACCTTGGGGGATGAGGCCTTCATGAGCTGCTCCATCACCTCCGTTTCCTTCGGATCCGGGCTGAAGGAGATCGGCGAAGCCTGCTTCTACGAGTGCCGCTCGCTCAGCAGCATCGCCATCCCCGGATCGGTCGCCAAGATCGATCGGGAGGCCTTCATGGGCTGCCCCATCCGCACCCTGAGCCTAGGCGAGGGCATCGAAGAGATCGGCGACATGGCCTTCTACTTCTTCCCCTCCAGCGACGAAGAGGGCTACACCACCGGCTCGGCCGCTTTGACCGAAGTCGTTTTGCCCGATTCCTTGAAGGTTCTTGGCTCCTCGGCCTTCTCGACCTCCTCGGATTCCTCCCCGCTGGCCTCGGTCACCTTCGGGGCCGGCCTGCAGACCCTCGGCAGCGCCCCCTTCGGCAAAGCCCAGGTCTCGAGCCTCTCCCTTTCGGAGAAGGCCCGCGAGAACTTCGTCATCGACGACATGACCCTCTACAGCAAGGACTATTCCAAGGTCTATTACTGCACCCCGGCCAAAAACGGGACGCTCAACATCCATTCCGGCGCCGTCGAGATCCTCCCTTACGCCTTCTACTCCGTCAAACAAGCCACGGGCGTGAACTTCCCCTCCACGCTGGAGAAGATCGACGAAGGGGCCTTCGCGGGCGCCTTCAAATACGGCTCAGGTGCCACTTTGAGCTTCCCCGCCTCCTTGAAGAGCATCGGCGATGAGGCTTTCTGCTTCGCCAACGCCTTAATTGCCTCCACCACCTTCCAAGAGGGGCTGGAGTCCATCGGAGATTCCGTCTTCGCTTTGGGCGAAATGGCCTCCAAGAGCGAAAGCGGCAGCAAAGTCTACGACGAGCTCATCCTCCCCGCTTCCTTGAAGAGCATCGGGGAAGAGGCCTTCTCCTCCATCCGCACCCTACGGAAAGTGACCTTCAAAGAAGGGCTTGAGTCCATCGGCAAAGAAGCCTTCCGCAGCTGCTCTTTGGACGGTGAGATCGCTTTGCCCTCCACGTTGAAGGAGCTGGGCGAGGGCGCCTTCACCAACGGCAACCAGGTCTCCTCCTTCGTAAGCGCCTCCCCCCTGTTCACCGTGCAGGACAACCTGCTGATGGACCAAGGGAAGACCCGCGTCTATGCCTACGCTTCCGGCTCCAAAGCCACCTCGGTCACGCTGCCGAGCTCCGTCCTCACCATCGACGCCTACGCCTTCTCCTCCTCAAGGAACCTTGAGGCGCTGAAGCTCAATGATGGGCTGAAGAACGTCGGGGAATACGCCTTCGCCGACTGCACCCGCATCGCCAAGATCGCCATCCCCGAATCGGCCACCAACCTCTCCCGCCGCCTCTTCTATGGCTGGGGGAGCGCCCAGACCGTCTCCTTCGCCTACACCAAGGACGCGATGCTGAAGTACTTCGTCTCCGATCTGATTGGCTCCAATGCGGTCAACGTGGTCTACGGAACCAAAGAAAGCCTATAATTCGATTATGAAAAAAAGCATCCTTCTTATCCTTGCCCTCCCCTGCCTCCTCGCTTCCTGCGCCAGAAACCCAGGCGGAAGCTCGGGCCAGGGGGGAGAAGACGATTCCGCTCCGACCACGGTCGAGCCCGGCGTCGGCAAAACCATCACCCTCTACCGCAACTTGACCAGCGACGACACTACCGTCCTAGGCGAGCTGAAGGTCAACGCGGCCGGCTTCGTGGAAGAGCCCATCGAGCCGGTGGTGAAGAAATACGTCTTCCAAGGCTGGTACGACCAGAAGGAAGGTGGGAACCCCTTCTATTTCACTAGCGTGGCCCCCAAGGCCCTTTACGCCCATTGGACGGCGGCGATCGAGATGAGCGACGCCGAATTGGTGAAGGCCTACCAAGACAAGGTGCAGCGCCTCTGCCCCACCGTCGGGCACGTCCAGGCCGACATCGACACCTCCCTCATCTACGCGGTCGCCCCGGACAATGTCTTCGGGGGGACCAGCCACTTGGAGGCCAACCGCTACCAAAACGCGACCATCCTCAAAACCTACTCCCCCTCCTACTATGCCTCCGACGCCGATTTGAGCGAAGACCAGATCAAAGCCGGCCACACGGCCGAGGAGCTCAACGCCCAGAACCTTTGGTCCACGGAGCAAGACACTTTGGACGCGGAGAACAACCTCATCCAAATCACCACCTACAACACCTCCAACCCGAGCTACGACTCCGCCAACACCGACTACAAGACCGTCACCAAGCTCGCGCAGGATAAGCCCGACACGGCCTTGGACATTGATTTCTCGGCCTTCTTCATGGGCTACGTCAACCAGCTTTACGGGTATCTGAAAGCCGGCAAGCAGATGACCAAGATCGGGACGCTTCAGACCGATACGGCCGGGGACTACTACTACATGGCCGGGATCGACGTCACGACGCTCGATCCAAGCCAAGTGGGGCAGAACTTCGCTTACGCCTATATGGTCAACTCCACCACTTCCTCCGGCTCGGTGGTCGGATACGAGTACGTCGTCCAAGGCGGGATGGCCTTCAAAAACGGGAAGATCGTCCATTGCCAGGTCGAGAAGATGATGGGCTATTACGTCGACGGCAGCCTGATGATGCTGGTCACCACGGAGAACACCTACGACTTCGATGAGGTCGAGGAATACCCCGAATACCAAGGAACCTTGCTGAATCCCGACGATTATCCGCTTGAAAGCCAGGAATGACCTCCTAAGCCCCTACGGGGGCTTTTTTTGATCCGGAAAGGAGTTTCATTCTTCCTTCTTGGGGGAAGAAAGTCTAAACTATCGCAGTTATGGACAAAATCCTCGTTTCCGCTTGCCTATTGGGCGAGAAATGCCGCTACGACGGCGAAGCATGCAAAAACCCGCTGATCGAGCAGCTCAACCGCTATTTCGATTTGGTCCCCTTCTGCCCGGAGGTGGAGGGAGGGCTCCCCACGCCGAGGGAACCCTGCGAAATCCGCTATGGCAGGGTGGTCACCAAAGACGGGAAGAACCTCACCGAGAACTTCAACCTCGGAGCCGAGAAGGCTTTGAAGCTCTGCCGGCTTCTGAACATCCACATCTGCGTCCTCAAGGACAAGAGCCCCTCCTGCGGCTTCTACAAAATCTATGACGGGACCTTCTCTGGGAAGTTGAAGAAGGGCATGGGCGTCACCGCCTCTTTGCTCAACGGAGTCGATTATTGGATCATGTCCGAGGACGATCTGCCCGAGTTTTTGGAAAAGCAGGCCGAGAAGCGGAAGATCGTCGAGCAGAAGACCGAGGAATACAAAGCCCAGGAGCGTTTGGATGAGAATGCTCGCGAGGACTTCGGCCCGGAAGAAGGGGAGGAAAAGGAAGAGCGTTCTTCTACCTTTAACCCCCATCGCCAGAAGCGCTTCTCCAAGCCCTATGGAGAAGGGAAAACCTACGGGGACCGCAAACCCTATCGGGAACGGAAGCCCTATGGGGGACGCCCCCATTATGGCGAGGAGGGGGAAGAAAGCTCCTCCGAAGGCGGAAGCTCCTTCCGCGAAAGAAAGGACTTCCACCGCTCCGACCGGCCCTATTCAAAGGGGTATGGCGAAAGGAAACCCTATGGGGACCGCAAACCATACGGGGACAA
>DCMK01000002.1:4669-6343 GCA_002321395.1 Caryophanales bacterium UBA1624
CCCTACGGGGAGCGGAAATCCTACGGGGATAGGAAGCCTTACGGCGATAGAAAACCCTATGGGGATCGCAAACCTTACGGGGATCGAAAGTTCTCTCATTACGGGGACAAGAAACCCTACTCCAAAGGAAGCGGATTCAAATCCCCTCGCCCCTATGACGGCAAAAAGAGCTACGGCAAGCCCTATGGGGCCAAAAAGGGCCCCGGGGAAGGCGAGAACGAATAAGAAGGCCAACTCGGCCTTCTTTTTCATAGGCCCTCGTCATGGGTCGCTTCTTCCTCTTCCTCTTTCGGCAACGTGTAGATTTTCGAAATCCCCTGCCCCAGCAAGGCGATTCCGACCCCGATCAGCCCATCTTCGCCTAAAGCCAAAGAATCGCCCCGAAAGGCCCTGATGGCCCCCAATAAGGCAAGCCCTATCCCCAACAATGCGGAAAGGATTGAGATCATCTTAGCTCTTTTTCTTCTTTCTTCCATATTCTTCCTCCCCCTACTTCTAAAGGAGGAAGTGGAAGAACGCCCTTTAAAGTTTGCCCAAAAAGGCAAACGTCAAAATCAGGGCGACGCCGACAAGGGTCAGGGCGATCCCGAAAATCCAACACAGGCGCGTGAGCGCCTCGCCTCTCCTTTGTCTGGACTTCCCTTCCTCCGAATAAGCCGAAACAACCTCGGAGGAGGGGGGCTTTCGTCCTTTTTTCTTTTTCTTTTTGATGCTTCCGATCTCTGGCACGGGCACATTCTAACAGGTTTGGAACGAGGAAGGCCCATCGAAGGACCTTAGCGGGCACGCAAAAAGCCTCCCGAGTCGGGAGGCTATCGCTTATGGGAAGATCAATAGATGCGCTTTTCGGTCCAAGGATCGAAGATGTGGGCCTTCTCGTCGCGGAAGCTGATGCTCATCTCATCGCCGATCTTGATTTCGTGGGTGAGCGGGATCTTGGCGATCAAGTCGATGCCGCCGAAATCGGTGTGGACGTAGTATTCGTGGCCAAGGAGCTCGGCGACGGCGACGCGGATTTTGTATTCCTCGCCTTCGCCTTTGCCTTCGTTGATGTCCTCCGGGCGGATGCCGAAGATGATGTCGTGGGCTCCTTCGAGGGCCGCCTGGTCTTTGGCAAGGCGGGTCGAGAGCTCCTGAAGCTGGGCGTCGAGGGATGAATCGCCGGCCTTGAGGGTGGCTTTCTTCGCGTTGAGGGCTTCGATCTCAGCTTTGGTGGATTCGATTTCGGCCTTATAGAACGCATCGTGGGCGGCGGCGAATTCTTTGCCGAGGGTGATCTTGTGGCCGCCGAGGAGGGTGATGGCGCCGTTCTCGTAGGTGGCGCGCATGACGTTCATGGCCGGAGAGCCGATGAAGGTGGCGACGAAGAGGTTCGCCGGCTTGTTGTAGATCTCAATCGGGGACCCGACTTGCTGGACGCGGCCGAGTTTCATGACGACGATGCGGCTCGCCATGGTCATGGCCTCGGTCTGGTCGTGGGTGACGTAGATGGTGGTCGCGTTGAGGGCTTCGTGGAGCTTGATGATCTCCGAGCGCATCTGAACGCGGAGCTTGGCGTCGAGGTTGGAAAGGGGCTCGTCCATCAAGAACACCTTGGCGTTGCGCACGATCGCGCGGCCCAAGGCGACGCGCTGCCTCTGCCCACCGGAGAGGGCCTTCGGCTTGCGGTCGAGG
>DCMK01000053.1:0-19365 GCA_002321395.1 Caryophanales bacterium UBA1624
GGGGCCTTTTTGCGTTCTTTTCGGTGTATCCTATTCGCATGAAATGGCTTTTGAAGAAAATCGATAAGGAAACCAATCATCGCTTTCTGAATTTTTATACCCTCCATTATGACGTGGATGGGAAACCGTATTCCTATTTCCTCGCTTCCCGGAACGAAGAAATTTCCTCCCTTCGGTGCACTCAGCGCTCCATCTCCCGCCCAGACGCGGTTTTGATCGGCGCATATCAAATCCAGGAGAATGGCAGCGTTTCCTTTCTTTTGGAAAAGCAGTTCCGTCCTGCCTTGAACCGGGACGTTTATTCCTTCCCGGCTGGGTTGATGGACCCCGGAGACAAAGACGAAGCGGAAACCTCCGCTCGAGAACTCGGCGAGGAAACGGGGTTCGTGCTGGAATCGGTCGAGGTTTTGCTCCCTCCTTCCCCTACCAGCGAAGGGCTTTCCGATGAATGCAACTCGGTGGTCCTTGCAAAGCTCTCCCATGGAAAAAAAGAGGCCCACAAAGAAGAGTTTGAGGATATTTCCTGCCGTCTTTATTCTTCGGAAGAGGTGCGGAAACTGCTCAACGACCCCTCTATTTTGTTCTCCAATTCCGCTCGATTGCTGATTCTCTATCTTTTGGAACGCTTCAAGGCCTGAGGGTGCTCTCGATTTGCCCAAATCCCTATATCGTGGGATAATATCCCCGCATCTTTTTGATGCAATTTGCAAAACATGAGTATTGACCAAAAGACCCCCTATGGAGGGATTCAAATCTCCATGAACGCCATCGCAAACATCGCGCACAAAGCGGCGTCTTCTTGCTATGGCGTCGTTGGTCTTGCGGCGCGGACCGCCTCTTGGGTCGACAAAGTGCAGGTCCTTCTGAAAGATGAAGACTATGTCAAAGGGGTCTATGCTAGAAAATCGAGGAAAGGATACGAAGTCGACGTTTATTTGGTTTGCGCCTATGGCGTCAAACTGACCGAAGTCGCTTTGGAAGTCCAAAAAATGGTCCGCTATGAGTTGGAAAAGACGTTCGGGATGAAATTTTCGACCGTCAATGTCTATGTCCAAGACTTGAAGGAAATGGATTGACCTATGAAAACTATCAACGCTTCCCTTTTGAAGCAAATGTATATCTCCGGGGCGAACAACCTTTTTAATCATTATCCGGAAGTCGATCAGCTGAATGTCTTCCCCGTTCCAGACGGCGACACGGGGATGAATATGAACCTCACCGCCACTAGCGGCGCTAAAGAGATCCAGAACCGCGAATTCGAAACGGTCGGGGAGCTGGCCGCTTCCTTTTCCCGCGGCCTCCTTATGGGCGCCAGGGGGAATTCGGGCGTCATTTCCAGCCAGATTTTCCGCGGTTTCGCCCAAGCTCTGAAGGATAAGAAAACCATCAACGTCGTGGAACTCGCCGAAGCCTTCGTGAAGGCCAAGGAAGTCGCTTACAAAGCGGTCATGAAGCCGGTGGAAGGGACGATTTTGACCGTCATCCGCGAATCCAGCGCCGCGTTGTCCGAATATGTAACCCCGGGGAAGAGCATCGAAGATGCGATGGACTATCTGCTGAAGCAGGCCCGCATTTCTTTGGAACACACCCCGGAACTTCTCCCCGTTTTGAAAGAGGTGGGCGTCGTGGACTCTGGCGGAGCCGGATTGGTTTATCTGCTGGAAGGCATGGAGCTTGCCGCGCACGGAGAATTCGTGGAGAGGAAGGAGCTCTCCGAGCCGATTTCCACCTCCGCCTCCCCCTATGCGGGAGCCAAGCTTTCCGAAGACGAGGAAGGATACGGATACTGCACCCAATTCATCGTTCGCTTAGGAACGAAAGAAGAAGGAAAGAAGGCTTTCCGCGAGAGCGCGTTCAAGAAATACTTGCAAGACCACGGCAAATCCGTCGTGATGGTCCGCGATGAGGAAATCGTCAAAGTCCATGTCCACACCCTCACCCCGGGCACGATGCTCAACTATGCGCAGCAATTCGGCGAATTCGTCACCATCGTGATCGAAAATATGTCCGAAGAACATAAGAACATCGAGCATGGGATGATCGCTTACGATGCGAACAATTCCCTTAACCGCGGGAAGAAAGACGAGGCAAAGGAGCCGGAAGAAAAAGAAGACAATGGCCCTTTGCGGGAATTTGCCCTCGTTGCGGTGAGCTCCGGAGATGGGCTCGACGAGCTTTTCAAAGAGCTTGGCGTCAGCGTGTTGGTCTCCGGAGGGCAGACGATGAACCCCTCCACCGAAGACTTCATCAATGCGATCAAGAAAGCCCATGCGAAGACGGTCTTCATTTTGCCCAATAACTCCAACATCGTTTTGGCCGCCAGCCAAGCCTGCGATGTCTATGAGGATAGTGAGGTCACGGCCCGCGTGGTCCCCTCTAAAACGATCCCCCAAGGCATGACCGCGGCAATGCAGGTGAACCCCGATCTCCCGGCGGATCAGATCTTCGCCGACATGAAATCGGCTTTGAAAAACGTCAAATCCGGCTCCGTGACCTACGCGATTAAGGATACGGACATCGAAGGCGTCCACGTCACGAAAGATTATTACATGGGGATGGAAGACAAGAAGATCATCTCCTGCGTCAAAGATAAGATACAGGCCCTGAAGGATATCTTGGCTTATTTGATCGACGACTCATCCTCCTCTTTGACCGTCCTGATTGGGAAGGATGTCACCGAGCAGGAAGAAAGCGAAGTCACCTCCTTCATTGAGAAGAAGTACGGCGATAAAGTCGAAGCGATGATCCACCGCGGAAACCAACCCGTCTATTCCTTCCTCGTCGGCGTCGAATAAAACGAAAGCGACCCTATGGGTCGTTTTTTCTTCCTCTTATTTGCCCTAAAATGTGGCCATGGAATCCTTTTCCGGGAAAAAAAGCAAAGAGTACCTATCCCAGATGGGGATCGTCTCTCCCTTGGACGTTTTGAATCATCTTCCCCGCCGCTACGACGTTTTTTTGTACACGGAGAAAGCGAAATTGATCCATCTTCAGGACAAAGAGAAAGTCGTTTTGTTCGGCCATGTCGTCGGCGCGGTCAGGACGCTGCGCTTCGCCAAGGCTTCCTCCACCCAATTTTATTTCGAGGACGAAGGCGGGCAGCAGTTCAAAGTGGTCGCTTGGAACCGTCCTTACTTGGGAAAAATCATCGAAAACCGAGGGGAGTTCACGTTAAGGGGCAGCTTTGACGAAGGACGTCACGAGCTGAATTTGCTTTCCTTCAAAAAAGGCAGGATCGCTCCAGAAGAGGCTTTCGTTCCGGTTTATTCCCTCCCTGATGGCTATCCAGAGCATCTTTTCCGGGATTTGGTCAAGAAGTGCTTCGAACGGCTGAAGGGGAAAGTCGCGGATTCGATTCCGTCGCCCTTGCTTCAAAAATACCGCCTTTTGAGAAGGGAAGACGCATTGTTCCGGTGCCATTTCCCGACCTGCGAAGAGGACATCCGTCAGGGAAGGAGGACATTGAAGTACGAAGAAGCGTTCCAATTTTGCCTGAAAAACGCTTTGATCCGAAGACAAAATCAAGCCATCCGAGCAACGCGAAAGGAAAAAATCGACCGTCAAACGCTCCGAAGCTTCGTCCATTCTTTGCCGTATCCGCTGACGAACTCGCAGAAAACCTCGATTGCCGAATGCCTGGAGGACATGGAGAAGCCCTCCCCCATGTATCGCCTTTTGCAAGGGGACGTCGGATCGGGGAAGACGTTGGTTGCCTCCTTGCTCCTCTTCGCCAATGCCACCCGCGGCAGCCAAGGGGCTTTGATGGCCCCGACCGAAACGCTGGCGAAGCAGCATTATCAGAATCTCAGCAAGCTCTTCTCCAACACCCCTTATCGGGTTGGCTTGCTCCTCGGCGAAACGAAGGGTGAGGAACGGAAGCGGACACTGAGCCGCGTTTCCGCGGGGGAGATTTCCGTCCTCATCGGAACCCACGCTTTGTTCTCTCCCTCGGTCCAATACGCCAACCTTGGCTTAGCCATCATCGATGAACAGCATAAATTCGGCGTCAACCAAAGGGCGCTTTTGCAGGAAAAAGGAGATTCTTGCGACCTTTTATTGATGTCGGCAACCCCAATTCCGAGGACTTTGTCGTTGAGCGTCTACGGGGATTTGGAGGTTTCGACCTTGACGGAGTTCCCGTCTGGGGAAAAGAAAATACTCACCAAAGAGGCCGAATTGGATGCAAGGGCCCCTTTCTTAGCCTGCAGGAAAGCCCTCAAAGAGGGGCATGAGGCCTATGTCGTCGCCCCTCAGATCGAAGGGGAGGGATACGAATCCGTCAAGAAAGTCTTCGCCCTTTACCAGCGGGAGTTTCCCGGGAAGGCCGTTTTGCTCCACGGAGGCATGAGTGAGGAGGAAAAAGAGGCCGCGATCCTCTCTTTTCAAACCCACCTCTGCCCGATTTTGGTCGCGACTTCGGTCGTGGAAGTGGGGGTGGATGTCAAAGACGCGACTCTCATGGTGATTTATGAGGCCTCCCATTTTTCGCTCTCCTCCCTCCATCAGCTCCGGGGGAGGGTCGGAAGAGGCGGGCAGGAAAGCCTTTGCCTTTTGCTCGACCATCTGAAGAAGGACGAGGAAGGGAAAAAGAAGCTCGATGTCCTTTGTTCCACTTTGGATGGATTCAAGATCTCCGAAGAGGATCTGCGGATGCGCGGCCCGGGGACTTGGGCTGGCGTCAAGCAAAGCGGATTGCCCGATTTCCTCTTCCTGAATCTCATCGATGACGGAGCCATCCTCCGCTGCGCCAGGGACGATGCCTCCGCCTTTCTTCAAAACCCATCCACCGAGGAGGAGAGGAAGCTGCTCGCGGAGGCTAAAGCCTCCCTTGCTCACGTTTGTTTAGCCTAAGGAAGAAAAAAGGGGCGTTTTGTTTTATACTAAGCCCGTCGTTATGAGCAGCGAATACATGGATCTCTATCGCTCCTTCCAGATCCTCCCCCACAATGAGGAGCTCTACCGCTTGGCGTTCACCCATTCTTCCTACAATGGGATGGTCGGGACGCGCCACCAAGATTATGAGCGGCTTGAATTTTTGGGCGATTCCGTCGTCGGAATGGTCACCAGCGAGCTTTGCTATATCTACCACCCCGACATGGAGCAGGGGCAGCTTTCCGTTTTGAAGGCTCAGTTCATCCGCACCAGCTCCGAGGCTGCCTATTGCAAGAAACTGGGGCTGGACCGCTACATCAAAGTCGGGGCCAGCTTCGCGAAGGCCTCCAAATTCAACCAATCCCTTTTGGAGGATGTTTTCGAGTCCTTCATCGGGGCCGTTTTTCTGGACCAAGGGGTGCTTTTTGCCTATCGCCTCGTGCGGAATGTCTTCGAAGAGGACATCAAAAACGCCAAGATTGATGCGCAGATCAACCCAAAAAGCCAACTTCAGGAAGCGATGCAGGCCGACAAAAAGGAAAGCGTCACCTATCGCATCCTCTCCGAATGGGGATCGGGCGAAGACAAGCATTTCGTCGCTGGGGTGTATTTCGAGGGCAACGAGATCGGGCGCGGGGAGGGTCGCAACAAGAAAGCCGCTGAAACCGAAGCCGCTGCCAATGCCCTTTCCAAGATGTCGCTGCCGGAGGATAAATGAGAATGGGACTCTTTTCGTTTTTGAAAAACAAGTTTTCCAAGAAAAAAGAAGAACCTTCCCAAAAGGAAGAGCTTTCCACCTACGCCAAAGGCCTTGAGAAAAGCCGCAAAAACTTCGCTTCTCGGCTCGACGAGCTTTCCAAACGCTACGCCAAGGTGAATCCCGATTATTTCGAGGAGTTGGAGCAGATTCTGATCGAGAGCGACGTTGGGGTTGAGCTTTCCCTCCATTTGATCGAAGAGACGTTGAAGGAATCCGCGAAGAACAAGATTTACGATCCCAAAGCCATCAATGAGCTTTTGGTCGACAAGATGTTCGTCGGCTACGCCACCAGTGGGGAGTCCATCCAAAACGAGCTTCATTTCGCCCCTGAGGGCCCGACGGTCCTTTTGGTCTGCGGCGTCAATGGGGTCGGGAAGACGACCACCATCGCGAAGCTGGCTTATCGCTACATCCACCAAGGCAAAAAAGTCCTTTTGGTCGCGGGGGATACCTTCCGCGCCGGAGCGGTGGAGCAACTCAAAATCTGGGCCGATCGCCTAAACTGCCCCATCATCACGGGGAAGCCCGAATCCGATCCGGCTTCCGTCGCTTATGAAGGGGCCGTGTATGCGAAAAGCCACGGCATCGACTTGATGATCGTCGACACGGCCGGCCGGCAGCAAACCAAATCGAACCTCATGCAGGAGCTTTCCAAGATCTCCCGCGTCTTGGGGAAGGAAATCCCTGGGGCGCCTCATGAGTCCTTCCTCGTCCTAGACGGAACAACGGGGCAAAACGGAGTCCTTCAGGCCTCTTCTTTCAAAGAGGCGTGCCCCCTCACCGGCATCGTCGTGACCAAGATGGACGGAACTTCAAAAGGAGGCATCATCCTTTCGATCCGTTCCACCCTTGGCTTGCCCGTCCGCTTCATCGGCTTGGGCGAGAGGATGGAGGATCTTCAGGAATTCGATTTGGACAAGTACCTCTACGGGCTGCTTCTTGGGGATGAAGAGCATGAATGAAGACGCCCTCTCCAGCCGACAAAGGGCCGTTTCTTTGCTGGAATGCTACGAAGCTCTCCTCACGGACAAGCAAAGGGAGATCATGGACGATTACTACCGTTATGACCTCTCCTTGGGTGAGATCGCGGAGAATCGCAACATTTCCCGAGCGGGAGTCTACGACACTTTGAAGAAATCCAGCGAGAAGTTGGAGGACTATGAATCCAAGCTCCTCCTTTTGGCGAAGAAAGAGGAATTCGGGAAGAAGCTGGAGCGGATCGAGCAGGAAGAGGATCCCTCCAAAAAGCTGAAAGCCTATCAAGAGTTCGGAAAGGAAATCACCCATGGCATTTGAATCGTTGAGCGACCGTTTCGCGGGAATCTTCAAAAAGATGAGGGGCCAAGCGACCCTGACGGAAAAGAACATGGACGACATGCTCAAGGAGATCCGCGTGGCTTTGCTTGAAGCCGACGTGAATTTCAAAGTCGTCAAGAACTTTATCTCCGACGTGAAGGAAAAGGCCATCGGGGCCCAAGTGTTCCAAAAGGTCAACCCCTCTCAGATGGTCGTCAAAATCGTCCATGACGAAATCCAAGAGCTTTTGGGCGCCGACCAAACCGAGATCCATTATAACGCCACCCTCACCACCATCATGTTGGTGGGTTTGCAGGGGACCGGCAAAACCACCACCGCGGGGAAGCTTGGCTATTACCTGAAGAACAAGCTCAACAAGAAAGTCATGTTCGCCGCCCTTGACGTCTACCGCCCCGCGGCCATCGATCAGCTGAAAACGTTGGCTGGCCAAATCGGAGTCGAGTTCTTCTCCCTTGGCCAAACCGATCCGGTCAGGATCGCCAAAGAAGCCCAGCAAAAAGCCCGCGAAACGGGGATTGACGTTTTGATTTTGGACACCGCCGGGCGCCTTCAGATCGACGAGGCTCTGATGAAGGAGCTGCAGCAAATAAACCATGAGGTCCACCCCGATGAGGCGTTGCTGCTGGTAGACGCGGCTTCGGGCCAAGACGCGGTCAATGTGGCCAATGTTTTCAACAAAGATCTGCGCCTCACCGGCGTCATCATGTCAAAGCTCGACGGCGATGCCCGCGGGGGAGCCGCATTGTCGATCAAATACCTGACGGGCTTGCCCATCAAATTCGCCGGCGTCGGCGAGAAGATGGAAGACTTGGAAGCCTTCCACCCCGATCGGATGGCCGATCGCATTTTGGGGATGGGCGACATCGTCACTTTGGTGGAGAAAGCCAAAGAGAGCATCGACGAGAAAGAAGCGGAGAAGCAAGCCCGCAAAATGATGGACGGCGATTTCTCTTTGGAGGATATGCTGAAGCAAATGAAGCAGGTCCAAAAAATCGGCTCCATCGGAGCCATCGCCAAATTGATCCCCGGGATGCCAAAGCTCACCGATGAGCAAAAGGAGGCCGCCGAGAGGGAGATGAAGGTCTTCGAGGCGGTCATCAATTCGATGACGCCCTATGAAAGGAAACACCCGCAGATCCTTCGCTATTCCCATAAAAACAGAATCGCGAAAGGGTGCGGCTTGACCAACGCCGACATCAATCGCGTCCTTCGCAAATACGACCAATCGAAGGAAATGATGAAGCGGATGAAGCAATATCAGAAATCCGGGAAGATGCCGGGAGGATTCTCCGGACTTCGCTGACGACATTTTCAGGAGGATTGTCTATGGAAGACCAACTGATGTACCGACCTCGCGAGCTTTTCGAGAAGCAGCTCAAAGAGGCTTATCACAAGACGGCTGAGGAATATTTCGCAAAGCTCACCGAAGAATCGAAGGTGAACCCAGAGGAAAACGCCGCCCACGTCAAACGGTACAATCTTGACGCCAGCGATGCGCAAAGCAAAGAGAAGAAAGCTTCCTCTGCCCGGGGCCTCAACGTCTTCTTGACCGTGGCGATGATCGTTTCGTTCGTGGTGGGGGCGTTGATGATTCTCTTCGGAGTCCTTTTGGATGCGCCTTGGTGGATCTACTTCATCGCCGGGGTTTTGATTTCCGGGGGCATCGCTACCGCCATCGTCAAGTTCTGCGTCATGAAAGGCGTGGTCTCGGCGCGGGAGAAAGAGGCATCGGAGGCCAAGAAGAAAGCCGAAGAGTCTTTGCGCATCTGCTATATGGACATGGCCCCTTTGAACGCGCGCTTTGATTGGAACGCCCCGGCCACCATCATGGAGAAGGCGACTCCCCTCATCGATTTGGATCCGATCTTCACGCCAGAACGGTTTTGCTATCTCCGGGACAAGTTCGGGCTTCAGGAGATCGACGATTCCCATCAAACGGTTTTGGGCGTGATCTCCGGGCAAATCCAAGGGAACCCTTTCATCGTCGAAAGGATCCTGACCGAAGAGACTGGGCCAAAGACGTATACAGGCAGCATCACGATCCATTGGACCACGACCTACCACGACAAAAACGGCGTTCACGTGGAGAATCATTCGGAGACCCTTGTGGCGAGCATCACTCGCCCCGCCCCCTTTTACCATACGGACACTCGCCTCATCTATGGGAATGAGGCGGCGCCCCACCTTTCCTTCAGCCGCGCCCCCTCTGGGGTCTCTAATCTCAGCGAGAAGGAGAAGGACAAATTGGCCGCAGAAGGGATTAAGCGCATCAAAAAGCTATCGGAAAAGCAGCTGAAGGATGGAAGCAAGCACGTCATCACCCCGATGGGCAACGACCGCTTCGACGCTTTCTTCGGCGCGGATGACCGCAACAACGAAGTCGAGTTCCGCCTCCTCTTCACCCCTTTGGCCCAAAAGAACATGCTGGATTTGATCGAGAATCCTGCCCCCTATGGCGATGATTTCGTCATGGTGAAAGAGGGGATGGTCAATTCCATCGCCTCCGCCCACTCCCAAGGGTTCGATTACTCCGCCGATCCGGAGAGGTTCGCCGGATATGATTACCAAGCGATGAAAGGCGGTTTCGTTTCCTATTGCGATTCCTATATCCAATCCCTTTTCTTCGATTTGGCCCCTTTGCTGTCCATCCCCTTGTATCAAATGCATAAGCCCCACGAATACATCTACGGGGGTGGATATGGCTCCAATTTGACGGCCTATGAGCACGAATCCATGGCCAACAGCATGGATCCTTCCCTCCTCCGTCCGGAGGAAGCGGGCGATGATTTGCCTTTGATCATCAAACAGATTTCCTCTACGCCGTGCGGGAAAACCGACGAAGTCCTTCTGTCCGCTTATTCCTTCAAAGAAACCCCGAGAGTCGAGTACGTCACGAAGATGGGCGGGGACGGAAGGGCCCACGAAATCCCGGTTCACTGGATACAGTATGATTTGGTGAAAAAGGAAAGCAACATCGGCGTCCGCTCCGTCGGCGGGACTCGATATGGGTATCTGAAAAGCAAAATGGGAGACAATTCCTGGTTCAAAAATTGTGGCGGGACCTATCAACGTGGCCTATTCGCTTTCTTGATGGAAAAGAAGGGGTTCACCCCGGAAAAGGATGCGGAAATCGGCTCTCTTTTCAGCGAAGCGAAAACAGGCAATAATAGTGACGCTAATTCCTAAGGAGGAAACAACATGGCAAATGAATTGGACGAAATGACAGGTCCGGTCAACGAGGCTGGGCGCGACGTTCACGTCATCGAAAAGCAAGTCGCCGTCAAAACCGATTGGAGGAGCACTTTGTTCCAGGTTTTCCTTTGGGTTTGTTTGGTGATCCCCGGAGTCGTCTTCGCCATCATGAAAATCAAAGCCAGGAGCTATCTCCAGCAGCTGCAGCAGAAGATACAGCACGATGCTTCGACCATCGACAATTACCAGGTCCAGAGAGTCGTCGTTTTGCAGAATGCGGCCAAGATTCTCGACAAAGCCGTGGATCTCGACAAGACGACATTCGCCGAAATCGCCAAGTACCGTTCTGGCAATATGTCCGACACCGATCGCAATGAGCTCCAAAGCAAGCTTGATGGAATCGATCGGAAAATCAACATCGCCTTCGAAAACTATCCAGAGCTCAAGTCCCATCAAGCAATCGCCGATTGCATGCAGCAAAACCGTTACTTGCAGCAGGAAATTACCGCCGCCCGCGAGGCTTATAATGATACGGTCATGCAGTGGAACTCCGCCATCTTCGCATGGCCGACGAAGATGATCGTCGCCGCCAAAGCCGGCTACACCACCCGCATCCCCTTCTCCGCTTCCAAGGAGATGAAGGAAAAATCCGAATCCGTCTTCTTCTAAAGCCAACCAAAATAAAGCGCGGATGGTCCGCGCTTTTTTGTTATGTGACTTGGATTTAAGCGAGCCGTTGATGCATTTTCGTTCGTTTTTCGCGTTTTTAATATTGGCTTTCATCGTTTGCGATTTCGCTGGCGGATTGCCTTCATGAGACGGCAAGAAGTGGGGCGGTTGGCCGAAGCGTCTCCTATTGCCATTAGGGAGTCGCGAACGGTCCTTTTCGGCTATATAGCCCAAAGGAAGCGGCGAACCAAGTCGAAGACTTTCTTCCGTCTCTGCTTAATGGCGCTGGGTGCTTGCGTCTGCTGAAAAAGAGCTGTCTTCATCGCGGCAAAAGAAAGGCCGATCAACTTTCTCCACCATCCTTTTCTGCGGCGAAGGTTTTGAGGTGAAAGAAAAAAGCATTGAGGTTTGCTCAATGCTTCATGAATTTCTTTCCTTTTGCTAAAGCTTGTTTTTCCCAATTTGGGGTTCCCTCTTCGTCGCATTCGGCGAGGAGTTTTTTGTCTTGCTTCGATAAGGGAACCTTCGCGAATAGATCGGGCCGATGCTTTTTTGTAAGCAAAAGCGATTGCTTCCGCCTCCATTTTTCGATGGCTTGGTGGTTGCCGCAGTAAAGGATGTCGGGGACCTTTTGGCCTTCGAATTCGTAGGGTTCCGTGTATTGGGGGTATTCCAATAGGTCGGCGTTGAAGGATTCGTCGGTCAGGGAATCTTTGGTGATGGCGCCATCCAAAAGGCGGATGACGGAGTCGGCGATCGCCATGGCGGGGATTTCTCCGCCCGTTAAGACATAATCGCCAATCGAGATCAGCTCATCGCAGTAGGCGTTGACGCGTTCATCGATGCCCTCATAATGGCCACAGACGATGATGAGATCGTTCAATTTGGCGAACCTTTGCGCGGCTTTTTGATCATAAGTGTGGCCTCTAGGAGACATGAGGATCACATGGGAACCCTCTTTCCTGTTGGCTTTTAGGGCATCGACGATTGGCTGGCATTTCTCAATCAAACCCGCTCCTCCACCAATGGGCGGAGTATCGGTTCTTCCGTATTTGTCTTTGGTGTAATCGCGGATGTTGACGACGTTGATGGTGGCCACCCCTTTTCCGATGGCCCGTTTCATGATCGAATTGGTCGCGAATCCGGAAAACATATCGGGGAAGAGGGTGAGGATCGTGATGTTCATAGCAATCCTTCGATCGGCTCAATGACGATTTTCTTATTATCGGTATCCACTTCTTTGACGAATTGGTCGACGAAGGGGACGAAGAAATCCTTTTGGCCCTCTCTTTTTACGCGAAGGGTCCAGGTGGGGGAGTAGGAAAAGACGTCTTTGACTTCGCCCAAAGCCTTCCCTTCTTGATCGAGGACCTGGCATCCGATCAGATCGGCGAGGCGGTAATGGTCTTCGGGGAGGGGGGCATCTTCCTTATTGATGTCGATGTCCCACTTCAGGTAGTTCTCGGCTTCTTCAATCGAAGGGATTTCCTCAAAACCCAAAATGTAGAAGCCGGATTGAGGGCGGGAATAGGAAAGAGTGACCTCCTTCCTTTCGCCGGTCTTTTCGTTGTGGAGAGTCAGTTTCCTTCTAAGTTGGAAACGCTCCTTGGGAAAGGAAGTGAGGCTGTAGCAGCGGAAGAAACCTTTCAGTCCGTGCGTGCTGATGATTTTTGCGATTGTTACGTATTCCATTTTAGAAAGAAACGGCGGGAATTACTTCCCGTCGTCCTCTTGATTGTCTTTTTTCTCTTCGTCGAAGCTTTCGAACTTCAAATGAATCCGAGTGTTGGTATCATCCGCTTTCGAGGCGATGCCGATGACTTCGCGAAGAGCGTTGGCGACGACCCCGCGCTTGCCGATGAGGCGTGCGGTGTCATTGTCTTCCGCAACGACCAAGACGGTGACGTTGCGATCGTTTCCACCGGGAAGTTCGCGGATCATGACGGATTCGGGCTTCTCGATGAGGGGGTCAATGATGGGGTGGAGCAGAGCTGCGTAGTCCCTTTCCATCCTTACTTGCCTTCTTTCTTGATTTTGCTTTCCGCGAATTTGGTCATGATGCCCTTGCGGCTGAGCATGGCACGGACGGAATCCGAGGGGATGGCGCCGTTTTTGAGCCACTTCATGGCGAGTTCTTCGTCGATGTTGGCGCTGTCGACTCCGTTGGCGGGGTCATAGGTGCCGATTTGCTCGATGTAACGTCCATCGCGGGCGAAACGGGAATCAGCGGCGACGATACGATAGAAGGGGTCTTTGTGACGGCCGATGCGGGTCAACCTAAGTTTAACAGACATAGTTTTTTCTCCTTTTCGACGATGAATGTACCCGTTTCTCGATATGGTGTCAAGCAAAAACACTTAACATCGCTCTTTCTTTCACTTGAGTTTGAATTCGGCGATTCGCGCCCCATAAGAAATCCCATAGCCAAAAGGATAGATGCGGAATTGGTTCTTCCCTTCCATTACGGGCTTCTCCTGTGGGCGATCCACCATTTTGGCGGAAACGATTTTCCGATCCGTTTCGACTTGGACGACCTTTTTGCCCAAAACACGTTGGACGTGGACGTCGGCGGCCATTGGGACATCTTTCACGACGGCGTAGTATTTCCCGTCTTTTTCAAAGAAGCATGCGCCTTCTCCCCGAATCGAGGCCGGCTCAGTATCCAAGATGATGAAACGGTTCTTCTTTAGCCACTTCCCCAAGGAAAGCATGATTTCCTTTTGCATAAAAGGGACGTCCCCATTGCCCTTGGGGCCGACGTTGAGCAAAAGGTTGCATCCGCAGGCCCGGGTGTCGATCAGCTCGTTGAGGAGCTGCGAATAGGACTTAACGCACAAATCGTCTTTGGCGTATCCCCAATGGTCGGAGATTGTGTCGCAGACTTCTCCGGCAAGGGGGCGGGATTCCTTGGAAGAAACAGGGAAGGCTTTCCCTCTTTCGAAGGTGACGCAGTCAATTTCCTCTCCGCCTTTTTGCCCGCAAAAATCCAGGCCCGTGTTGTTCGTTACGATGGCCTTTGGCTGCAGGCGGTGGATCATTTTGTAAATCTCGTCTGGGAACGCCACCCCCTCGGGCAGCCCCCAGGTCCCGTCAAACCAAAAACCGCCGACTTCCCCGTAGTTCGTGCATAAAATTTCAATCGATTTGCGGAGATATTCGAAGTAAGACTCGAAATTGCCCTTTTGGAAATCGCTCTGCCACCAATCGATGACAGTGTGGTAGAAGAAAGGCTTCATCCCATATTCATGGCATGCGTCTACAAACTCTTTGACCAAATCCCTTTTCGCCGGGGAGTGGGGGGCATCGTATTCGTTCAAGCCCTTTGTGTCGTAAAGGGAGAAACCTTCGTGATGGCGGGTCGTCATGGTGACGTAACGGCAGCCAGATTGCTTGGCTAGGCGGCAAAGGTCCCTGGCCCAGTTTTTCTTGGGGTTGAATTTAGGCAAGGTCTTTTCGATGTACTCATCCATCGAAATCGGACTTTTGATGTACCCTCCGTTAAACGCGCAGGCAAAATACCATTCCCCTGCTTCGAGGGTGCTATATAAGCCGTAGTGGACGAACATTCCGAAACCGAGCTTTTTAAAGTCTTTTACGTAGGAGTAATCCATGTTTTTCCTCTTTCGGCTAATTATAGCGTAGGAGGATTCCGCAAGAGTGCGGAAAGGGCAGGCAAAAAGGCTTCCTTGGTAGAAAAACGCACGGAAATCGCGCCCGGCCACCCGAAATGCAGAGGTCTTGCCGTTTTCCCTTGTCAGCCCTTCCCCGTAGGGGTATATTCTCTTTTGCGTCGAAAGACGATACGCAGGCTCCGCTGTCCCCGTCACGGATCATGAACCTGAAGAGAAACCGAAAAGCTGAAAAAGGAGGTAATCATCATGAACAATCAACTCGTGAAAGAAATCACCGCCCGTCAGCTGCGCCATGACATTCCGGACTTCAGCTCCGGCGACACCGTTCGCGTGTACGTCCGCATCGTTGAAGGGAAAAAGGAACGTCTCCAGATCTTCGAAGGTGTTGTGATGCAACGCCGCGGTGGTGGAATCGCCGAGACCTTCACCGTCCGCAAGATCTCGTCTGGGATCGGTGTGGAACGCACCTGGGCCGTCAATGCCCCCTCGATTGCCAAGATCGAAGTTGTCCGTAAGGGCAAGGTTCGCCGCAACAAGATCACCTACATGCGCAAGCTCTCTGGCAAAGCCGCTCGTATCAAAGAGGCTCAGTAAGCCCGCATCCGTAAAGAAAAAAGTGACGAGGCCTCCGTTGGAGGCCTTTTTTTCATGCCCGACCATCTTTATAATTCCTGTGATTATGCCTGATGATTATCTTGAGACAAAAGGAGAGCTTACCGGGGATCTCAACCCCAAGAAGAAAAAGTCGAAACGCCACTGGTGGCAAATCGTTTTAGACGTCGTTTTGGTCGCGGCTTTCGTGGGGGTTGCCGCCTTTTCCATCAACGTGGTTTATCTCAGCGTGAATTACGGGGACGCCTTTTTCGTCGACGGCGCGTCGATGTACCCGACCTTGAACAAAGATGGCCTTGTTCGCCAAAAGGATGGCAGCTATAAGGCGATTACTTGGAAAAGCTCCGAGCAAGGCGATGGGGATTTCGTCGACTATGGCTGGGCGAGGATGGGCGAGAAAGGTCTTTCCGATTTGGGGCGTTTCGACATCGCGATCACCTATTATCCTTCGGACATGGTTTTGCAAGAGGACGGGAGCTACCTTCCCAAAAAAGGCGCATCTTTGAAAATCAAACGCGTGATTGGCCTTCCTGGCGAGACGGTCACCATTTGCCCCGACTTGGATGAAAACGGGAATATCGCAACCCCCTGGGGCACGACCGTTATCCAGGATTCGGCAGGGGACGTGTATACGTATTCCTCTTATTATTCTTTCTCCGACTTCGAGGACATCGATGGGGAAACCTATCGAAGCAAAGTGACCTTGGCCAATCAGAACGTTGGGCCCATCACTTTGGGGGAAGACGAATATTATGTTTGCGGCGATAACCGCGCCGGCCATTATTCCAGCGATTCTCGCGTGATTGGTGCCATCCCCCGTTATTGCTTGCAGGGGAAAGCGTATTTGGTGACTTCCCTCCGCAAGCTTTCCAAAAACGAAGGCGGGACGTTCAATCCGGTTTTCACCTGGAACAAAAACCGCCCGTTCTGGAACTATTACTATCTCGACTCCGCCCCCTTTGAAAAGACTTTGACCAAGAAGGAGACCTCCCATGCCTAAAGCAAAGGAAGTTCACTTTTTCCCAGGGCACATGGCCAAAGCCCTTCGGGAGATGGAAGGCTATCTGAAAGTCATCGACCTTGTGGTTGAGATTCTGGACAGTCGCGCGCCGGCTTCCAGCGAGAATCCTTTGCTTAGGGGAAAACTGCAAAACAAAGCTACGCTCCACCTGCTTTCGAAGTCGGACTATTCCGATCCCGCTGTTACGGAACTTTGGCTCAAGCATTACGCTTCGATTGGAGAAAAGGCCATCTCCGGCAATTTGAAGAAAGCTAATTTCCTCGCCCTTCTCCGCCAAGCTTCCAATGACCTTTTGACGAAGAAGAGGGAGAAGGAGAAACGCTTCGGCATGAAACCTCAGCCGGTCCGGGTGATGGTCGTCGGCATCCCCAACGTCGGCAAATCGACTTTGATCAACAATCTGCGTGGCAAAAAGATCGCCGCGGTCGGCAACAAAGCCGGCGTCACCCGCTCAGAGCAGTGGATCAAACTGTCGGAAGACTTCCTTCTTTTAGATACCCCAGGTGTCCTGCCCATGAACTATCCGGACAAAAGCCAAGCGGTTCGTCTTGCCCTTTTGGGTTCGATGCGGGAAGACGTTTTGCCGACCCACGACCTAGCTTTGGCCTTGCTGGACTATTTGGAGGCGAATTACCCCAATTGCCTGCAGCAAAGATTCGGCATCGAAGACATCTCTTGCGAGGAAAAAAACGCAGTTTTGGAGAAAATCGCTGCAAAACGCGGATTATTGGAAAATGGAGAACCATCTTTGGAAAAAGCATCTTATTTGCTGATAAAAGAGTTCAAAGACGGGCTTTTGGGCAGGATTTCACTGGAAAGGCCGAAAGAGGATGCTCGTTAAGGAAAGAGAATATTACTCGGATGAGATCCGCTTCATCGCCGGGACCGACGAAGCCGGACGAGGCCCTTTGGCCGGACCGGTCTGCGCGGCCGCGGTGGTGTTCCCGCCTGAATTTCGCTGCGAGGAGATCAACGATTCGAAACAACTGACCATGAAGAAAAGGGAAAGCCTTTTCCGAATGATCGAAGAGAACTCTTTGGGATTCGGCATCGCGATGGTCTCCGCTTCCGACATCGACCGGCTGAACATCTACGAGGCGACGAAAGTCGCGATGAAACATGCCCTTTCGGAAATCAGACATCCTTTTCAGCTTGTCCTCAGCGATGCGATGCCCCTCAACGATCTGGCCGTCCCGGTAGTCCCCATCATCAAAGGGGATGCTCAGTGCCTGAATATCGCCGCGGCTTCGATTTTGGCCAAAGTCACCCGAGACCGTTACATGATTCAGCTCGAAAGCCTCTATCCGATGTTCTCTTTCTCAAAACATAAGGGATATGGGACGAAGGCCCATTTGGAGGAGCTTGCCAAAAACGGGCCCATCGAAGGGGTCCACCGGAAGAGCTTCGCCCCAGTCGCCCATTACAAGGACGTCCAGCTTAAGCTTTTCTAGTTTTTGCTCTCAAAATCCTTTTCCTCCTTTATGGGGAAGTGGAGGAAAAGATATGACCGCAAGAATGCTTCTTCTTTATTTGTCCCATAAATACAAAGGGGATTGGATGGCAATGATGAAAGCCATCAAGGCGAAGGAGCCCGTGAACCGCAAGGAAGTGGAGGAATTCGGACAAGTGCAAAAGCGCCCTTTCATCACTTTGATGGATCCCGAATACCCCGACGCCTTGAAAAACATCGATCAGCCCCCTTTCGTCCTTTACTACCAAGGGGACTTCGGCCTCGTCTCCGATTTCCGAAAATGCGTTACTTTGGTCGGCTCGCGCGAGGCGACTTCCTATGGCGCGAAAAGAAGTCGGGAGATCGCTGAAGGCTTGGCTAAGGAAGGCTTCACCATCGTTTCGGGGCTTGCGAAAGGAATCGATGGGGCGGCGATGAGCGGGGCCGTCGAATCCGGAAAAGCCGTGGGCGTGCTGGGGAATGGGCTGGACTATCATTACCCTTCGGAAAACGCCGCGCTTCAGGACCGAGTCGCGGAGAAGGGACTGCTGCTAAGCGAATATCCTGATGGGGTTCGCCCATCCCAGCGGAACTTCCCAAACCGCAACCGCATTTTGGCGGGTCTCAGCTATCTGACGCTGCTTGGCGGATCAAAGCCCCACAGCGGGACTTTGATTACTGCTGGCTATGCTTTGGATGATGGGAGGGAGGTGGCGTGCCTCCCCTATCGGGCCGATGAGGACAGCGGGAATAACCTTCTGATCCGCACGGGGGCATGCCTGGTGCAGAACGTTCAGGATGTCTTGGAGCTGTTCCCAGGGAGGGCAAAAGAAAAATAAATTCGAAGGCCTTATAAATAATTACTTTATTTATATAGGGATTAAGGCGCCTTCTTTGGCTTTGACAAGGATAAAAAAGCGCCTATATTTTCCCCGATTATGAAACTTGTCATTGTAGAGTCACCCAAGAAATGCGAAACCATCGGCCGTTACCTCGGATCCGATTTCAAAGTCATGGCCAGCGAAGGCCATATCCGCGATCTCTCCACCCACGGGAAAGGCGGTTTGGGGATCGACGTCGAGCACGGCTTCACCCCCGATTGGGAAATCCCGCCCAAGAAGAAGGCCATCGTTTCCAAATTATCCGCGGCCGCTAAAAGCGCGGACGAAGTCTATCTCGCGACCGACCCTGACCGGGAAGGGGAGGCCATCTCTTGGCATCTTGCCAGCGTTTTGAAGCTGCCGGTGGAAACCACGAAGCGGCTTCAGTTCCACGAAATCACCAAGCCCGCGATTTTGGCGGCGCTACAAGCGCCGAAGACCATCGATATGAATCTTGTCCATGCGCAGGAGACAAGGCGCTTGGAAGATCGCATCATCGGCTTTCAGGTCAGCTCTTTGCTGCAGAAGAAGATCGGCGTCCAAAGCGCTGGACGCGTCCAAAGTGCGACCCTCCGCATGATCGTGGACCGGCAAGCCGACATCGATGCCTTCGTCCCGAGCGAATACTGGGTCATCGATCTCGCCGTTGAGATCGATGGAGCCCTTTACAAAGCGACCCTGAGTAAAGTCGATGGGAAAGCTCCGAAGATTTCCTCAAAAGAAGAGGCCGATGCCATCCTCGCCCGCATTCCGGAGAATCTATTGGTCGCTTCCGTGAAGAAAGAGGCGAAGAAAGTGTTCCCCAAAGGGCCTTTTACGACTTCTTCCATGCAGCAAGAGGCTTTCTCGAAATTCCATTTCTCCAATGCGCGCACCCAATCCATCGCCCAAAAGCTATATGAAGGCGAGGAAGTCAACGGCGAGCACGTCGGTTTGATCACCTATATGCGTACCGATTC
>DCMK01000053.1:19436-37750 GCA_002321395.1 Caryophanales bacterium UBA1624
CCCGCATCTCGCCCGAGTTCTACAACCGCCACGCGGTCCCCTTCATCAAGGAGACTTGGGGTGAGGAATACATTGGCTCGCTCCGCCAAGGAAAAACCGGCAAAAACGTGCAGGACGCCCACGAGGCGATCCGTCCGACGGGGACCCATAGAACCCCTGAGGAAGTCGCCAAGTATCTCCCGTCCGACGAGGCCAAGCTTTATCGTTTGATCTATTGCCGCGCCATGGCTTCCTTGATGGCCCCCAAGCAGATCGAAAGCACCTCGGTCGCTTTGCAGGGGAATGGACTTGAGTTCTCCCTCAAGGGGATCCGAACCCTATTCCCGGGCTTTGAAGTGGTGTATGGAGAGTTCGACGAGGATGAGACCTCCCTTCTTCCTGAAATCAAAGAAGGCGCATCGCTGAAAGTCGGCTCCGTCGATCCTCAGCAGAAATTCACCAAGCCGGAGCCCCCCTATAACGAAGCTTCCATCGTCAAGGCCATGGAAGAGAAGGGCATTGGCCGCCCTTCTACCTACGCGACCACGATCGAGACCTTGATCAAACGCAAGTACGTGACTGCCACCCGTGGGGTTTTGGCCCCCACCGAAGAGGGAAAGAAGGCCGTTTCGACCCTTCAGCAGTATTTCCCCGACATCGTTTCCACCGATTACACCGCGGAGATGGAAAGGAAGCTCGATAAAGTCGAGGAGGGCAGCGAAACCTTCCTGCAAGCCATGAACGAATTCTACGGTCCCTTCCAGAAGAACTACATCGACGCCAAGGAGAAGATGCGGAAGGAGCCGGACGAACCCACGGGCGAGCTTTGCCCTGAGTGCGGGCATCCTTTGGTTTATAAACGTTCGCGCAAAGGGACCACTTTCATCGGCTGCTCGAACTATCCTTCCTGCCATTACATCAAGCGCGAGCCGAAAGAACCCGATGTCCCCGTGGGCGAAAACTGCCCCGAATGCGGCAAGCCCCTTGTCTACAAAATGAACAAGAAGGGCGAGAAGTTCATCGGCTGCTCGGGCTTCCCTTCCTGCCACTACACCCGTTCATTGGACGGAAAAACCTCCGCTCCGAAGAAGGTCTATACCGAAAAGGACTACGTCAAACCGTGCCCGCGCTGCAAAACGGGGCATTTGGTGATCAAGCAAGGAAAGAAAAAAGAATTCCTCGCCTGCACCAACTTCCCGAAATGCCGCTACCACGAGTGGCTCGACGACAAAAGCAAAAAATGAGCGCCCAAAAGAAAATGACGATCGTCGGCGGTGGACTCGCCGGCAGCGAAGCCGCGTATTACTTGCTCAAGCGCGGGTACGAAGTGACTCTTTTTGAGCGACGCCCCCTTGTCGAGGACCATGCGCACACAACGGGCTTGTTCGCCGAACTCGTCTGCTCCAATTCTTTGAAATCTTCCCGTTTGGACAATGCCTGCGGTCTTTTGAAGGAAGAGATGCGGAGGATGGATTCTTTGACCATGAAAGCCGCCGAAGAAACCTCCGTCCCCGCGGGGAACGCGCTGAGCGTCGACCGCGATTTGTTCGCCCAGTCGATCACGAAGGCCCTGCTTTCCTTCCCCAACCTCCGCATTGTTCGGGAGAACCTGGAGCAGATCCCGGAAGGGCCTGCGATTTTGGCCACTGGACCTTTGACGGGGGAGGGGATCCTGAATCATCTTTCCGCCTTGGCGGGAGAAAAGAATCTTTCCTTTTTCGACGCCAGCGCTCCGATCGTGGCCAAAAGCAGCATCGATTTTTCCAAAGCCTATTTCAAGTCCCGTTACGAACAGGATGATTCTTCCTACATCAACTGCGCTTTTTCCAAAGAGGAATACCAACGTTTCGTCTATGAGCTGGTGCATGCCCAAAAAGCGCTTCTCCACGAATTCGATACTCATTATTTTGAGGGCTGCCTTCCCATCGAAGTCATCGCTTCCCGTGGGGAGGAGACGCTTCGTCATGGCCCTCTGAAGCCTTTTGGGCTTTGGGATGAGAACCACCCGCATCCTTACGCGGTTTGCCAGCTTCGCCAAGACAGCAAACTGGGCGATTATTACAACCTCGTCGGATTCCAAACCAATTTGACTTATCCGGAGCAAAAGAGGGTCTTTTCCCTGATCCCCGGTCTGGAGCACGCCGAGTTCATCCGTTATGGGCTGATGCATCGGAACTCGTATTTGAATGCGCCCAGCTGCCTAAACGAAGACCTTTCTTTGAAAGCGGCCCCCGATTGCTTCATCGCTGGGCAGCTCTCCGGGGTGGAGGGATACGTGGAAAGCGCCGCGACGGGAATCGTCGCCGCGATCAACGCCTCGCGGAGAATCGAAGGGAAGGAGTATGCCCCCGTCCCAGAGAACACCGTTTTGGGCGCCTTGCTCTCTTATCTTCGCCATGCGTCTGGCAAATATTTCGCGCCGATGAACGCCAACTGGGCCCTTTTCCCCCAATCGGACAAGCACAACCGCGAGCCCGCCATCCAAAACGCTCTCTTGGGGATAGAATCCTATTGGAAGAAAGCCAATGAATAAGCCTGAGAAAGAGTATTTAGACTATTTGCGCTTTCAGCGGAATTACACCGAAAAAACGCTGGACAGTTATCAACGAGACATCGACAAATTCCAATCCTTCCTCGACCGCGAACTCATTCTTTTCGATGCGGTGGGCCCGAAGGACATCGACAACTTCCTTTCCGAGGAAATCCTCCGAAACGATATCTCCCCCCGTTCTTGCCAAAGGCGCATGTCTTGCCTTCGGGGGTATTACGAGTTTTTGAAGAAGCGGGGGTACATCGCCTCCAATCCTTTCGTTGGGGCCAGCTCCCCAAAAGCCCAAATCAAATACCCGTCCGTCCTGTTCTTGAACCAAATCGATTCTTTGTTCGAGGCTAACGCCAAACGCACCGACTTTTTGGCCAGGCGCGACCAAGCGATTCTGGAATTGCTATATTCCTCTGGCCTCCGCGCTTCCGAACTCGTTGGCTTGACCCATCGCCAAATCGACTTTCGGACGCGGACGATCCGTGTGACGGGAAAGGGGAACAAAACGCGCATCGTTCCTTTTTCCAGGACCGCGGAGGAAGCTATCAAAGCCTATAGCTCCACGCTTCGCCAGGAACTGCTTTCGAAAAACAAAGACCAATTGAAAAGCGATAAGCTATTCCTCAACGATCGAGGACGGGGCCTGACGGTCCGCGGCTTGGAGTTCATCCTTCATTCCATCGAAGAGAAAACCGGCGTCTTTTTGGGCCTTCATCCTCATGAACTCCGCCACACATTCGCGACCCACCTGCTCGAAAACGGGGCGGATTTGCGCTTAATTCAAGAACTTTTGGGCCACGAGAGCATTGATACGACGCAGGTTTATACCCACGTGTCCCAAGAAAAACTGCAATCGGATTACGATGCCTTTTTCCCGTCTAGGAAAGGCAAATTGCCTCAAGATCAATAAGGGTCATCCCTTGGATTCGAAGGGAGAAAACTAATGCTTTTTCTGCGCAGATGGAAAGAGTATACTCTTACAGGCTCTCCCCCTATGGGGGAAGAGTTAATACGCACCCCGTGGATTCAGTGCCGTGTTCCTTCCGGGCCGAAGCAGGCTTAAAAATCGGATAGGTGGTCGACTGTTCGAAGCGAGGGAGGCATAAACAAATGGAGGTCACCAGAATGAGTGACGAATTGAAAGTCGAGGCCGTCCAAGAAGCGGCCCCCGCAGCGGAAGCCGCACCGGTCGAACCGACCATGGCGGAAATCATCCGCGATCCCAACGCCCCCATCATCACGATGAAGAAGGCTTTGGAAGCCGGCGCCCACTTCGGGCACCAAACCCGTCGTTGGAACCCCAAGATGAACAAATTCATCTATGGCGCTCGCAATGGCATCTACATCATCGACCTTGCCAAAACCGTTTCCCGCAGCGTCGCTGCCTACAACGCCCTTAAGGCCATCGTCGAAGCGGGCGGAAAAGTCCTCTTCGTCGGCACCAAGACCCAGGCTCAGCAAATCGTCATCGACGAGGCTGTGCGCTCCGGCTCCTTCTATATCACCAACCGCTGGCTCGGCGGAACCCTCACCAACTTCCGCACCATCCAAGGCCGCACCAAGAGGCTCCGCGATTTGGAGACCGCTGCCGATGACGGCTCTTGGGACAAACTTCCGAAGAAGGAAGTCGCCCTCCTCAAGAAAGAGCTCGGCAAGCTTCAGAAGAACCTCGAAGGCATCAAAGAGATGCGCCGCCTCCCCAACGCGATCGTCCTCGTCGACCCGACCGTTGAGCACAACGCCGTCCTCGAAGCCCACAAATTGAACATCCCCGTCTTCGCGATCTGCGATACTTCCGACGATCCGGACACCGTCGACTTCCCCATCCCGTCCAACAACGACGCCACTTCCGCCATCAAACTCTTGATCGGCGTCTTGGCCGATGCCGTCGTGGAAGCCCGCGGCGGAGTCACGGAAGTCGCTCACGTCAAAGACGAAGGCGAAGAAGCCACCATGCAGGATGCTATCAAGGTCGCCGACATTGCCGCCGAACAGCATCGCCAGGCCGTCCGCGCCGCCCGCAAGGCCCGCGAAGAGCGCTATCAGAAGATGCAGGCTGAGCGCGCCGCCCGCTTTGCCGCCCGCAAAGCCGAAGCCGCCAAAGCCGCCGCTGAGAACGCCGCTCCCGCTGCCACCGAGGAGAAGAAGTAATGGCCGTCACGATTCAATCCATCAAAGCTCTGCAAGAGCGCACCGGCGCTGGGATCATGGACTGCAAAAAGGCCTTGGTCGAAGCCGGGGGCGATGAAGAGAAAGCCATCGATATCCTTCGCGAGAAGGGCATCGCCAAAGCCGCCGCCAAAGCCGGAAGGACCGCCGCGGAAGGCGTTGCCTCCATCGGCTTGAGCGATGATAAGAAGACCGCCGTCGTGGTCGAGATCAACTGCGAAACCGACTTCGTCTCCGCTTCTCCTAAGTTCCATGAGATCGTCGATGCCATCGTCGCCCGCTTGCTCCAGAAGCAGCCTGCCGATTTGGAAGGGGCCATCAAAGCCACCGAGGACATCTTCACCGATGCCGTCGTCGCCATGCGCGAGAATTTCGTCTTCCGCCGCTATCTGATCCTCCACGCCGAAGGGGAGGAAGCGTTCGGAAAATACATCCACGCCGGCGGAAAGATCGCCGCTTTGGTTGAACTCAGCAAGGACATGGGCGAGGAAATCGACAAAGGCCTCGCGATGACCGTTGCTTCCTCCGCCCCGGAATTCCTCTCCCTCGCCGACGTTCCCGCCGAAGCGAAGGAAAGGGAACTTGCCATCGCTCAGAAGGAAGTCGCCGAAGATCCGAAGCTCGCTTCCAAACCCGACCAAGTCAAAGCCACCATTGCCCAGCGCAAGGTCGATGCCCGTTTGGGCGATGCCTGCCTCGGCAGCAAGGCCTATGCCCTCGATATGAGCGGCAAGCTCAGCGTCGATCAATTGGCCAAGGAAAAAGGCTTCAAAGTCCTCCGCTTCGTCCGCTACGAAGTTGGCCAGCTCTCCAAGTAAGCCAATCGAAGATGAGCGCCCTAGGGAACTAGGGCGCTTTTTTCGTCCGCACGGCTTTTTTCCTTCTTCCGTTCCGTTATAATACCCACAGCATGAACCCTATTTACAAACGCATTATCATCAAGCTGTCCGGCGAAGCCCTCGCCGATAGCAAAGACGGTTCGATTTTCGATCGCGAAAAGCTTGAGAACATCGCTTGCGTCGTGAAGCAGATCCACGACTCCGGCGTGCAGATCGGGATCGTCGTCGGAGCGGGGAACATTTGGCGCGGCCGGATGGCCGACAAGATCGGCATCGAGCAGGCTCAGGCCGATTACATGGGAATGCTCGGGACGATCATGAATGGGATGGCCATTCAAAACGCCTTGGAGCAGAAAGGCCTCCTCACCCGCGTTATGTCGGCAATCAATGTCCCCCAATGCTGCGAACCCTATATCCGCAGAAAGGCGATTTCCCATTTGGAATCCGGCAAAATCACGATCTTCGCAGGCGGCACCGGGAACCCTTACTTCACCACCGATACCTGCGCCACCCTCCGTGCCTTGGAAGTCAAAGCCGATGCGATCCTGATGGCGAAAAACGGCGTCGACGGCGTCTATGATTCCGACCCGAGGAAGAATAAAAACGCGAAGCTCCTTCCGGACCTCACCTACCATGAGGTCGTGGAACGGAAGCTGGCCGTCATGGATTTGACCGCGGTCGCGATGCTGGAAGGCAAAGACGTGGTGGTGCGAGTGTTCAACATGGATGAGCCCTCGTCCTTCTTGAAGGTCCTGTCCGGCGAAAGCATCGGCACGACCATCCACAAAGATTTGGAAAACAAATAAATATAAGGAGAAAACAAAATGGATCCCTACGTTTCCGAAGTTACCGAGAAAGTCGCCAAAAGCCTTGAGAGCTTCCGCTTGGGCTTGACCAAGCTTCGCTCGGGCCGCGCCAACCCGGCGATGCTCGACGGCGTTCAATGCGATTATTATGGCGAGAAGATGGACATCACCTCGCTTTCCTCCGTCTCCATGCCGGAGCCTCGCCAGCTTTTGATCAAGCCGTATTCCCGCGAGGATCTGAAAGCCATCGCCGCCGGAATCTCCGCGGCCAACATCGGCGTCAATCCGCAGGTTGAGGCCGACGCCATCCGCATCGTCGTCCCTCCGATGACCGAAGACATCCGCAAAGACACCGCCAAAAGGGCCAAAGGGCTCGGAGATGAAGCCAAAGTCGCCATCCGCAACATCCGCCGCGACGCTTTGTCCTTGCTGAAAGACGACGATTCCTATTCCGACGATCTGAAGGAAAGGATTGAGGCGGACATTCAAAAGGAAATCGATAAAGCCAATAAGGAAGTGGATTCCATCGTCGTCGAGAAGACGAAGGAAATCATGACCATCTGAGCTGAGATCTCAAAAAAGAAAGCAGGGGCCCGCCCTGCTTTTTTAATGGCTTTTTGCGGGTTTTTCTTCCTTTGCTGGTTTTTCACTCGTCTCGTTGCCTCTTTGGCTGGACGATTTTTGCCTCCCGTTTCTTTTTAAATAGCCCTTTGGGCTATATAATCGGTTGGATGAAAAAGAAAGCCTCGAGTGAATTTGCCCTTACGAAGAAATGCGACCACGTCGCTTTTATCATGGATGGGAACGGACGATGGGCGAAATTGCGGGGGCTTCCGCGGTTTTACGGGCATCATGAGGCTTGCAAAAGGATCATCGAGATTTTTGAAACATGCCGCGAGTTCAACATTAAGTACATGTCCTTTTACGCCTTTTCCACGGAGAATTGGAACCGCCCCCAGGATGAAATCGACCATTTGATGGATTACTTGGAGGAGTTCTTCCGCAAGGAAATCGATTACCTGGATTCCATCGGCACCCAAATCCGCATCTCCGGGGATTTGTCTAGAATCCGCCCCCAAACCCGTGAGGTCTGCCTTAATGCGGTTTCCCGGACTCAAGGGAATTCCAACTGGGTCATCAATGTGTGCCTCAACTATGGGGGCAGGGACGACATCGTCCGCGCCTGCAAAAAAATCGCCGCCGAATACAAAGAAGGCGCCCTTGCCGATCTTTCCGCCATCAACGAATCGACATTCTCCGAATATCTTTACACCTCTGGCATGCCCGATGTCGATTTGATGATCCGCACCTCCGGGGAGGAGAGGCTTTCGAATTTCCTCCTTTATCAGAACGCCTACGCGGAGTTCGTTTTTACGCCGGTGAAATGGCCGGATTTCCGAAGAAGCGACCTCATTGATTGCCTTAAAACATTTCAAGATAGGAACCGTCGTTATGGAGGGCTGAAAAATGAGTGAACTGCCAATCGATCCCGAAACGATCAACCCCGAAAAGGAAGCCGAACTGCCAAAAACAAGAAAGGTTGCGGGGCTTCAGGTGAACGAAATCTCTGAAAAGGGCAAAAAATCGATCGTCAGCCGCGTTGCGATCGCCCTTGCTTTGATTTTGGTTGCTGTGCCTTGCTTGTTTTATGGGTCTTGGGCTTGGATCGGCTTGGTGACCGTCGTCGCCGCTTTTGCCGGATACGAAATCGTCCGCGCCCCCCAAAAGAAAGCGCGTTGGTATATTTACCTCGTCGTTTATATCTTCCTGTTCATCGCCATCTATTGGAGTTTCATTAAGAAATATGCCGATGGTTTGGTCAACCAACGGGTTCGGTGGGGCGAGATTCGCGATTACTCCTTCTCCTTGGAAAACGCCTACGATAAAGCCGGGTATGGCGTCGGGTCTTTGTCTTTGAACGTCTCGCCGATTTTCTTGGGTTTGATGCTTTTGATTTTCTTTTGGCTTTCGATCGCCCAAGAGACTTTTTCTTTCACCGACATCTGCTATTACTTCACCATGGTGCTTTTGGTCGGCCTGGGCTTGCAAGCCGCGCTTTACCTCCGCCTGGTGCCCTTCGTCGCCAACCCCGCTTTGCTGGCTTATCCGGTTACTAGCTTTGAATATCGCTTCGGTCAAAGCGCAGCCTTGATCGTCTATGCGATCCTAGGGGCGTTGCTGAACGACACATTCGCTTATTTCGGCGGAATGCTTTTCGGCCGTCATCACATGAACCCCCGCGTCTCGCCCAAAAAGACGTGGGAAGGGTTCTTCATTGGCTGGATCGCGACTTCGGCCGTCCTTTGCGGATATTCGTTCCTCCTTTCCTTTTTCCACCTCGACATCCTTCCGGGCGTCTTCGACTTCAAGCACTGGTATCTGGTCGTCATCGTTTCCCTCCTCACCCCGGTTTTGGGCGATCTCGGGGATCTGTCTTTCTCTTTGATCAAAAGGCATTTCGTCTTCAAAGACTACAGCCATATCTTGGGGCCCCATGGCGGGGTCCTTGATCGCATCGACAGTTCCTTGTTCACCGTCCTCGGCGTGTCCGTGGTCGTCATGACCGTCCTTTACTGGTCCGTGCCGGAGACTTCTTCCTTATTGGGGGTCTCCCTTTTATGAGGACGCTCCTGATTTTGGGCGTGAGCGGTTCCATCGGGACGCAGAGCTTGGACGTTTTGTCCGCTCACCCCGATCGCTTTCGTTTGCTTGGGATCTCCGTCGGCCATCATGTCGAGAAAATCCCCGGCATCCTGTCCCGCTTCCCTTCGATTGGGTACGTCTGCGTGCAAGAGGAGGAGGATTTTCTCCGCCTGAAGGAGTCCTATCCGAACCTCCATTGGTACTTTGGGGACGAGGGGCTTCGCCAAATCATCCAGGAATGCCCCGCGGAGATGGTGGAGAATGCGCTGGTCGGCTTTGCGGGGCTTTTGCCTTCTTTGACTTCGCTTAACGAAGGCAGGATCCTTTGCTTGGCCAATAAAGAATCCCTCGTCGTCGGCGGGGAGCTGATCAAAAAAATCCTCTCAAGCGGGAAGGGGAAGCTCTATCCCATCGATTCGGAACACGTCGCGATTGCGAAACTGCTTTCCTGCGTCGACCGCTCCGAAGTGGAGAAAATCCTCATCACGGCTTCCGGGGGTGCCTTCCGCGGGCTTTCCCGAACGGAGCTGTCGAACGTGACCCCTGAGACGGCTTTGTCCCACCCGACTTGGAAGATGGGGGCCAAGATCACCATCGATTCGGCGACGATGATGAACAAAGGGTTCGAGGTCATCGAGGCGAAGTGGCTTTTCGATTTCCCCCTTGAGAAAACCGAAATCCTTCTCCATGACGAATCCCATGTGCATTCGCTCCTGCTCTTGAAAGACGGGTCGTATCTAGCCGACGTCTCGGCCCCCGACATGCGTGGGCCGATCGAATATGCTTTGCTTGAAGGCAAGCAGCCTTTCCGCCCCGTTTGTGTGAGGAAACTCAGCGAACTCGCGCCCTATCACTTCCATAAATTCGACCCCAAACGCTACCCAGCGCCGCAAATCGCGATAAACGCCTACAAAGAAGGCGGGACGGCCCCCGCCGTATTGAACGGGGCCAACGAGGAGGCCGTGCATTCGTTCTTGAATTGCAGAATTCCTTTCTTGGACATCGAGGTCATGGTGCGCAGCGCCCTCTCCTCCATCCCCAATCAGTTGCATCCGTCCCTGCGCCAAATCCAAGCCGCGGACTCCTATGCTAGGATGTTCGTCAAAAAGAAAATCGAAAGGAGAGGTCTATGAGCCAAATTCTCAGCACCGTCGGAAACATCGTCTTGATGCTCGTCATCCTCGGCGTCCTGATTTCGATCCACGAGGCGGGCCATTTGGCCGCCGCGAAGGCGTTCAAGGTCTATTGCTTTGAGTATTCCATCGGCTTCGGCCCAGCGCTGCTCAAGAAGAAACGGAAGAAAGGGGAGACTT
This sequence comes from Caryophanales bacterium UBA1624, assembly GCA_002321395.1. Taxonomy (GTDB): domain Bacteria; phylum Bacillota_I; class Bacilli_A; order RFN20; family CAG-826; genus Alloenteromonas. The sequence continues at coordinate 29,728 of DCMK01000053.1, forward strand.
ATTTCTCGCTGCGAGCGTTCCCCTTGGGGGGATACGTTTCCATGTACGGCGAGCCGGGCGTCGTCCCCGATGGCTTCACCGCCCCCGACGAAAGCCGTTCGTTGGAACGGGTTCCGAAATGGAAGAAATCCATCATCATGCTCGCCGGGGTGACCATGAATTTCCTTTTGGGGCTTGTTCTGCTCTACGTCTCCGCTTGCTGCCCCCATTATTATTCCTGCTACCAAGCCCGCGACGTCTCCCTCTCTTTGGACGCGAATACCGAGATCGGCGTCTTCTACCTTGCCCCCGAGTTTTCCGGGGAAGTGAAAAGCTACATCGAATCCGCCAACGCCGAAAAAGAGGATAACGTCGCTTTTAAGGCCGAGGATTATGTTCTGCTTTTGCCTCACCAAGAAACTTCCGGGGAGAACCTCTACGGCTTTGGGCTTTGCTCCAACGTCGCGATCTCCGGCATGAGCGAGAGCTATGTCGCCACCTTTGTCCCGCAGAACCTCGTCTCCGGGAAAGATCTCGCCTCCTCGCTTTACTTCTACCAAGAAAACGCGGAAGCTTTGCCGGAAGGATATCAAAATATCGGCATCGGCAATGGCGCCGACTTAAGCCAAGGGACTTTCAACACGGGCAACCTCCCGGATGGGGCCACCATCAACAACCTGTCCTTCGCCCTTCTTCCCATCAAAGCCGAAAGCATGGGGAGGGATTGGCAGAAGGCCTACGAGAACCGCCTGATTTACAAAACCTCCCTCGAGTTCGAAAGCGGGAAGCCAAAGGAAACGGGCATTTACCTTCCTTCCATTCGCAGCGTGCCGGATTTCTCGGGCACGTGGAAGGAGTGGACCCGTCTCGTTCCTTATTCCTGTGGGGCGGTCGTGAAAGGCTTCGCGAGCCTTTTCACGGGCGGGCTCAAAGACGTTTCCGGCGTGATCGGCATGACGGCCGCCTTGCCTTCGGTCGAGGCCATGGGCGGGGTAGGGTACGTTTTCCTTTACGCGGGCCTCATCTCCATCAACCTTGCCTTCTTCAACCTCCTTCCCTTCCCGGGGCTCGATGGCTGGGCGCTGCTGGTCACGATCATCGAGGCCATCACGAGGAAGAAAGTCCCAGAAAAGGCGAAAGCCATCGTTTCCTACGTCGGCCTTGGCCTGCTGATGGTGCTGATGGTCGCCATCGCCGTCAAAGACATCGTTTCGCTGATTGTGTGAGGGTTGGGGAATGAGCCAAATCATGGAAAGGTTCTTAAACTCGATTGGGCTTAAGGACGAACAGGAGAAGTTCGATGTCGAATTCGCTTTTCTCAGGCATAACCAAAACGATCCCAAGCAAGTGGATATGCGCATCCGCAAAGCGACCCCTTGGGACTATCCTTTGCTGCGCGAATTCAAAGAAGCGCTGCTGAACATCCATTACCGATACACATTGGAATTCGAATATCAAGAAGCCCCGGATCGCGAAGACGTGGAGGATCTGCTGCAGAATTGGTACCTCGACGTCTATCGCCAAACCCCAGGTTTCCGCTTAGAGGAAAATGGGGAAGGGCAGAAAGGCCTCAAAGCCGTTTTCCCCTCGGAGGAAAGCCGGGAAAAAGAAACGGCGATCCTCAAAGATTTCAATGAGTTTTTGGCGTGGCTCGGATATCCTTTCGTTTTGCTGGGCGAGGTGGAAGCCAAACAAAGCGAATCCCCCAAGGAAGAGACTGCCTCTTTGATGGAAGAGGAGCCTTCGAAAGAGGATTTCCCCACTTCGGAGGAGGCGCTCGATTCCGCTTCCGAAAGCGAGGATGCCGCGGACTTGGAAAACATGACCCAAGAAGAGGTTCGCGAACGCATCGAAAGCGACTTCGCCAAGAGCCAAGAGGAAGGGGAGAACGCTTTGATGGAGCGGCTCATCGCCAATCAGAAGGCGATGGAAGAGGAAAGGAACCGCCAACGGGTCTTCCGCGTCGGCGATTACAAGATGCTCGACCGCATCCAGGAAGTGGAGTCGGCCGGGCTAGCCAACGTCGATTTCTCCGGCGAGGCGTTCGAAATCGACATGAGGACCACGAAAAAGGGCAAGAAAATGCTCATCTTCGGGATTGGGGATGCCTCCGATGCGATTTCCTGCCGCGCGTTCGAAAGCAAGCGAACCCCCATCGAGACGCTTTCCAGCGTAAAAGAAGGGGCCAATTACCGGATCCGCGGCGCGATTGACACCGATTTCCGCGGGCAGAAGGAAATCATCGTCCATTTCATCGACCCCTTGCCGAAGAAACCGCTCCGGGACGATCTGGAAGAGGAGAAGCGCGTCGAGCTGCACCTGCACACGAAGATGTCGACCATGGACGGGGTGGGGGAGATGAAGGACTACTATGCCCTGGCGAAGCACATGGGCATGAAGGCCATCGCCGTCACCGACCACGGATGCGTGCAGGGGTTCCCCGCCGCCCAAGCCGCCCACGACGCCGACGCCAAGGCCATCAAGAAAGCCGGGACGAATGAGAAGCCCCTTAAGATCATCTATGGGGCAGAGCTTTATATGTTTGACTCGAAGCCCGACTATATCTTCAACCCCTCTTCGATCCCTTTAAGGGAGGCCCGTTATTGCGTTTTCGATACCGAAACCACCGGCCTTTCCGCCCGCTACGAGAGGATGATCGAATTCGGCGCCGTCATCGTGGAGAAAGGGCGAGTCCTGAAACGCTTCGACACTTTCATCAAACCGGATATCTCCTTGGAACACGCCGGGGAGGCCATGGCCATCAACAACATCACCGTGGATGATCTGAAGAACGCGCCAACGATCGATGAGGTCCTGCCTCAGATCATCGATCTGCTCGCCGACAACGTCCTCGTCGCCCACAACGCGACCTTCGACGTCGGCTTCCTCAACGCCGCTTTGGAACGCTACCACGCTTCCCATCCGGATTCGACTTTGCCCACGCGCATCGAAAACCCCATCGTCGATACCCTCCCCTTATCCCATTACCTTTTCCCTTTCGCCGGCAAGCACAACGAGCAGGCGATGCTCAAGAATTTGAACCTCAACGTCTACGACCCCAATAAAGCCCACCGCGCCGATTACGACTGTGAATGTCTCAATGATGGCTGGCAGGAAATCATCCTCCGCTTGGAAAAAGCCCATCCGGGGATCCGCCATGAGGATTTAGCTTCCCTTTCCATCCCAAAGGGGGACGAAAATGATCCCGCTTTGCAAAGCGAAGATCCCGATACCAAAAAGAAAGCGGAGGAAAAACTCGCAGAGGACCAGTCCCGATACAACAACTTCTGCAAACACATTCGCAACTACCATTGCATTGTTTTGGTCAAGAACACACAGGGTTTGCAGGATTTGTATCGCATTATCACCGAAGGTGAGACGACTTATCTGGAACGGGCCTCCTTGCCAAAGACCCCGCGTGACCTCATCAACCGCTACCGCGCGAACTTCTTGGTCGGGAGCGCTTGCTTCAACGGCGAGATCTTCGAACTCGCCATGACGAGGAATCGCGACGTTTTGATCGATGCCGTGAAATGGTATGACTACATCGAGATCCAGCCGTTGGAGAATTACTCCTTCCTTCTTGATACGGGGAGGGTCCATTCTAAAGAGCAGCTGATTCAGGTTCTGAAAGACATCATCGACGCCGCGGACGAAGCGGGCGTGCCCGTGGTCGCGACGGGGGATTGCCATTACGTGAACCCGGAAGACAAAATCCTCCGCGACGTTTATATCTACGCGAAAGGGGTTGGGAAAGGGTCTCATCCTTTGAACCCGCCCCGCCGCGACCGTTTGCCTTTGTTTGAGAACCCTGATCAGCATTTCCGTTCGACCCGGGAGATGCTTAATTCCTTCTCTGCCTGGCTGCCGGAAGAGAAGGCGAGGGAATACGTCATCGCCAACTCGAACAAGATCGCCGATCAAATCCGAGACGACATCGTCCCGATGCTTTCCGGCACCTACGCCCCCAACGAAAACCTTCCCCATTCGGATAAGATTATCCGCGACCTTTGCGAAGGGAATTTCCATCGACGCTATGACTATTTGGGTGGAGATGACGACCCCAAAGTCAAACAGGCCATCGACCAGACGTGGGACCGCTTGCAAAGGGAGCTCACCGGAATCATCGGAAACGGATACGCCGTTACCTACTATATCGCCCATTTGCTGATCAAGGACGTCGAGAACGCCCCTAAGCACTTCATCGTCGGATCCCGTGGATCGGTCGGATCTTCCTTCGCCGCGACCATGGCCGACATCACCGAAGTCAATCCTTTGCCGCCCCATTGGCATTGCCCGCACTGCCATTATTTGGAGTATAGCGAGGACAAAAGCGTCAAATCCGGCTTCGATCTGCCGGAGAGGAACTGCCCGAAATGCGGCGCCAAAATGGATATCGATGGGCAGAACATCCCTTTCCAAACCTTCCTTGGCTTCGCCGCGGAGAAAGTCCCCGACATTGACTTGAACTTCGAAGAAGAAGCGCAGCATTTGGCCCATCAGATGACCAAAGTCCACTTAGGCGCCCATCAGGTTTACCGCGCCGGGACGATCGAAACCGTTGCCGAGAAAACCGCATATGGCTATGTGCGCGGTTATTTTGAGCGCATCGGGAAAGACCTCGACAAAATCAATGGGAACTACATCGCTTACTTAGCCGCCAAATGCACCGGGGTCAAGCGAACGACCGGCCAACACCCCGGAGGCATCGTCGTCGTCCCGAAGGAAAGAAGCATCTTCGAGTTCACCGCCGTGCAGCATCCCGCCGACGACCTGAGTTCGGAATGGCTCACGACCCATTACGATTATCATTCCATGCACGATGAGCTCCTGAAGTTCGATATTTTGGGGCACGTCGATCCGATGGCGATGCGTTATTATCGCGATTTGACCGGCGTGAATATCCGCAAAATCCCCATGAATGATAAAAAGGTCCTCTCCCTTTTCGTTTCTCCGCAGGAACTTCATTTGCATCGTAATTTCATGAATCAGAAAACCGGAGCTTTGGCTTTGCCGGAGTTCGGGACGGGCTTGGGACAGCGAATGTTGGAGGAGGCTCAGCCGAAAACGTTCAACGATCTGCTCATCATGTCGGGCCTTTCCCACGGCACCGACGTTTGGGCCGGCAACGCCGAAGACTTGATCCTCAATGGAGTCACGGACCTTCAGGGCGTCATCGGGTGCCGCGACGATATCATGACGTACATGATTTCCTGCGGCCTCGATAAGAGCGAATCCTTCAAAATCATGGAGGACGTGCGACATGGAAAAGGGCTCAAGCCGGAATACGAAGCCGACATGAGGGCCCATCATGTCCCCGATTTCTACATCGAATCGGCGAAGAAGATCAAATATCTCTTCCCCCGAGGGCACGCGACCGCCTACGTCATGATGGCCGTCCGCGTCGCATACTTTAAGCTCTATTATCCCCTGCAGTTCTATGCGGTATTCTTCTCCATCCGCAGCGACGACTGGGATTTGAAAGTCATGTTGAAGGGCGAAGACGCCATCATCGAGCAGATCAAAGCCCTCTCCGCCAGGCAAAACGACCGCAACAACCCGCTTTCCCCAAAGGAAAAGAACATCCTCAAAACCGATTTGGTGGCCTTGGAGATGTATGAGCGCGGCTATAAGATCGAGAATATCGACCTCTATAAATCCGATACGAAACTCTGGGTCGCCGACCCTGAGAACAAAGCCCTTATCCCCGCATTCAACGTGGTCGACGGCCTTGGCGAGAACGCCGCCTTGAGCGTGGTGGAAGCCAGGAAAAGCGGGAAGAAGTTCCTTTCGAAAGAAGACCTTCTCTCCCGGACGAAGCTCAACGGAACCAACGTCAAGGATCTCGATGAGCTTGGGGTTTTGAAAGGGCTTGGCGAGACAAACCAAATGTCCCTGTTTGAATTCTTCTAACTCGGGGTTTATACTATCGCTCGCGCAATCGGCGCGAGCGATTCGGGACGTAGCACAGCTTGGTAGTGCGCCTGGTTCGGGACCAGGAGGTCACGGGTTCGAACCCCGTCGTTCCGACCATTCGAGAACTAACCTCGCTTTGGCGAGGTTTTTTCCTGCTTTTGGGGGTCTTTCCTTCCCATTCTCTTGCGTTTATAATTCCCCTTGCCGCACGGGCCCGTAGCTCAGCTGGATAGAGCGTCCCCCTCCTAAGGGGAAGGTCAGGCGTTCGAATCGCCTCGGGCCCGCCACCAAAAAAGAAAACCCCGTGAGGGGCTTTTTTGATGAACGATCAGAAGAACCCTTCCACGCAGGATACGGGGAGGACGAACATCCCGCCCTTCACCTTTTGGAAGTTCACCGTCGCGGAGCGGATTTCCTCTTGGAGCTTTTCCAAGTCTTTTTCTTCAAGGACGATGAAAAGGGTGAAGTTGCCGCTTGGTATGTCATCGGTGAGGGCCGCTAAAGACACGGCTTTTGAGCGGGAGTCGCTGAATTGAGGAAAGACGTGGTGCATTCCTTCGGTGGGGATGATGGTTCCGTTATACCCCTCTTTCGACAAGGAACGGATCAGCTGCTCCGATGCGGGGACATGGTCTAGCGTGACGAACATCAATACCTTCATAATGGGCTCCCTCCTTGGGCGCGAGGGTAAATATACCACCTCATTTCGATATTTCTAGTTTCAAACCTCCCTCGGTTGCATAATGGAAGGCGAAATGAGGATTGGAATATGATTCGCATCACGGTTGCCAATTACGGCGTCATGGAGGCTGAGCTCGATTGGGAAGCCGCCCCCAACACCTGCGCCAACTTTGTGGAGCTCGCTTCTTCGGGATTTTATGAGGGGCTCCTCTTCCACCGCATCATCAAAGGGTTCATGATCCAAGGGGGATGGGGCGATCTGAAAGGAAAGCATTTGGATTATTCCATCAAGGGCGAATTCGCCTCCAATGGAGTCAAGAACCCCTTGCTCCATAAGCGCGGCGTCCTTTCGATGGCCCGCACGATGTATCCGGATTCCGCTTCCAGCCAGTTCTTCATCATGCATAAGGACGCCCCGCATTTGGATGGGGAATACGCCGCGTTCGGCCACTTGACTTCCGGATTCGATGTTCTGGACAAAATCGCCTCGGTTCGGACCGACCGATCCGATCGTCCTTATGATCCGGTCGTGATTGAGAAAATCGAAGTCATCGATGAGCCGGTTAAGCCGGTTCAGAAAATCCGCTAAATCCGTTAAGGGGAAGGCGCTTCTTGCAGGAGGAGCGCCTTTGATCATTCGTTGCTCAACTGGAATCAAAGGATGTTTTTTTGCGGTTTTTTTCGAAAATAGGGGCTGTGAAATTAGCAAATTTGGAAAAATTACCCATTGACACGGAAAACCGCGGCGCGTATCTTTGTCCATGCGCGATAAAGCGCGAATGTGGGCCTTTAGCTCAGCTGGGAGAGCGCCTCCATGGCATGGAGGAGGTCGTCGGTTCGATCCCGATAAGGTCCACCACATGGATCTTAGGCCAAACGAAAAGCGTTTGGCTTTTTTCGTGCTCTGTTCTTCGAAAGAGGCGAGACTATTTTGCAGGAAATCAAAGAGCCCGGTCGACGCGCCTTCCCGGATTCTGCGGCAATGGTCCTTAATGGCAAAAGTGGGTGAAAGATCGGAAGAAGGGGCTTTTCGATAGCGTAGGATTCTGGGGCGCGCTTGAGGAGCGAAGGGGGTATATAAAGCCCTTTGGACGAAGCGATCATTGCCCTTCTTTTCTGCAAGCGCTTTCAAAATCGGTGGCCAAATTCAGGCAAAAACCATCCAAAATCCTACTTAAAAAGAATAAACAGCATTATTTTCTTACCTAAAGGCGTGTTTTATTCGGATAAAAATAAGGATATTAGTACCATAAATAAGGAGACATCCAAATATGAAGAAACGCTTTTTGGCTCTTGCCGCGGCTGGTTCTGTTTTTGGGATTGCAGTAACGGCCATTTCCTCTTCCATTGGAATTGCGATGAAGATCAACGTTGAGGAAGAAAGCCACGTCCACAACGCTTCCTGCCAAATCCATCATTACGCTCGCGTCAATCCGACCTCGAAAAC
>DCMK01000059.1 GCA_002321395.1 Caryophanales bacterium UBA1624
TGAATTGGCCCGCTTGGGCAGACTTTTTTGAATGTTTTTGCAGTCGCTATTCCCTCTTAATACGAAAATCAGTAAAACCTCATCTGCAAACGAGGGATGAATAAATCCGATTATTTCTCGCTTTTCCCGAATCTGTCGCGGTATTTTATGCGGATTTTCTTCGAAAGCGCCATCTCCAAGAACCATTTGGCCTTGTCCATTTTGTCCTTTGGGCGCGTCAGTTATAACACCTTAAAAATTCATCCCTCGTTTGCAGATGGGGTTTTATTCCGCAAATTCGGATAACCATTTGTGAAAAACGGATTAAAATGCCAAAGGAGGTTTTTGCTATGAAAGAAAGCGAATTGATGGATCTAATGAAGAGCCGGCATTCCTGCCGGGCTTACTTGGACAAACCCGTTGAGGAAGAGAAAATCGGCAAGATCATCGAGGCGGGGGTCCTATCCCCGACGGGGATGAACCGTCAGAAGACGATATTCCTCGCGATCAAGGATGAGAAGACGATCCAGGAGTTGTCTCGAATCAACGCCTCCTTCACGGGGGACCCCAACGGGGATCCCTTCTATGGAGCGAAGGCCGTCATCGTCGTCCTTGCCAGCAAAGAAACGACGACCCGGGTCTACGATGGTTCCATTGCTTTAGGATACATGATGCTTGAAGCTTCCGCTTTGGGCCTTGGCTGCTGCTGGATCCACCGCGCGAAGGAAAGCTTTTCCACCGAAGAAGGGAAGGCCATCTTGGCAAAAGCCGGGATCAAAGGGGACTACGAAGGGATCGGAAACCTCATCTTGGGATATGAGGACCCAGCCCTTTCCTCGAAGCACCCAAAGTCCAGCCAAGGAAGGATCTATACTTTGTAAGGCAAAAGAAGAAACGTTCCCGACGAGGAACGTTTTTTTTGACGAAAAAAGGCGGCCGCTAAGCCGCCCTGGATATCAGATGGGATTACTTGGCTTCCGCTTCCGGATCCGTTTTCTTTTCGCGGAGGATGGCATTGAGGACGATGCCGAGGATCATCGCGACGGAGACGGAAGTGATGGAGACGGCGAAGTTGCCGATGGCGAAGCTGAAGACCAAGCCGCCGATGCCGGCCACGAGGATGACCGAGGTGACGAAGATGTTCTTGGTCTTGGCCATATCGACATGCTCATTGATGAGCATCTTGACGCCGGAGGAGGCGATGAAGCCGTAGAGGATCATCGAGACGCCGCCGGTGACGCAGGCGGGAATGGTCTGGACAAGGCCCATCAAAGGGCTGAAGAAGCCAAGGGCCATGGAGAACAAGCAAGCGAGGAAGATGACTTTGGTGGAGGCGATTTTGGTGACGCCGATGACGGCGACGTTCTCCCCGTAGGTGGTGTTGGCCGCGCCGCAGCAGACGCCGGAGATGGCCGTGGCGACGCCGTCGCCGATCAAAGTGCGGGTCAGGCCGGGCTTCTCAAGGAGGTCACGCTGAAGGACGCCGGACATATTCTTATGGTCGCCGATGTGCTCGCAGATAGTGACCAAGGAAACGGGGATGAAGATGAGGGCCGCTTGCCCGACCGCGGTGCCGGAAAGGGGAACCACATTGCCGCTTTGGGCGGCCACGAGGAAGAGGAACTTCGGATAGTCGATGAAGGATTGGACGGTGATGTTGGCAACCCAAGATCCATCTTGCTTCGTGGCGAAGAGGCCGACGAGCGGGTCGAAGTTGATGACGTGGCAATATTCGGCGCCGCAGCCGTAATAGCCGATGAGGGTGAAGAGGGACGCGACGACATAGCCGCTAGCCATGCCGAGGACGAAGGGAACCAAGGAAACGGTCCCTTTCCCATAATGGGCGCAAAGGGCGGTGACGAGCATTGCGACGAGGCCGGAGATGATGGCGCACCAGTTGTAGTTTTTGCCCGTCCAGCCAGCGGTCAGGTTGGAGATGGCGCTGCCGGCCAAGGAAAGGCCGATGACGATGATCACCGGTCCGACGACGATGGCCGGAAGCAGCTTATTGAGCCATTTGACGCCGAAGATCTTGATGAGGAAGGCGACGAGGCAATAGACCGCGCCGACCAAGGCCATGCCAACGGGCAAGATCCAAAGGTTGACTTGCCCCGCGGCGGCGTCGATTTTGATGGCCTCGCTCATCGCGGCCATATAAGCGAAGGAGGAGGCGAGGAACATCGGCGATTTGAATTTGGTGACGACGAGGTAGAAGATCGTGCCGATGCCGGCGCTGAAAAGGGTCGGGGCGATCATGACGGCGGCCAAATTGGCCTCCACCCCGTTGAGGTTGACGGTCGTGCTGGCGAAGACGATCATCGGGACCGTAATGCAAGCCACGAACATGGCCAAGACGTGCTGGATGGCCAGGATGATCCATTTCCCTGGCCTCTTGGGGGCTTCATCGACCTCAAGCAGCATTCCGTTCGGATGGGGTTGTAGCGCTTCGTTTGCAGCGGCGCTGTTTTTGTTTCCACTCATTGATGGGAACCTTCCTTTCCTGGATGCGGGCAAAAAAATAAGGCCCTAAGGCCTCAAAACAAACGACAAGAAGGGAAGAATCGCCCCCATATTGGCGACAATATTTCCTTTCCCGGTTTGCATCATTTCGCTTGCTCCGGGACTAAAGTTTAAGACCTGATAGGATTGCTGGGAAGGGGGATGATTCCCCTTGGAAGCGCTTTCCATTTTTGATGGCAACCGCCTCAAAACAAGTTCCGCGTTTCCGGGGAAGAGGGCTAAAATCAGCGCGGAGGAAAAAACATGAACGAATCATCCATCAAAGACGTTTTGCTTAGCCAAAGCGAGTCCTTCCGCCTTCAGGAGGACATCAAGCTCATCCAAAAAGGGATCGAGGAAAACAAAGAAGTCGCCCACGAGGAGAAAGAGAACATCTTCAAGAAGTTCGGCAAGAACATCGGGAACTCCGTCAAGAAATCCCGCACCGAATCCTTGGAGAAGGACCTCGCCAAAGACCAAGCCAGGCTTTCGGAAGTGAATCCGGAGAATAAAGAAGGCGAGCCCTTGCCCGATTTGGCGAAGAAGGAGTTGGACAGCGAGACGAAGAAAGTCGCCTTCGCGCTTTATTATCTCGCTAGCGATGCCTTCGAATACGCGAACTCCGCCGAATCCGAGGAAGCTCTATCCTTGGCTTTGTTCGCTAACAAAGAGGCGCTGTCCAATTACCGGAAGGAATTGGAGGCCAATTTCCGCACACTGACGGTCTCGCTTTTCTCCGGGATGAAGTACACCGAGGAAGTCAAAGCCGCGCTGGGAGAATATTTCAAGGCTCTAAGCGCCCCTAAGGAAGGGAAATGTGCCCTGTGCAATGCCAATGCCTTCTTGGGCGCAGGGCAGGAGAAAGTCGCCGCTTGCGTGGCTTTCTTGCTCATGGGGGAAAACGGCCTTCCCTATTGCAACGACCAAAGCAAAGGCACCGCGTCTTTCCTTGCTTTGACGAAGGAAGACGTCCAAGCCCTTCTTCCTTTGAAAGCCACCCTGATCGAAGAAAGCAAGAAAGACTGGGATGCGGAGGGGAAGAAAGCCAATGTCCAAGCCTTGGTCTCCTCGCTGGCTTCCCTTGTCTCCGGGCTTTATCAATCCTTCTTGTTGGATGGCAAGGACGAAGAAGTCTGCAAAGGCAAAATCAAGATCGTCCTCGCTTTGATCGACGATCTGAAAGAATTGCTGAAGTGACAAGGCAAAGAAAACGTGCCCCGGGGTCCCGGAGCACGTTTTTCAGTAGTTCGTCACGCGAAGCAATCTCTCGGCTTCCTTGATTTGTTCCTCGCTTGGGGGATTGACCCCTTCCAAGCGATAGGGGATGCCCAGCTTTTTGTATTTGAACGTCCCAAGGGTGTGGTAGGGAAGCACTTCGATCCTCTTCACATTGCCAAGCGAGGCGAGGAATTCCCCCTCTTGGGCGAGGATCTTCGGATCGTCGTTCCAACCCGGAACCAAAACCCGGCGGACCCAGATGGGGAAGCTTTTCTCCGCAAGATAATGGTAGAGGTCCAAAATGTTCGCGTTATCCGCTCCGACCAGCTCCTTATGGATTTTTGGGTCAAAGACCTTCATATCCATAAGGAAAAGGTCGCTGTTCTCAAGCAAAGAGTCGAACTTCTGCAGCCATTTTTCTTCCCGATGAAAAGGCCCTCCGGCCGTATCAATGGCAAGGGAAATGCCGTTTTTGCGGCAAATCTTCGCGAAATCCACAAGAAAATCGAGTTGGGAAAGCGGCTCCCCGCCCGAGACGGTGATGCCGCCGTTGCCCTTCCAATAAGGCTTGAAGCGGGAGAGCTTGGCGAAGGCCTCTTCCGGGGAGATGGGGTTGGTCTTCAAAAACGGCCACGTGTCCGGGTTGTGGCAAAACAAGCAACGGAACGGGCACCCCTGAAGGAAAAGGACGGACCGTACCCCCGGCCCGTCCACGAGGGCGAAGGATTCTATGGATTGGTAATAACCTAACGTCCCCATTGTTTTTTCTCCTTATAAAGCGTGGTGGCAGGTCCTGGAGATGACGTCCATCTGCTGCTCTTTGGTGAGGTCGATGAACTTGACCGCATAGCCGGAGACGCGGATGGTGAAGTTCGCGTATTCGGGCTTCTCAGGGTGGTTCATCGCGTCGATGAGCTTCTCCTTGCCAAAGACGTTCACGTTGAGGTGGTGAGCGCCTTGGTCGAAGTAGCCGTCCAAGACTTGGGCGAGGTTGTTCTTCCTCTCCTCTTCGCCATGGCCAAGCGCGTCTGGGGCGATGGTTTGGGTGTTGGAGATGCCGTCAAGGGCGTATTCGTAAGGAAGCTTGGCGACCGAGTTGAGGGAAGCCAGCAGCCCATTTTGCTCGGCCCCGTAAGAGGGGTTGGCGCCCGGGGAAAGCGGCTCCCCGGCTTTGCGCCCGTCCGGAAGCGCTCCGGTGGCTTTGCCGTAGACGACGTTGGAAGTGATCGTGAGGATCGAGGTCGTGGGTTCGGAATCGCGGTACGTGTGATGTTTGGCGATCTTGCCCATGAAGGCCTTCAACAACTCCACGGCGATATCATCGGCACGGTCATCGTCATTGCCGTATTTGGGGAAATCGCCCTCGATCTGGAAGTCGGTGGTGATGCCCTGCTCGTTGCGGATGGCTTTGACTTTGGCGTATTTGATGGCGGAGAGGGAATCGACGACGTGGGAGAACCCAGCGATGCCCGTGGCGAAGGTGCGGCGGACATTGGTGTCGATCAGGGCCATCTCGGCGGCCTCATAATAGTACTTGTCGTGCATGTACTGGATGAGGTTGAGGGTATTGACGTAGATGCCGGCGAGCCAGTCCATCATCAAATCGAATTTGTGGAGGACCTCCTCATAGGAGAGGTATTCGCTGGTGATCGGGGAATACTCGGGGCCGACTTGTTGGAAGGATTTCTCATCTTTGCCGCCGTTGATGGCGTAAAGGAGGCATTTGGCCAAGTTGGCGCGGGCGCCGAAGAACTGCATTTCCTTGCCGGTCTGAGTCGCGGAGACGCAGCAGCAGATGGAATAGTCATCGGTCCAAATCGGACGCATGACGTCGTCGTTCTCGTATTGGATGGAGGAAGTGGTGATGGAGATCTTGGAGGCGTATTTCTTGAAGGCCTCCGGTAGCCGAGAGCTCCAAAGAACGGTCAGGTTCGGCTCCGGGGAGGGGCCCATGTTCTCCAAGGTGTGGAGGAAGCGGAAATCGTTTTTGGTGACCATGCTGCGCCCATCTTGCCCCATGCCGCCCACCTCCAAGGTGGCCCAGACCGGGTCGCCGGAGAAAAGGGCGTTGTAGGAGGGGATGCGGGCGAACTTGACCATGCGGAACTTCATGACGAGATGGTCGATGAGCTCCTGCGCGCCTTCTTCGGTGAGGGTGCCGTTTTCCAAGTCGCGGTTGATGTAGATGTCGAGGAAAGTCGAGATGCGGCCGACGCTCATGGCGGCGCCGTTCTGGGTCTTGATGGCGGCGAGGTAGCCGAAGTAGAGCCACTGCACCGCTTCTTTGGCGCTATTGGCGGGTTTGGAGATGTCGAAGCCATAAGAGGCGGCCATTTCCTTCATCCCCTGGAGGGCGCGGATCTGCTCGGAGAGCTCTTCGCGGAGGCGGATGACGTCATCGGTCATGGTGCCGTCGCCGCAGTTGGCTTTGTCCTCTTCCTTCCAAGCGATCAGTTGGTCGATGCCATAGAGGGCGACGCGGCGGTAATCGCCGACGATCCTGCCGCGGCCATAGGTGTCGGGGAGGCCGGTGAGGATTTTGTTATGCCGGCATTTGAGCATCTCCGGGGTATAGGCATCGAAGACGCCGTCGTTGTGGGTTTTCTTGTAAAGGTGGAAGGCTTTGTGGATTTCCGGGTCGACGGTATAGCCATAGGTGGACAAAGCGGTTTCGGCCATCTTGATCCCGCCATAGGGCATGAAGGCGCGCTTCAGCGGTTTGTCGGTCTGAAGGCCCACCACTTTCTCGAGGTCCTTGTCCAAATAGCCGGGGCCATAGGAAGTGAGGGAGGAAACGACGGAAGTCTCCATATCGAGGACCCCGCCTTTGGCGCGCTCCTCTTTCTGAAGCTTCTGCAGCTCGCCCCAAAGCTTTTCGGTGGCATCGCTAGGCCCTTTCAAGAAGGACTCATCGCCGTCATAAGGAAGATAGTTGTTCTGGATGAAGTCCCTGACGTCGCAGTCTTCTTTCCATTTGCGGCCCGAGAATCCGGACCAGGCAGCGTTTTCGATCATTTGTATTCTCCTTGTTACAGGGAAATTAAAAAGGATACGGGTGGAGTGAACAAGGAAAGCGCATAAGAAAGCGCTACCAAAGTTAACTTGGCTAATTATCCGACGGTATCGCTTCTTTTCGGTAAAAAGACAAAAAAGAAAAGCCCTGATTCATGAGGGCTTGGTTCGGAGTTTCCTTTACTTGTATTTCACCATCAGGGTATGGGAATCCTGGAAGGCGGTGTAGACGGAGGAAAGAGGCTGGTTGTTGACGATGCGGAAGATGCATTCCCCCAACATGTCGGAGAGGGAGATGACCTTCACGAAGGGCAGGGAGGCGAAACGCTCGGGCAAGGGAATGGAATCGGTGACGATGATCTCGTCGAAAGCCCTGCCGTCTTTGATCAAGTCGTAGCAAGGATCGGAGAAGACGGCGTGCACGGCGGCCATGCGGACGGATTTCGCCCCGAATTTACGCAGGGCGGCGGCGGCGTTGACGGCGCTGCGCCCCGTATCGACCATGTCGTCGACCAAGATGCAATCCTTCCCTTCGACGTCCCCGATGAGGTTCATCACCTCAGGGGCGCCGGTGGCGTTGCGCCGCTTGTCGATGATGGCGATCGGGCAGTTGTTGAATTGCTCCGCCAAATCGCGCGCCCTTCCGACGCCTCCGTGGTCGGGGGAGACGATGACGAGGTTTGCTAGATCCGGCTTAGCCTGCAGCAGTGCCCCGCCAAGCAGCGGAACGGCGGTCAGGTCGTCGGCCAAGCAGGAGAAATAGCCTTGGATCTGCGCGGCGTGGAGGTTGACCGTGATGATGCGGTCAAGCCCGGCGGTGCAGAGCAAATGGGCAACGAGGGCGGCGGAGATGGGCTGGCGGGCATGGGCTTTGCGGTCCTGCCTCGCGTAGCCGAAATAGGGGCAGACGAGGTTGATTTCCTTCGCCGAGGAGCGGCGGAGGGCATCGATGAAGATGAGGGTTTCCATCAAATGCTCGTTCACCGGCGGGCAAGTGGATTCAACGATGAAGATCTGCTTCCCGCGGACGGAATCGACCGGCTCGACCAGCGTTTCGCCGGAGGGGAATTTCTTTACGACCCTTTCGCCCAACTTGACGTTGAGCTTCTTGGCGATGGCCTCCGCCAATTTTTGGTTGGCAGAAAGCGAGAAGACGACGGCGTTCTCGAACATGAAAACTTTTCCTCCCTGAGTTTTCAATTAGTTTAAGCCCTCTTCGTGCCTACTTCGAGGGGAGGTTCGCGCGTAAGCGCTTACGCGTCCGTCAATGATGGCACGAACATTGATGGGTCGGGGCTTCGGAGGGAGTGAGCCCCCCCATTGTCGTGGACTTCTTGGAAAAGGGCTTTGCCTCCCTTTGCTTCCACAAGCAAAAACGCGAGGTCCCTTCCGCCATCTTCGGCCTATTTGGCATCGCGTTCATCGTCCCCTTCATCCGGGACTACATCTCCCTCAACAGGAATGGGTGTGGTTTGCTGCCTTCTTCCATCGTTTTCTCCATCACGGCCCTGCCGACGATGGCTTCGATCGGCTACGACGCCCTTTCCGCGGTGGATCCCTCCTACTACGAAGGGGCGCTATCCTTGGGGTCAACGAAGGAGATGGCGATGTTCAAAGCCGTTCTCTCTGCGGCGAAAAACGGCATTTTTGCGGCTTTGGTCCCG
>DCMK01000010.1 GCA_002321395.1 Caryophanales bacterium UBA1624
GTTTGGCGTTCATGTCGTCTTGAAATACCAAGAGGCAACATTCGTCCCGAAAAGGGATTCCTTGGGGTTGTTGTCTTTGGAATCGATGACGCAATACATGATTTGGGAAGAGACGCCGCCGTTTCGATAATCGCCAAGCTTATCGACGTCGTTATAAGCATAAGAGGCGAAGAGGTTTTGATTGATATAGCCGCTTCCGATAGGCATGAAGACGCCGGAGACGACGTAGACGTTCTTAAACGCCCCTTCAAAGGCGGTATAAGGCCCAGCGGCAATGGTGTTGTCGGTCTTAAACAGAGCGCCTTTCTCCTCCGAAGCGCTCTTCACTTCTTCGCAGCTTTCATCGAGCGTCAAATTGACGTAAATATCGGTGAGGTTGAGATTGTTGAAGCGGGTTTCGAACAGAGCGTAGGAATGATCGAAATAATTGGTCGTCGTCACATAAAGGTTGGAAAGAGTCGCTTCCCATCCCTTGATGGAGTTCGTCCAATTGTTCCTTGCTAACCCAGAGCAATAATTCTTGTCTTTGAACGTGAACTCAAAATGGGTGTTCTTGATGGTGGGTTGTTCCCCCAAGCCTCCGAATATCCCTTCTCTGCCGACTTTGACCTTGATTTTGTGCCCAAGACCGTCAAAAGTGCCGGCGAAATAGCGGCTTTTGGCGTCCCCCGCTTTATAATAAGAAGACGTTTGGGAAGTCATGTCTATGACCTGATCGATGTCCGAATCGAGGATGTAGTAGCCTTTTATGATCCTCCCTTCGGATAGCTGGAATGCGGACTTGAAATTGGAGGCATTAAGGGCTTTGGTATAAACGAAAGTGGATTTGAAATGGAGCCCGCCCTTGGACGTGAGGACGGTAAGAGGCTCAGAATCACCCCCCAACGCCTCAAGCTCCTTTATAAAGCCGGATGGGGTGAAAGAAAGTTCCCTGTCGCCTTGTTTGGCATAAGTAATGACGGCGCCTTTGCCGAAATAGGTTTCGACGGGGAAGGGCGATTCGCTTGAGATTCGAATTTCCTCGTCGTAATCGGCGACCGGGCAAAAAACTTGGACTTTAACGAAGGTTTTAAAGAGATTGCCTTCGCTGTCGTAATATTCTCCGTGGACGGTCGTCGTTCCCTTTTTTTTGGCTTTGATAAGCCCGCTTTTAGAGATCGATACGATTTCATCGTCAGCAACAACGACATTGGCGTCCTGAATGACTCCGCCATCCTTCGCTTTGAAGGCGACCGTGGCCTCGCTCTGGTAGCTAACGCCCTTCCAAGAGGGGATAATCGACAAAGAAACGGAATTGGATACCGAGGTTTCGGATCCAAGGGTAACCTCGGCATAGAGGGAAACGTTTTTGGAGACGCTTACCTTTATCTCTTTTTCCATGAGCGGGCCTTCGAAGCCGTTCCAAAAGCCTTTAACTTTCAGGGTGGCCTCCCCTTCCTTTCGGGCGACAACCGAATCGCCGTCCATCGATATGACGTCGCTTGAAAAAGAGACGCCGATGGGGCATGGATAGGTTTCGCCGTTGAAAGAGACGCTTCCGCTAAGGGCGAATCTCGAACCAACCGCCAAAAGGAGGCTGCCATCGATGAGGCCGTCGATAGAAAAGCTGGGCAACACATCGCCAAAGCCAACCGTGACAGAGCAAGTAGCCTTAGACGAGCCATTCTGCGCCGTTATAATGGCGTTCCCCTTCCCTACCGCAACGACTTTTCCATCGCTGACGGAGGCAACCTTGGGGTCAGAGCTTTCCCAGCTAATCGAGTCAGCGGAAGAGGCGCCTTTGACGGTGAGCGTCGCGCTGTCGCCGAAAATCAAGTCCAAGGATGATTCGCTTAAGGAAAAAGAGGATTCCATGACGGAGCTGGAGCTAGAAGTGCCAACGTTTTCGGAGCCGCAAGAGAGCACCCCGAAAAGCGAGAGAGACAAAAGGGAGACGGTTAATAACGCTTTCGTTTTTTTCATGGTTAAACCCCCAAACTTTCAAGGAACGAGTTGATGGAAGTGAATTCCTTGATGTCCTTGATGCTGTTGTCGAGACAGATGTCCTTGAATTTCTTCTTGATCGAAACAAACTCGCTGCTCGTGAATTTGTCCTCATAGCAGCTGATGGCCACCTTCGCGGGCACGAGCCATTCGATGTCGATGTAGTTCTTGATTCTCTTGTATTTCGCCGCATCGTTTTTATAGACCTCCAACGATGCATAGGCTTTGTCCAAGATTCCGAAGAGCTCATCCAAAAGGCCATAGCCCCAATACTTCTTATTCGAGGAGATGTCGGCTTGCATGGAACCGCCATTGCCGATGCCATGTTTTTCGATGGTCTTGGCGAACCAAAGGCGCAATTTAAGGAAAAGCTCCTTCATCGCCGGCGCGGCTTCCTCGTAAACGTTTTTCATATAGTTTTCGATGAGGGTATCCATATCCAAGGAGGAATCCCACGCTTTTTTGCAAAGGACGTAATTGGAAAGCCCCCCAAATCCGGGGTCCGCTCCCCTTTGATCGTTTTTGACTTGCTCGTAGCTAAATGAATAGTTGTATTTCGTTAAGTATTGGTGATAGTCCTCGTAGAAATTATAGATGTCATAGAAAGAGATGTAGTCGTTAAAGAAGCCACCATAACTCCACGCCCAAGTTCCGGGGTAGAAATTCCCCCAGGCTTTGAGGATTCTCCGCGCTTCTTCGTTGGCGCTCGAATGGAAGGAACGGCCATAGTCGAAGTTCATGGATGCCACGAAAGGCATTATCTCCACCCCTTCGTCCGGAATGATGTCTTGGCTGTATTCGAAGGTTCCGTCCTCCTTTTCTTTAAAGGGCGGATTGATGGCTGCCTGATAGGCAAAAAACATGTATTTGAGAGGTCTTTTATAAGCGGCGTTCTCCGGTTTTTCCATCCAGGCGTTAACCAATTTGCCAACGCGCTTCATGAAGAGGATGACGGTGGAAACGATCGCGTTGTTGTGCTTTTCTTTGATTTGCTGGCACGCTTCGCAGCCGCAAAGGTCGGGAACGTCATTCATGCCAAGGAAGGCGACCTCGTATTTCGGATAATCGGCAGTCGGATAAAAGGTGAGCGATTGTTCGATTTTCTTGGCGGCCAACTCGATCATAAGCGAAAGCTGTTCCTCATCGCCATGGGCGGTAAAGCAGAGCTGATCGCCGCTAGAAGAATAGAATTTCGGATTGCTTTTCCCGTAAACCTCCTTTGGGAAATAGAAGAAACTATTGTGGAGCCGATTGAATTCGCTGGTGGCCGAGTCGCTTTTGTGGATCGGAAGGATCAAGTCATCCAGGCTGTCGGTGACGCGCATCCGGAAGGGGAACATCTGATTTTGGTTGGCAGTCGGATAAAGGAGGCTCCTTTTTTGGCGGAAAGCGATATCGGGAATATCGATCACATCATATTGATAAAGAGGGAGGTCTTTGACGTTTTTGTCGAGGGTATAGCAATTCTCGTAATAGGTTTCGAAATTGAAGTTGATTTTCAAAAAATCGTAGACGCCATACAAGGTTCCGTAATTGCTTTCGCCGAAGATGAAGATGGACTCCCCTTTGGTGAGGATTCTTGCTCCATCGCGACCGTATTCTTCGAAATTCGTCGCATCGTTCAAAGCAGCGCTTTTCCAATAGTCGTTCTTACCCAGCGAAATGTAGTTATCGCCCTCCTTATAAACGAGATCGGTGTCGTAGATGACCGACAAATCGATATTCGTGGCTTCTTTGAAAAGGGAAGTCAGCTCGCTTTGGGCGTAAAGAAGCTCGGTGTCGCCTTCCGTCGGAACGACCACTTTGTAGGTCGTCTTTCCCCCTTGGATAAGGAAGTCGTTGGTCGAAACTGCGGTAAATTGGTGTTTTCCAGTCGAAGAGCCGCCGCCCCCCTCGCCACTGTTATTGGGATCCGAATTGGCCGGAGCGCAACCGCTAAGCGCCAAAAGAGCGGTTCCGGCTAGGCAGGAAAGAATTTTCGCTTTGATTTTCTTTTTCATTATTCTTCTCCTATTCAACGATTAAAACGTAATGGGCATAGGCAACGTTGCCTTCTTCGTCTTGGATGGTGACGTAAGCGGTATATCGGCCCTTTTCCTTAAGCGAAACTTTCTCCCCGCCCAAAACCGACGCCGCCAAGCGGTTCTTGGAATCGTAGATGAGATGCCAGGTTTCGAGCTTAGAAGAATCGGAGATGTTGTCGGTCGCTTCAAAAGTGGGAAGTTCGCTTTCGATGCCGGCTTTGATGGCGTATTGGTCTATTTTGGTCAGTATGGTTGGGGCTTCCGTATCGAGAACGCTCACCATTTCTTTCAAGCCGCCAGAAGAATTGCCGGCCCCGTCCGTGGTGGAATAACTAATGATGTAGGATCCGTAGTCATCCAGCTTGATTTCGTAATCCTTCGAGAAGTCATTTATCTTCGTAAGCGGCAGCTTGCTATTGAGATCATAGACTTCGCTCACTTTTCCATTGACGTTTTTGATGACCGTCAAAGAAGCGTTGACGTCGCTGATGGGGGTCAAAACATCCGCGATATTCGGTTTGGAAATTTTGACAATATCGCCAACCTGGGCAGTTCTCTCCGGGAAGGAAGCCGAGCACATCGGGGAAATCCGGTCCCTTGAATTGTTGGAGCGGAAAGGCTGATTCCCAACTTTTGAGACATCAATCGCGCTTTGGCCGCTTATTGCGCCATCGCCAACGATTTCTAGCAGAAGGGAATCGCCTTCGAAGTCGTTGGTGAGATCGAAATGCGCACCGGCCACGCTCAAGCGGCTGAGCGAACTGTCATAGGCGATGGAAGCCCCCCCGGCAAAGACGTTTTCGACGGCCGTCTGACGCCTTCCGTTCACCAAGACGGCATTGCCCTCAAAACCAATTTCGATTTTCTTGCCGCTATTGCGCATAGAGACGAGATTGACCGTCACTTTGCTGAAATCGGTGGCTTTGAAATTGAATTCGAACGTCGAAAGCAGGAGCTTATTGATGAACTCCATTTCAGCAGTGCCGCTTCGATTAGCGAGATAGGAAACGTAGTCGGCGTCCTTGCCGTCGGCGCCCATCTGGTTGTGGCCGGTGAAGTCGCCGACAAAGTACTTCGTCAAATCGATTTTCCTTCCATCCCATCCAACATCGACGATCGGCACTTCTTCCGTTTCAATGACGTCTAGCGGATTCGTTTTGGGCGCGGCTTTGAAGCGCACGTTCTTAGAACCTTCGATTTTGACGTCGCTGGCGTCGGCGGGACGATATTCCCCACCGTCAACGCTCATAAAGAAATCGATTTGGTCGCTTTGCTTTCCGTTTTCCCCATAGGCGTAAGCGACAGGGATATCGATGGAATAGGACCCGCCCTTCATGAAGAAATGAGGCAAGGAAATCTCTTGAACGGAGAACTCGGCCTTTTCGGTCTTGGCCACTTCAAACGAATACTCCTTGGATCCGGAATAGAAGGAGTCGTGATAGCGATACGTCGCTTTGTATGTCCCGGAATAATCAAGAAGCAAAGACTCGCCACCTTTGATTGTTTTGGTTTCGCCGTTTGGGAAAAGAACGTCCACATCCGTTTGGCAATCGCCGTTCAAGGATTGAGCTTTGTAGTTATCGAACGTCATCTCCGTTCCGGCGCGAATTTCTTGAAAGGGCTCTAACTCGAAATCAATTCCGGTTTCGCCGAATTCGCTCACGAAAAGATCCGCCCTTTCTTCGCTTACGTTCCCATAAACGTCCGTAGCTTTGTAGATGATGGTATATACACCGAGTTCATCGGGGGTGAAGCGCCCATCATCGGTCGTTATCATTTTCTTCGAGGTGGAATCATAGCCATACCAAACGCTTTTCTCGATTTCGCCCTTAAGACCGGTATCGTCATAGGCCTTGGCTTCGGGGATTTTTATTTCGATTCCGCCCATCACTTTGGCCTCCGATTCTATGGGAAGGTCGATCAAAGGCTTCGTTTCGTCTTTGTAATAATCCATGGGATTGAGGTCGCTCCCCTTGACGCCGCCAATTTCGGCAATCTCAAGAGTGGCCCTATCAACACCGCTAAACCCGCTGGCAGTGATTGAGACATAGACGAGTCCCGTTTTGAATCCGGAAAAGCTGTTGTTATAGATCTTTTCGTTGTTGAATTCCGTGACGAGGCCATAATCCGCCGAATGGTTCTTTGCGTAGATTCGATAATTCAACGGATTCGACGTATCAAGATAATACGTTAAGTTATTATAGAGGCCAGAAGTGGGATTATTTCCAGAAAGCGTGAGGCCTCCTTCAGAGCTGATGCGGTAAGATTCGCCGTCGATTTCGATCGTCCCAGAATCGTCTTTCGACAAGCCGACGCCCCTTCCCCCGTTATAGGAAGCAAGAATGTAATTCTCATAATAATAGGTGCCTTTATTGTTGGTGATCGTGAAATAATTTTCAGGATCGTAGGCATCCGTGAAGCGGACGCTGATGGAGTGGCACACGGGGTTTTTCGAAAGATCGTGGAGATTCCAAGAGATAAGCTCTTGATACTTTCCCTTGGAGGAGAGGTCGATTGGTTTGTTGTAGGTGAAGGTATCGCCCTCCGCGAGATTTAAGATAAGGCCTTCGGAATAGCCACTATCGACAAAGTTTTTGTTCAAAGCGCCATAATCAATCGTCGATTTGTCGACTCCCAAGGAATAAACGTCCTTCCAAACGGCGAATTCTTTGGAATAAGTAAGGCCATCTTCCCCCATCAAAACAAGCCGATACTTCCCAAAGGAATCCAGCTTGTAGCTTTTTGCCGACATGATTGCGCCATTGGGGTAAGAAAGATAGGAAGAAACGACTTTGACGCTCTTCTCCCCTTCCGTCAGAGTGGCATCCTTGAGGATATAAATCATATCGCCGATGTTATACGTCTCATCGATTTCTAAGCCGGATAATGCCACGCCCTCGCCATTCACTTGGTGGGCGCTGAAAAGCATAGGCGCCGCCGTTAGAAGCGAGAGGGCCGACAAGACGACCAGGAATTTAGTTTTTCTCATACTTTTCTCCTTGTTTTATTCTTTGAGCCCGCCAACGGACACGTTCCCCATGAGCTTGTTGCGGAAAGCAACGAAGATGATGGTGATGGGGATGGCCAAGATCATCGAGGCGGTGATTTTGAAAGGGGTCGCCTGAAGCAGGAATTTCTCTTGCCCCGTCCCGATATCGGATTTGCTGAGCGACATCTCATAAACGGCCCTAGCCAGCGTCGGCCTTGTCGGAAGATAGAGCATCGTAGCTTGCCAATCGTTCCATAGAGCGATGAATTGAATGAGGAAGACGGTTCCTATCGCCTTTATGGCCATCGGGAAATAAATCCGGAACATGACGGTGAAATCGTTTGCGCCGTCTATTTCAGCGGCCTCTCGGTAGGTATCGCTTATCGAGCTGAAGAAGGCATAATAAACGAAGTAATACATGCCCGCCCCCGAGAAAAACCGCAAGAAATTCCCCCAAAGGCTGTCATAAATGCCAAGCTGCCTAAGCCAAGTGAGCTCGGAGGGCAAGGCGCCTACGATCGGGATGGAGAGCATCAGGGTGAAAACGACGTTTACCACCGTTGAAATCTTATACTTGTATTTGCTCGTCAAATAGGCGGTAATGGCTGGCACGACAGACACGATAAGCCCTCCAACGCCAGCATAGATGAGCGTGTTCATAAGCATATCAAAGAAGCCGATGTTCTCGCGATAATGACTGACGAGGTCATTCCCGACGTACCAAGACATATTCAGCTCTTCGAACACGAAATTCTTGAAGATGATGCCGTAGTTCTTAAATTGGAAGAATTCGTAATTGCTGGCCATCGGGTTCGACCAATCGCCCCAATCGATGAAGGGGAAGGATATCGAACCATGCATCTCGAAATCGTTCTTGCTTTTCAGGGAAGTCATAAAGCCCCAAAGGAGCAAGAAAAGAAGAATGACGGTGAATATTGAAATGATGACGGCCAATAAAATATAGAAAGCGACATCGATCTTGCTAGCCTTAGGCTTCTTCCCGCGATGGAAACCGTCCGTCTTCAAGCGCATGGGTCAGTCCTCCTTCGGCCCGAATTTATTAAGGGCGAATTTAAACAGGAAGGTCACAGGGACGATGATCGCCGTCATGCTAAGGCCGAAAGCGGCTAAGGCCGGGTAGCTGATGTAGCCCAAATGCGATTGGCTTCCCAAAAGATCGGAATTGAGCGAGTTGATATAGATGAAGTAGCCAACATTCCGCATTTCTTGGGCGTTGTCGCCATAAATATTGAAAACCTGAAATTGGGAAGTAAAGACTTGGGAGATGACGACAATGGCGATAGAAACAATCGTCGGATAGATCTTGGGCAAGACGACATGCCATAGCACAGAAAGGGTATTGGCGCCTTCTAAAGTCGCGCTTTCGATGAGGGAGGGATTGACGTTCCCCATCGCGTTGGCATAAAGAAGAACGTTGACCCCAAAGCTCATGATGATGTTGAAGAGAATCATGACGCCCATTTGGGTGCTGGGGTTGGTCAACACGTCCATCTTCTCGACGCCAAATCCAGCAAGCAGCAAATCCGGAATGGCCGATTGGACGACGTATTTGAACAAAATGCCTAAGACGATGCTCGAAAGCACCTGCGGCAAATAAAGAACGGTCCGGAAGAAAGCGGCCCCCGGCTTCTTCTTATAAATGTAGTAGGAAGCCAAGATAGCTAAGGGTTGGGACACAAAGAGGTCAATCGAAACGAAAATAATGGAATTTTTGAGCATATAGGGATAGCGGGAGAAGCTGTCCCAAGCAATTTTGAAATTGTTCAGACCAGCAAAGCCGGTGACGATTTTCCCTGCGTCATAGTCCAATGTATAGCTCTGGAAAGCCATGACAAACGAATTGATGTTGACGTAAAGGTAAAAAACGAAGAAATGGATGATTGGAACGATCATGAAGGCCATGTAGAAAACGAAACGACGCAGGCCTGCCTTATCAAATTTCCTTTTGCTCTTATCGTGAGTTAAAGTGCGATACATAGCAATCCACGTTTAGCGGTCCAACTTATCCCAGGATTCTTTGGAGATCTCAGTAGCCTCGAAAATGTGTTTTGCCGTTTCGGTTTCGCTTTGGATTTTAAAAGCATCAAGATAGCCGCCGGTAATTTGTTTGCCACTCGAAGAGGTGAAAGAACTCAGGGTCATCGTATATCCGATCAAGAAGAACGGGAAATTCTTCTTTTGACGAACCGATGGAGAAGACTCGATAAGAACATCGGCGTCTTTCCTCATCACCGCAAGGTCCGAATAATACGAATTGTCCAATTTCGACATGTCATAATCGTATTGGATGGGGGAAGTCAATCCCGTTTTCTCCGAAAATGCAGCGAGCTCCGAATCTTGGTAGATGAACTTCAAGAACTCTTTGACGGCCTTGATTTTGCCATTGGTGGCGACACGCTTATTGGCGAAGGTGACGGAGTTACCAACGTTGATAAGCGTCGGTTTTTTCCCCTCTCCCTCTTTGACTTGCCCAGTGAGCTGCGTTGGCAAAGGCATGAAAGCCGTATGCCTCTTTTGCCCTGGATTCAACGTCTCGTAGGTTCTAAAAGTTCCGACATCGGCAGCTTCGTGGCACCAATACGAACCATCCCAAAGCATTCCGTATCTCGTGCCATCATGGCCGTTGACAAACCAGTTTTGGGCTTCGCTGGCGGAACCCTGGGAATTGCTGATTTGCTTCGAATCGATCCATTTGTTGTCGTAAGCCATCCGGCAGAAAGCAAGGGCGTAGTAACGGTTTGCCATGCTATACATGAGATAGCCGTTGTCGTCGCTGAGCTTCGCTTTTTTCGTGGTGGGCGTGGCGATATTGCTGTCCGCATAGAAGGCATTTTCGTTTGACCACCCATCGACGACATCAACCTCGGCATCGGTCCAGTTGCAGAAGATGTTCCTCATGCCATCCCCGCCCGTCAAAGAAGACCACAAGGCGATCGGAAGGTACCACGAGTAATAGTGGCCGCTCCCGCAAAGTATGATGGGAGAAACCGAGTCTTGCATCATTTTGTCGCAAAGGATGTTGAGTTCCTCCAGCGAAGAGGGAAGGCCGTCGTCATAATCCCCTTTGACGCCGTTTGGGCCAACGGATTTGGCGACTTTCGAATCGGCGACAAAACTAGCCGTGCCATAGGCGCAAGTGTAGACCTCCTTGTCCGATGACTCGGCATCAGGATCGGCGAAATAATAGTTTTTCTCGACGAAGAGATCTTTGTCGTAGGTAAGGCCCGGGAACCACTCATAGTGCGGCAAAGCATAGTATTTTCCATCGCTTCCCTTCAGCCTTTCCAAGACGTCTTTGTCGATCTTGTCGACCATGGGCTCCACGACATCGCTAAGATCCAGCAAATAATTTTGGGCGGCAAGGGAATAGATATCCGGATTGCTTTCGTAGATGTATATATCATCGCCGCTGGCTTTCATTTCGCTGTTCCAAGAAAGGCCCTTGGCAGAACGGACTTTGAAATTAACGCCAACCTTCCCTTCCTCGAAGGACACGTTTTTGTTGGCTTCTTTAAAGCGCTTCCCGGCTTCTTTGACCCAATCGCTTCCTCCCGTGCCTTGGAAAACGAGAATGTTGACGGTCGTAATCGAACTATCTTCTCCGCCGCCAAAGCCCCCGGCGCAGGAAGCAAGAGCCCCAGCAAGGACGGCGAAGCCAACGATTCCTAGTTGTTTGATTTTGTTCTTTTTCATAAATATCTCCTTTTATTCCATGTCTTTATTTAGAAAGCGAAACAGGTATCGAATAAGAGCACATAAAGCCGCCCCCCGACAATTCAAGGACAATCGTTGGGCTGCTCGAGGACGCTCCGCCAAAGGCCTTAGATGTTTCGAAAGTAAACGTCCCCTCTTCCAAAGCGGCATCATCCACCGCTTGCCCATCGACCGCGGCGCTCAATAGCTCCATCTGACCAAAACGCTTCTCTATCTCAATGGACGCATACGAATCTTCCAAACGCACGCTCACCGATTCGCTGTGTTTAAAATCGAAGGAACCCTCGATCCCCTTAAAATCCATCGGCAAATAGCAAGAAGAAACGGGGATGGGCGAACCAGAGCTTCCGATAGAGCGCTTGACGCCTAGGTGGCAAAGCTCTTGGCAATCGATGGTGAAATGATCGAAATCGCTTCCGCCTAATCCTTCATAAGTAACGCCGCCGAAAATGGAAGCGATCGGATATAGGGACTTCACGGAAACGTTCTTAAAGGAATTCCCATGGGCCATGTTGGCGCTGATTAGGCCAACGCCGCTCTTATAGGCATTTTTTTGGAACCCGTCTCTTCCCCAACCACTGGACACGACTTCGAAATCAACTTCGCTTAAAGATGCCCCGCACAAGGAACAGCACAGCACCGCCAAACACGCGGCATCCCCAGTCGAGCCGTAGTCCACGACTTTGAAGGAAAGATTTTTGAATTCGGCTCCGCCGCCGACGACGGAGAACAGTCCGCCATACTGGGGTTTAACGTGAATAGCCTTCCCATTGCCGTCTAGCGTCCCGCGGAAGCCGAATCCGCCATTTTGGGCGCCTTGCTCGCTTAAGTACCCACCGAATCCGTTTACGGGATTCGAGACAGTCCCTATATCTTTCGACAAACGGTAATAGCCATAGTTCGTAAGGCGGGATGGCCCATCCCCGCCTTTCTTGCGATAGGTGTCTAGGCCTATAAGCTCGTCGGCGCTCCCGATCATCTTCGTGATAAGAAGAACAGGGACGTAAACCGTGATTTCGGCGCCATCTTTTTTAGCTTTGACGACAATATCCCTTTCGCCTGAGATGTTCTTTTCCTTAATGGGGGAAAGCGCGATGTTCGATGGATCCTTCCCCAGATCGATGCCCGCTAAAGAAATGGACTCGACGCTTCCCGCATCAAGAGCGGCCTCTTCTAAAGAAAGGGCAATGCTTTCGCTTTCTGAAAGCAAGAATTCGGGCCTTGTCGAAAGAGTGATGCTCTTTTCTTTTCGACCCGTCATTATCCCTTTGAAAGAAGCGATTTGAGAGGAAGGAATGCCAACATATCTCGTCAAGAAATTGGAAATCGCCAACTGCAGGTCGTTCTTGCCATCTCCGTAATACGAAAGCAGTTCCTTGGCGAATTTGCCGAAGCCGATATAGGCGCCGCCTTCATCTTTATAAACGCCCGAATCATCGAATCCGCTCTTATCTTCTTTGAGCCTGCTGCGGTATCGATCGCCGAATTTGCTAAAGCTCGTCAGCTCATAATCGCGAACCATGTCCTCATAAGAAACGCCTAAAAGCCCTTCTAGCAAAAAGGCTAGGGTTCCGGTTCTATCGGCCCCCGAATCGCAATGGAAATAAACGGGGTAATTGGATTCTTCGCTAAGGGCATCGAATATCTTCCTCAAAGAACGGACGGTAATGCCGTCATTGGCGTAAAATTTATTCGCTTGTTGCCCATCGTTGGCAAAATCCTGAAAGCTCCGATAGCCCAAGGCACTTGCGTAATTGTCTGGATCCAAAATGCGGTTATATTGCCCGATTTGCGCGCGGATATATTTCTTCGACGAATCAAAGCAGCACTCCCTCTGCTCGCCATCGTTCCTATCGCCATCGCGGAGGTCAATCTCCGTTCTGATCTTCAGTTCGCTGTTAAAGACCTTCTTCCCGTTTTCGTCAAGCCCGCCATAACCGTTGTAGTTGTTCAAAAGGCCGCCGCGGAAGAGCTTGCCATATTCCAAACTAGCCCCACCCTCGGCATTCCAGCCACCTAAATCGCGAATGTTGCTGGCGTTTGAAGCACGCACGAAGCGCACAGAGCTTCCGGATGTCTTAAAGCTTGAGACGTCCGAGATATCGTGAGACCTCGTTCCCTTCACTTTCCAATAATAGGTTTTATTCGGAACGAGATTATAGGCTTCATAAACATTGGAAAGGGAAGAGACCTTGACCTCGACAGGGTCTGAAAAATCTTCGTTCTCATCGATATAAACGGTATAATTCGCGCTTCCGTCCTTCTCCCAAGACAACTTTACCGACGTACAAGTTATGTCTCGGTTCTTTTGGGCCTCTAGAAGAGCCTTCGCCGTTTCACCCTCCGTCTTGGAACTCAAATAATCAAGAAGCGGCTTTGGGGTGATGGCGATCGTCTCGCCCTCTTTCGGGCTCGTAAGCTTAATTTTGCGGTGGCTGACAGGGACATCGCCGGGGTCGTCCGAATTCGATATAGACGAGGCGTCCGAAGAAGGTGCGCTACTGCTTTCGCCTTCTGAATGAGCTTGCTGGCAACCGGCCAAAATCAAGGATGCAGAGGCGAAACCAATAAGCGCCAATTCAATCATTTTCTTCTTCACAAAAATTCCTCCTTTTGGACTCGAGACATGAAGCGCTTTCGTAAGCGCTCTCATTTTACGCGACTGGGGCCTTTGGAAAAATCACTGCGCTCTACTTAAATGTCCCATTTTTTTACGTGCGAGTAGAACGAGCCGCCTTGCCATTCGCGAATCCGCCCAAGGGTCATTGGCTTTATTGTCGAAAAAACATCGAAAACCGCCTCTTTCAAGTTCAGATGAAATGTTTAAAATGTTGGTTGACAAAGGCCTCCAAAGCAAGGAAGACAAATGAGAGTATTCAGTTCAAAGCTCTATTCATCAAAGGACCCAAACATCCACGTCTTTTTTTACTCAAAAACCGGTTCCGAACCTCTTCATACCCACGATTTCATTGAAATCATGTACATCAATTCCGGGGAAGTCGAGGAATATGTCAACGGGAAAAGCTTCGTCGCTAAAAAGGGCGACCTCGTTTTCATGAATTACAATAGCCTCCATTCGTTTAACGCCAGGGGGCGATGCACCTATTACAACATCTGCTTCTACCCCGAGACGCTAGAAAAGGTCGTTTCCCCCGACAACGCCTTCTCTCTTTTGTCCTTGTCCGCCTTCAATGAAATCTCAAAGAAGAAAACGGAAGGGGTCGTTTCCTTCTCGCCCTCCGAACAAAGGGAACTCCAGCATATCCTAGGCAAGATGGTGGAAGAGCAAGCCAAAAGATTGCCGCGCTTCGAGCTCGTCAACGAATCATACATGAATATCGTCATAACGATGATCGTTCGGGAGATATCTTTGCCGGAGGAAGAGGAGAAAAACGCTTGGAATGAGCTTGCCGATTTTATCGGCGACAACCTCGATGGCGATCTTTCCTTGGAAATGCTCGCCAAACGATGCTTCTATAATCCCTCCTACTTCTCACGCCTTTTCAAAAGCAAATTCAAAGTGCCTCTCGTGGAATACGTTTCCAACAAAAGAATCGAAAAAGCCATGCAACTCCTCAGCGAAACGGAGCTTTCCGTAGCCGCCATCTCCTCGGCCTGTGGCTTTTCCAATAAAAGCGTCTTCTACCGGACTTTCGCCAAGGTGACGGGGAAAACGCCCAACGAATACCGCAGCAAGAACGTCCTAAAGAATATCGGCCTAATAGACGGAGACGAATAGCGGACAGGGCGGAAACAAGAAATGAACAAACAAGATCTCAAGGATTTTTTCCTCTTTAACGAATACGGTCGTTTGCCTTCCTTCGAAAACGTTGAAATCTACTACGAAAGGATAGATTCAATCGGCAATGCGCTTCATAACGTAACTAGAGATGACTTTCGCGTTCATCTGAAAAGAAACGAAAGATTCACTTCCTTTGGTTTCGATCTTTTTTTGCCAAGGAAGCCAAAAGGCATCTTTCTTTTTCTTTGCAACCGGCCCGTCGGCGTTATTTCAAAAAAGGAAATCGACCCCAATCGGGACCTCAAAAGCTCCTTCTACCCCGTAGAGATGATAACGGGGAGGGGCTATGGATGCTTGGCCTTTCTCACATCCGAAGTGGCCGAAGACAAAAAAGGCTTCCGTTTTGGGATGAATTCCCTTTTCCCCGATGTGGATCACGCCAAAGGCGACTCCTATGGGACCCTTTTGCTTTGGGCGAAAGCATTCTCTTTGATTATCGATTTTTTAAAGCGAAACGAAAGGACGAAAAACCTTCCCCTTGCCACCGTTGGGCATTCTAGGGGCGGCAAAACGTCTTTGCTTGCCGGGGTTTTAGATGAGCGCATCGATCTCGTCATCTCCTCCTGCGCCGGTTGCAGCGGCGACGCCGAGCAATCCAACTACCACAAAGGCGCAGAAACGATAGAAGTCATTACCAAAGCCTTCCCATACTGGTTTTGCCCAAACTACAAGCAATATCAAAAGAAGCCCCTCCCTTTCAACCAAAGCGACTTCCTTTCTTTGCTCGCCCCTCGCCTGCTCTACACTTCCTCCAAAAGCGAAGACCTTTGGGCCGATCCGAGAGGCGAATTCGAAACGCTTCTAAAACTCAATAAAGCCTATGAAGAACATGGAAAAATCGGTTTTTGCCCCGAAAAACCCTTTTCGATGGACGAGGAAATGGTATCCCATACAGGAAGCATCGCCCATCATCACCTTCACGGGATCCACGACCTGGACGAAAGGGATTGGAAGCTCTATATGGATTATTGGGATGAGAAGATCCGCCAATAAACGCATTCGGGAAACGAAGCAAAACCGATAATGCGGGTTCTTTAAGGGCTGTTGGCTGAAAAGAATCACGCGATAGGCGAAAGCCGCCTATCCTTCCGCCGAGGCGCGCCTTATGGACGGGCGTTTCCCGAAGATTAGATTCGCCCGGTTGATGCGGGCAGATCATTTCTCTAAGAGGATGGTCGCCGTGGATAAATATTCCAAAGGAAGTGGGAGAACGTATCGATTTCCTATTTTTTCGAAAGCGACATTTGTCATCTCGCCCGTTTTTAAAAGAGCCTTAATGGATCCAGGGATGAAATTGTAGAGTTCAAAGGAAAGATTTTCATAGGCGCAATAATTGGCATTAGTCACAAATAGAACGAAACGGTCGCCTTGCTCATAGAGGAAGGCATAAACCCCGTCTTCTTTGGTTTTCGCAAAGGGTTTTTTGATTTTTGGAAGAAGGTGCTTCTCAAATAGGAAACGGCGCATCGGCATAAAGAAAGTGGTATTGTCCGTTCCTTCCAGCGAATAGGGATACACCATGAAATGGCTTCCAATAGCCACCCCTTCTCCCGTCTTATTCATCCTTGGCCCATAAAGGCCCGAGACAACATCGACGCCCTTTTCGTATTCGATGGAGTAATAATCGCCATTCCTCCGTTGGGAAGTGGCTTTGCAGTGATGCATGCCATCAATCGGTTCTTCGCCTTCGTACATTTCGAACGTATCGTAGCCATGGCCTTGCCCGCGGAAAGAAACTTTTTTGGCGTGAATAAGACCCAAAAGGCCCCGGTCTTGGAGTATCGAAGCGGCTACGCCATCCACGAAAACAAAATTGTCTTCAAAAAGCGAGAGAAGCTCTTCATCTTTGAAATTCCATGCGTTCTGCTCCGAAAGAATGACCACTTCGTTTTGGAAGCGCTTCTTTTTGGAAACGCAATAGGAAAAGCCCATCGAAGAGAAATAGCCAACCGCGTCAAAATCTTTAGGGACGAGATTCAAGAAGCCTTCCTCATGGGAGTTGTAAACGGTTTTCTCGTCAAGCGGGAAAAGAAGACCCCTCATTTGGCTTGGCAAAAGATGAAGCTTTTTCACCTCGTTGAGATAAGGCGAAAGCGATTGGATGACCTCGCCATAGCCGAACTCTTCTTGGATGCCGTTGCCAACGTGAGCGAAGATGTTGTAAGTCATGCCGCATAAGCCAAGGGGAAGCGCGCTTTCGAGTTGGAAGCCCAAAAACTTTCGGTCTTTCACAAAAAGAGAGAAAGAGGAATTCTCAAGCTCTGGAAAAATGAGGCAGTCGTCTCCTATAAAGGAACGGTTCACCATCGAGACACGGTTAAAATCGAAATAGTAGCTCTTCGCGCCAAGCTCGCGATAGGCCGGCATATGGATGCGGTCGATCATAACGCCATCGCTAGAAAGGTCTTCGTGAAGCGTCTTCCAATCCCTCGCTTCCATCGCATGATGCCACGGCGTGGAGCTCATAAGGCCGACATGGGTATTCGCGTTCGCCTTCTTAACGGTTTCGCCGATATCCTTGGCCAAGGAATCAATGATTTCCCAAGAAGCGTCAAGCCATGCTTTGCGCTCTTCGGAGGGCTTTCCTTTGGAGAGATTCGAAACGAATTCTTCCCGCGTTTCTTTTTTTCCCAAACGCTTCGCGAACTCTTCCATATGAAGCGAGCAAAAACAACCGCCCCAATCAAGAGGGGGGTGGTTATGGAAGCGGAAATCGTCCTCTACCCAAAGGACGTCTGGTTTGATTTCACGAACATAATAGTCGAGTTGGTGAAGATAATATTCCCTCCACTCCTCGCTTAAAGGGCAGGCAACGAGATCCGATTGAGTTCCAAAGCGATCGACCATGGTCACGAAATGTTGCCCCTCTTGGAGCTTTCTCCCTCGATCGAGATGCCCCATTTCCATCCAAGGATTTAAGGAAACGCTGATATTCGCTTTCGCGAATTCTTCTTTCGCTTCCTTCATGACCTTAATCCACGAAGCGAGCTCCTCGTCTTTGATGTGGCCGACATTGTGCTCTTCGCCATTAAAAATCAAAATGACGTTTTGAAATCCGAAGGACACGCAAAAATCCCTGATGCTGGCGATGCGCTCAAAAGCATAATCATCGGGATATATTTGTGCTCGAAGGCAATGGAGGAAGGGCTCGTTTTCTTGCATAGACGCTCCTTCTATAAGGAATCTTTCCTTATGAAAGTATACCATTAGGCTTTTTACAAGCGGTTCCACTATTTTACTTTAAGAAGAATCGGCATCCGCATTCAGCAAAAAAGGACATTTTGAAAATCGTAGCAATTCCGTTTATTTAGATTTCGCTTGTGGAAATAAACATACGGTAATTATTCATCCTGAAGCCTTCCGGGCGATAGAAAGGAAGCTGCTTCGCCTCGAGCTCTTCGACCCTGTCAATATCGCCATTGATATAGGCCAAAAGAGCCCGCTTAGCGTAGCTCAGCCTTTCTTTAACCCCGCCAAAGCGCGCGCAATGGATCTCGTATCCGAAAGGCTTATTCTCCTTCATCCATTGATGCTCAAAAGCTTCGATGAAGGAATCGAGCGAGGCAAGAGCGAGGTCGATTTCCGTTATCTGCTTTCTCAAAAGCTCTTTGTCCTTGGCGGAATACGCCTTATGGATATCGATTCCCAAATAAGCCTTATGGGAAAGGAAAGAGGCAAGGCGAGATATCGTTTCGAAGAGGTAGCCATAGGGCTCATTCCTTTTCTTGGCTTCGAGGATCTTTTCGGCAATGGCCCCATAGTCAATCTTATCAATGCCGGATAAATCGACATCCAAAACGCCGCAAAGAGGATCTTGGTAGAAGAGCCCCTTCGATAAAGCGTTCACCGGCATTTCAAGCTCTTCCCCAACTGTTATCTTATTGACGTCATCAAGCGACTCGAAATCGTCGAAATCAAGGTCGAAGGCTTCTTTGAAATGCTTTTTGATGAGAGCGATATCCTCGATTCCCTTGGCAAATTCGCTGGCGGCAAAAAGAAGTGGCAAGGCGGCGTTGATCGAGCAATCTTTGCCATTGTCGCCCCACAAAGTGATTAAGTAATTTTCGATTTTATTGCGGCGCATGCTTTCGAAAGAGGCGCGCATGATCGGCAAAGCGGCTTTGTTTTGCGGGGCGAAGCCAACCCAAGTCAATCCGGCGCCCGCGAACCAAACGTCCCTCCCCAAAACGCGATAGAATTCAAACATCGCGTCATAGAACTTCGGATCGGTTTGCCCATAGTCCCAATAAGCCACTTCCACATTGTCCGGCACGTCAAGATGAAGCGCTTTGAGCTTTGAGACGTTCGGAAGGCCATGGGCGAGATAAGAGCCGTCGTCATGGACCATCCGGACGAACATATCGCCCCACATATGGCAATCAAAACCGTATTTGCTGGCGATCTCAGACACTTTCCTTAAATGCCGAAGCATGAGACCGCTCTGGGCTTCATAACCATGTTCTTGGAGATGTTTCCCCAAGCCTAGGCGGTAGGCTTCATCCATGCCAATATTCAGGTGCTTCGAAGAGAAGGCTTTCCGTGCGCTCCCAATTAAACGATCCAAGAATTCATAAACCTTTGGATCGTCGACGTTGAGGATGTCGTCAAGATCAAGCAAGGGCATGAATTCCTTCTCTTTCGAAGGGTTCGTGAAATGAGCCAAGGTTTGAAGGCAAGGAATAAGCTCGACGCCTTTCTTTCTGCAATAGGAATCGAATTCTTGAAGTTCGGCGATAGAATATCCGCCCCTCATATAACCGAAATAAGTCTCGCCTTCGACTTCGTAAATATCCTCGCTATAAAGTTCGATGGTGTCATAACCCATCTTGGAAAGCATATCCACGAAGCGGAAAAATTCTGTTTTCGAAAGCACGCCATTGCGCGAAACGTCGATCATTGCGCCAAAATGCTTAAAGCCTTTCATAGTTTTACCTCAGCCGCAATTATTCTAAGAAGAAGAGACTCCCGGAAAAAAGGAAGATAATAAAAAAGGTAACAAAGGGAACCCAAAAGCAAAATAGATGAACTATGAAAAGAGGCGCGGTTGGCCCGCGCCTCTAAGAGTGAACGTTTGTTTCCTAAGCGTGGAAAGCTTTAACGTTGGAAATGTAGAAGAAGTGGTTATTTGAGGACGTTCCTAGATCGAAAGAGAGCCCTTCTTCGCCAGAAAGCATCTTCTCGGACAAAGAGACGATGTATTCCTTGTTTTCGAAATGGTTGACCACAGACATCCCAATGCGAGTGATTTCGATTTGGAAGTTCAACCAGGTATTTGCGATGGAGTCCGCCGTGTTATTTGTTGGGTTATTCGGTTTGCTGCCGCTGTTCCCGAAGTCTTGTCCTTCGAAGGCGAGCTTTTCTTGACCGTTCCATGAACCAAGGGCGAAGCGAACCCCCTTTCCCTCGGCGAAGAGGGAATTGAAGTCGATTTTCGGGTAGCTTACGGTCAAAGGTTTCGAGGCATTCCCCAATGCGCCAACGCCATCGAACGAAAGAGCGGTCGTTTCCTTCCATTGCGTGTATGGAGCCCCGCTCTCGGAATCCCTTTCTGAACGGGTCTTGAGGAGCCCATTCTCAACGCTTATGTCCTTCTTTGAGGAGAAGTCAAACAGATTATGCTCGCCATTAACGATGCGGGGATGCCCAATCCAATAGTGGCGGTTATATTTATTTGTCCCCAAACCTATTTTGATGCCAGCAGCCCCGTTGCTCTCATCTTCTGAAAGGTCGTAAGAAATTTCTTTGCAACTGTAGACATCGCTGGTGCCAGGCTTGGCCTTCGCAACCGCTCTAAGCTTCACCGCTTCTCCCTCGAGGTAAAAATAAGCCTTTGCACAGTTTAAATAGTCAATGCTACCGTTTGAATTGTTTTTGAGTAGTTCTTCGCCATTGATAAAGATGCTTGATCCGTTTTGGTAGCAGCCAAGCTCCATCATCATAATTTTTCCGCCTTTGAGCATCGCCTTGAAATCAATATTCGGAAGGACGATGTTCTGCGTCTCGAGCGCATCAGTACTCGACCTATTGGGGGAAACGAAAACTCCGTCATTGGATCTTGATTCACCACCAAATGCTTTGATGAGTTCCGCTTTCTTCGCCGAATCAACTTGACCATCCGACCAAGCGAGTTGGCTAAAAGCGCCATCGAGGTTTTGGACGGTGATCGCTTTTTCGTCGTCAGATTTGACATTCGAAGATTGCCCGTAGGTAAGTTTCACCTCTTCATATTTTTGGCCGTCTCTCTTCCACCTCGCAACAAGATCGACGTTGCCAGTCACGGGTTTGGTGAAATCAAACTTTTTGCCATCTGCGTACCAGCCATCGAAAGTATAGGAATCATAATAGTCATCCGCTTCTCTTGTCGGAGCGGCCGGCTCGCTCGCTAACGCGTTATATTCAACGTCTTGGCTCTCAACGGCCGTTCCGCCGTTGGAATCGAAAGTAACTTTCGGCGTGAGCTTAGCGACATAGCGATCATCCTCCGGGGTAAGCTCTTTGAAATAGGCCGTAAGCGAAAAATCGCCGCCTTCTTCGATAGTGCCGTTTGCCGGCGCTTCGAATTGGTGTTCGCCCAAGGAAGAACAATTCGCCCAGAATTCTTTCGACCCATGGGAAGCGAAGGTCGGAGCGACGGCTGCATAGTGCTTCCAAACAACAGCATCGGAATTATAGTTGGCGAGAACATCGACGACGCCGACCGTTTCGTTCAACAAAATCCCGCCGAAGGTGCCGGTCGATAAAAGGCCGATCAAAGCGAGAGCAACGGTTTTCTTTTTCATCTTTTTCTCCTTTGCACAACGATGGATATGCCCTTCCGCTCAAGCGAGTCGGATAAACAAAACGCACCTTATGCTCTTTTGTGACCCTATTTTCTAGGAATGGGCTCTTAACCACAAGAAAACAGGGGCAAATGGTAAAAAAGAAGTACCATAAAAAAAGAAATGATACCGCTTACATTGCGCTTTATCGGCGAAAGCAAGGGGAATTCGCCATTGCTTGCGCATCAAACAAGGGCGGGAAAGCCCCACCACCCCCCAAAGGAAAACAACCCTTATCGCGAACGACCGTTCTCCGTAAGGAAATAGGAAAGCGTTTCACCGATCGTCGCTTTGGACCTTCCAGTTTAGAAACGATCCTCATCTTGCGCGGCTCTATATAAGCGCGAGGAATCGTACGTAAAAGGCTAAAAGTCCCAGCCGATTTTTTCCGAAACGAGATTGTTGACCTTTAATTTCAACCGGTAGCGATCAACCTCTAGCTCCGAGGCAGGATGAATCACCGCCAAGGCGCCTTTATCCGTTTCACAAGCTCCTTTGGAAGCGAGCACAAGCTTATAGGTGGCTCTCCCTTTGCTGGAAAGCGAGTAAGTTCGGTCGACATATCGATTTTCCTTCTCCATGCGAGCGATTTCTTTATAGTGGGCATCGCTCCCATCGGCTCTAAAAAGCACAGCAGGCGCCTCTTCCTTCCAAGAAAGCAAGACGCCTTCTTCTTGATACTCTGCTTTGAAATCGGTTGGGATCTTGGCTTCTTCCACTTCTTCGAACCCAATGAAAGAATAAGTTTTCCCCACCTCCGTCTTAAGCGTCAAAAAACCACCGCTTCTCTTGAAGGGGACCAACCCCCTCCCGTCATAAACTTTTGTCCCTGCGCCGATTCCCCGATAAAAGACAACGAGCTCTTTCCCGGAGAGGGAACAAATCCTTAAATCCATCAGCCGACCATCCTTGTAAGCGAAGGAAACTTCGAAATTCCCTCTTCCTTTCAAACCTTTGACGTTGATGTCCTGCCAAGAGGAAGGAATGGCCGGAAGGATGGAAAGATAACCTTCGTGGCTCTGCAAAAGCATCTCCGCCATGCCCGCTAAGGCGCCGAAGTTCCCGTCTATTTGAAAAGGTGGGTGAACGTCCCAAAGATTGGGGTGCGTCTTGAAGCGAAGAAGGTTCTTCAAAAGCAAGTAAGCGTGATCGCCCTCCCCGACCCTAGCATAAGAGCAAAGGCGATGGGCCAAAGCCCAACCGGTCGAGAAATCGCCGCGATATTGCAGCGTCAGCTTGGCGGCATCAAGCCAAGCGGGAGTATTGTGGCTAATGAGATTCCCCGGCATAAGGCCCACCAGCTGTGAGAGGTGGCGATGGCCGTATTCTCCGATTTCGCCGTAAAAATGCTCTTCGCCATATTCTTTGATTTGGCCCGAATAGCCAATTTCGACAGGGGAATAATGGGACGCTTCCCTGCCTTCTTCTTTTGTTGTTTCGTCGGAAACCCCCAAAATCTTCGCGAATCTCAAATCGTTTCTGGCGTTTTCTTCGAGCCACTGTTCATCGAAAGCGCATCCTACGGTATGGTAATATTGCTGCTTCGCTTGCCCGTTTTCCCAATGGCCCGAAAGAATCTGCTCCGGGGAAGCGCTGAAAGAGCACAAATAGGCGTCGCCATATTTCTTGACGCATTTTAAGAAGAACTTGGCCGTCCCATGGCTCGCCAAAAAGGCGTATTCCTTAAGAAGCGTTTCCTCTTGCGTGTAATCGTAGGCATCGACGAAAAGCTGCGCCGTCATTCCTCCCGTCCCAGGGCCGGAGTGGGTATTGGGGTTGAGGCCTTCGATCTCATAGGCGAAAGCCCCGGTTCCAATCGTCCAACCGCAATCCGAGGATTCTTTTCCAAGGACATCAGCAACCCATTCCTTGGCGTTTTCCATCGCCTTCGGAAGATAGGCCTTGAAGAAGTCTTTGTAGGGCTCGAAGGTTTCCGCAAGATTGGTTATGAAAGCGGGCCAATAGTTCATTTGAACGTTGATGTTATGCCAAAAGCCGCTCCCCCATGGCGATTTGTCGTGAGCGCTCCAAACGCCTTGCAAAGAAGAAGGCAAG
>DCMK01000044.1:0-1162 GCA_002321395.1 Caryophanales bacterium UBA1624
ATTGGTTCCGCGATTTCGTCACCCTTTCCGGGGAGGAGAAAGGCAGCGCCAAGGAATACATGGAGACGTTGACCCACGACATCTTCGGGGCCAACGTCTACGTCTTCACCCCTTTGGGGCGGGTGATCGACCTCCCCACGGGCTCGACGACGCTCGACTTCGCCTACCGCATCCACACCAAAGTCGGGGACGCGGCGGTCGGAGCGGTGGTCAACGGCGCCTTGGTGAGCCTGAACACGGTCCTGAAGACCGGGGACATCTGCGAGATCAAAACCTCCCCCAACTCCACCGGCCCCAACGATTCCTGGCTGGAGATCGCCAAAACCAGCTCCGCCCGCGCCCACATCCGCAAAGCGCTTCAGAAGAAGGACGCCTCGTTGATGAAGGAGGAGAAAGTCCGCCAAGGGAAGCTTTCCATGATGGATTCCTTCCGCCTCCAAGGCTTCGACGAAGAAGAGGGGATGAAGATCCTGAACGATTCCTTCCCCAAGCTCAAAAACGAATACCATTGCGAGACCCTCGACGACCTTTTCGTCAGCATATCCTCCCGCAACCCGACCCCGGGGGCCATCTTGGACTTCCTCCACGTCAAGAAGAAGCTCTCGCCCAAGCTGGCCAAGAAGAAAAGCGCCAAGGAGCTCTCCGCCCAGTCCCCCGTGATCGTCCCGGGCGGAGTCACCGGATTGGCGGTGACGCTGGGACAATGCTGCACCCCGATCCCGGGGGATCCCATCGTCGGCTACATCACCCGCGGCAAAGGCATTACCGTCCACCGGGCCAACTGCCCGAACGTATCCCGAGAAAAAGCCCGTCTCATCGACCTTTCCTGGCGGGAGGACCTCGGCCCCTCGACCTACCCGGTCGACATCG
This sequence comes from Caryophanales bacterium UBA1624, assembly GCA_002321395.1. Lineage (GTDB taxonomy): Bacteria > Bacillota_I > Bacilli_A > RFN20 > CAG-826 > Alloenteromonas. Next base: position 871 of record DCMK01000044.1, read on the forward strand.
AAGTCTACGCCAACGACCGCGCCGGGCTGGCCGCGGACATCCTTCAGGCGATCTCCGCGAAAGGGATTTTGGTCAGTGACCTCAAGATCCACCTCGCCACCGAGACGATGAACGACCTCATCAACCTCACCATCGCCGTCCCCAACGCCAAAACGTTGGAAGACGTTTTCGCTTCCCTTTTGGGCGTCAAAGGCGTCTATTCCTGCTCACGCCTGTTCCATTGAGCGCTTTCCTTTGAACTGCAGGGGGGGCGGACTTATAATCTTGGGGCAAGAAAAGGAGTTTTTCATCA
>DCMK01000044.1:1205-2535 GCA_002321395.1 Caryophanales bacterium UBA1624
TTACCAAGGGATCAAAGGAACCCACGATATCTATGGGGAAGAGGCGGACGCCTATTCCTACATTCAGAACGTTTTCTCCGCGGTGGCTGAGCTTTACGGCTATTCCCGGATGGAGACCCCGGTGCTTGAATACACCGAGGTCTTCGACCGTTCCACGGGCGAAAGCAGCGACGTCGTCCGCAAGGAGATGTACACCTTCTTGGACAAAGGGAACCGCTCTTTGACCCTGCGCCCGGAAGGGACGGCGGGGGTCATCCGCAGCATCGTCGAGCACAAGCTCACCGCAACCTCGGATTTGCCGCTGAAAGAATATTACATCGGCCCCGTTTTCCGCTACGAAAGGCCGCAGCTCGGCCGGTACCGGCAATTCATCCAAGCCGGGGTTGAGGCGGTGGGGCAGGATTCCGCCCGGCTGGACGCCGAATGCATTTGCCTGGCCATGGACGTGCTCAGCTACCTCGGTTTCGACCGCCTGAAGGTCAAAGTCAACACCCTGGGGGATGAGGAATCCCGCAAGAACTACAAAGAGGCCCTCCGCGGCTATTTCTCCAGCCATATCGACTCGATGTGCGAAGACTGCAAGCAGCGCTTGCAGCTGAACCCGATGCGCATCCTCGATTGCAAAGTCGAGGAGGATCAGAAGATCGCCCAAGGCGCGCCGAAGATGAAGGATTTCCTTTCCGATGAGGCCTCCAAGCGCTTCTACCAGACCCTGTCGATCATCAACGATCAGGAAATCGAATACGAGATCGACGATTCCTTGGTCCGCGGGCTCGATTACTACGGGCAGATCGTCTTCGAGGTCCACGCGATCAGCAAAGAAGGCAAGGATTACGGCGCTTTGCTCGGCGGGGGGCACTACGACGGGATGATGCAGAACTTCAACGGCCCGAAGGAGAACGACTCCGGCGTGGGCTTCGCCATGGGGGTGGAGAGGATTTACTCCCTGATGAAGGACAACGGCATGCTGGATGGGGTGGAGCACGGGGTCGACCTTTACCTGATGCCGGTCGGGGAGGAGGTCCTGGACGATTGCTTCGCCCTTACCCAGCTCCTCCGCCGGGAGGGGTATTCGGTCGAGATGCCCTTCGGCAAAGGGAAGCTCGGCACGATGTTCAAGAAAGCCGTCCGCCGCGGGGCTAAATTCGCCCTCATCGTCGGGGAGGACGACCTCAACGAAGGCAAAATCCAGGTCAAGAACCTCGCCACCCAGGAACAGGAAGGCGTTTTGATCGAAGACCTATCCTCGTATTTGGACGGCAAGTTCGATGAGCAGAGCCAGCATGACTCCTGCTGCCACCACGATGGGGAGGAAGGGCATTCCTGCTGC
>DCMK01000044.1:2680-6028 GCA_002321395.1 Caryophanales bacterium UBA1624
GAAGGGCATTCCTGCTGCTGCAAAGGAGAGGGGAAATGAAGATCGAACGAAGCGATTACAACGGAAACCTGCGGAAGAAAGACGTGGGGAGGGAAGTCGCCCTCTGCGGATGGGCCGCGAAGGTGCGCAAGCTCGGCGGGATCGAATTCATCGATCTCCGCGATTCCACCGGGGTCGTCCAATTGACCGTCAACGACCCTTCATCCATCCCCGATGTGAGGAATGAATACGTCCTCCACGTCAAAGGCGTGGTGGGATTGAAGAAAGATCCCAACCCCTCCTTGAAGACGGGGGAAGTGGAGGTCATCGTCTCCTCGATCGAGGTCTTCAATAAAGCCGAGACGACCCCTTTCATCATCGCCGACAAAACCGACGCTTTGGAGGACACCCGCCTCCAGTACCGCTACCTGGACATCCGCCGGCCCTGCCTTCTGAACCGCCTCAAAGCGCGGGCGAAGATCGTCAAGGATTTCCACGAATACTTCGATGAGCGCGGCTTTTTGGAAGTGGATACCCCAGCCCTGAACGTCTCTTCTCCGGAAGGGGCGAAGGAGTACCTGGTCCCCAGCCGCGTCCATCCGGGGTCCTTCTACGCCCTTCCCCAATCCCCGCAGTTGTGGAAACAGCTGCTGATGATCGGCGGGGTAGAACGCTATTACCAAGTCGCCAAGTGCTTCCGCGACGAGGATCTCCGCGCCGATCGGCAGCCCGAATTCACCCAGCTCGACGAAGAGGTCTCCTTCCTCGATCAAGACGAGGTTTTGGCCCTCAACGAAGGCTTCTTGGCCAAGATCTTCAAAGATTTGGTCGGGTATGAGGTCCCCTTGCCGCTCCGGCGCATCCCCTATTGGGAGGCTATGGACACCTATGGAAGCGATAAGCCGGACACCCGCTACGGCTTGCTGCTCCGCGATCTTTCCGCTTTGCTGAAGGACGTCCCTTTCAAAGGATTCGAAGGCCAGCGATTCATCAAAGGCATCGTCATTCCGGGGCAGGGGAAGGAAACCTCCCGCAAAGCCCTTGACGAGCTGAACCTGGAAGCGAGGAAATTCAACCTCAAGGGCATTTTGAGCCTGAAGGTGGAAGGAGGCCTCCTCCAAGGGAGCTTCGCGAAATTCCTCGCCGATCCCCAAAAAGAGGCTCTGATCGCTTCCCTTGGCCTCAAAGAGGACGATTTGCTCCTTTTCGCCAGTTCGAATTACCGCCGCGACATCGATTTCGGGCTGGGCGCGCTGCGCACCCTCTATGCGAAGAAGCTCAATCTCATCAAGCCGAATACCTACGACTTGCTGTGGGTCGTCGATTTCCCGATGTTCGACCCCGTCGAAGGGGAACCGGGGAAATACGTTGCCGAGCATCACCCCTTCACCCGCCCCCGCGATGAGGACCTTCCTTTGTTGGACAGCAAGCCGGAGGAAGTCCTCGCTTACGCCTACGACATCGTCATCAACGGCTATGAAGCCGGCGGGGGGACCTTGCGCATCTACGACCACGACACCCAATGGAAGATCTTCAAGATCCTCGGTCTCTCCGATGAGGAGGTGGCGAAGAAATTCGGCTGGTTCATCGACGCCTTCCGCTTCGGCTGTCCGCCCCACGGAGGCATCGCCTTCGGCCTTGACCGCTTGGCGATGATCCTGACCGGGACCGACAACATTCGCGACGTCGAGGCTTTCCCCAAGAATCTCCAAGCCACCGATCCGCTCTCCCACGCCCCGCAGCCGGTGGGGCAGGACCAGCTCGACATCCTCTCGATCAAAATCGAGGAAAACAAGTGAACTATATACATAGTATATAGATACGACTAAAAAATAGCCAAAAAACAACTAGGAGCATTTATGGAAGAAACCAAGATGGACATCGATTCCCTCTGCGTGGCCGCGCTTCGCAGCCTGATCATCGACGCGATCAACAAAGCCAACTCCGGGCATCCGGGCATGGCCTTGGACGCTTCGCCGATAATGTATGCCCTCTACCGGGACCATCTCATCGCCGACCCTTCCCATCCGGACTGGGTCAACCGCGACCGCTTGGTCTATAGCGCCGGCCATCCCAGCGCCTTGATCTATTCTTTGCTCCATCTTTCCGGCTACCCCGTGAGCTTGGACGACCTCAAATCCTTCCGTCAGCTCCACAGTTCGACCCCGGGGCATCCGGAAGTGACCCTCACCAAGGGCATCGACGCGACCGCCGGGCCTTTGGGGCAAGGGATCAGCCAGGCCGTGGGCATGGCGATCGCCGAAAAGGCGCTGGAAGCCCAATACAAAGAGGGCTCGCGCCTAGTGGGCCATCATACCTATTGCCTCTGCGGGGACGGCTGCTTGGAGGAAGGCGTCAGCCAAGAGGCCATCTCCTTGGCCGGGCACCTCAAACTCAGCAAGCTCATCCTCCTTTACGACGAGAACGGCTCCACATTGGACGGGCCGACCTCCAATTCCCTCACCGAATCGGTCAAGCTCCGCTTCTTGGCGGAGGAGTGGAACGTTTTGGAAGTCGATTCGGGCAACGACGTCGACGCCATCTCGAAGGCGATTGCAGAGGCGAAGCAATCCACTCTCTATCCCACCCTCATCATCGTCCATACGACCATCGGATACGGCTCGGCCAAGCAAGGCACCCACGCCACCCACGGCGCCCCTTTAGGGGAAGAAGACGGCCGGCACGCCAAGGAGGTCTATGGATATCCCTATCCGGATTGGACCGTCCCCGAAGAGGTTTACGCCCATTTCAAGGAAACCTTCCAAGCCCGGGGCAAGCAAGCCTACGAAGACTATCAGCAAGGGCTTCTCCGCTATGAGAAGGACCACCCCGAGGAGCTCGCCCGCTTCCGGGATGCCTTCGCCCGGAACTGGGCCCCTTACGTCAAAGACGGCGCCTTCGAGCCTAAGAAAGAGGCCTCCCGCGCGACCTCGGGCCGCCTTTTGTCCTCCTATTTCAACCAAATCCCCTTCCTCTTCGGCGGCTCCGCCGACGTCGCCGCCTCGGTCAAGACCGAGGTCAAAGGGGCGGTGGACTTCACCGCCGAGCACCCTGAGGGCAGGAACGTCAACTGGGGCATCCGCGAATTCGGCATGGCCGGGGCCTGCAACGGCATCCTCCTCCATGGGGGGCTATTGCCTTATGCGGGATGCTTCCTGATCTTCTCCGATTACTGCAAGCCCGCCATCCGCATGGCGGCGATGGAAAAGCTGCCGATGATCTACCTCTTCTCCCACGATTCCCTCGCGGTCGGGGAGGACGGCGCGACCCATCAGCCGATCGAGCAGCTGACGATGCTCCGCACCATCCCCGGGGTCAAGGTCATCCGCCCCGCCGACAGCTATGAAACCTATTTGGCCTACCAAGAGT
>DCMK01000069.1 GCA_002321395.1 Caryophanales bacterium UBA1624
CCGCTCTGGGCCATTCAACGTTTCTTACGCTTCTTCCATGCAAAGGAACATCACCTCCTCTGGGCTTACGGAGGCTTCTAGGCTCGGCATCAAAACCGAAATCGATTTGCGCACCGTCGACAACAACGAAGTCGGCGGGCTCAAAAACACCAGCCCCTTGGGGTCCAGGGTTAAATACGTCCAAGCGCCTTTGGATTATGGAAACTCCGAAAAGATATTCACCTACAAAGACAACGCGGAATCCTTCCGCAAGATCTTCAAAGTCTTCGCAGATCCTTCTTCCTATCCCATCGATTTCCATTGCACCGCTGGGGCCGATCGCACCGGATGCGTCGCCTTCTTGCTGAATGGGCTGATGGGCGTTTCGGAAGCGGATCTCTACCGCGATTATCTCTTCACCGATTTCGCCAACGTCTCCTTCTTGCGGCAAAGAAGCAGCATCTCGATCGGCTACGTTAAGACGATCCTCGCCAATCCGGGCAAAACGCTTCAGGACAAAATCGTCTATACCCTCACTTCCATCGGGGTCGACCCGGAAGATCTCAGTACCGTTTATTACCTGCTTCAAGAGGAGGGCTACCGGATATGATTTTCTCTTCCTTGTTCACTTTCCTATCCGCTTCCGCTTTGTTCGTTTCCTCTTTGTCTTCGCTTCCTTCCCCCAGCCAACACGAAGTCAGCCATGAAGCCGACGAATCGAAAGTCGGGGCGGTTGCCCCCGAAAACGGGGAATACAGCTTCGAAGGGGACGATGGCTGGACCTACAGCGAAGAGGATACCCACTCCCTGAGTCAGGAGCAGCGCTACGACGGGGAGAATTCGCTCCATGTGGTCCGCTCGAACTACGACACGACCTTCCAAGCGACCTCGCCTTCTTTCTTGGTGGAGCCCGGGACCAGATACCGCCTCGGCTTCTACTTCAAAAGCCAGCATTCCTTCGGCACGGGCCTCACCTTGAGCGTGACGACTTACGATTCCTCCGGCAGCGCCATCCGTTCGATCGATGGCCCCACAACGCGGCTGAACGCCGACTCTCTCTCCGTGGGCTGGAGCGAGCTTTTCCTGGAGCTGCAAACCAAGAACAACGCCGCCAGCGCCAAGCTCACCATCATCGTCAAAAACGGCTCCTCCGACGTTTATTTGGACAAAGCCTATTGCGTCAAGACGGGCGACGACGTCTTCGATGAAACGTTCTCTTTTCCCACCTCCGATTCCCTTTTCCCCAACTGGGACCTCGACAAAGCCAAAGCCAGCGAGGACGGATTGCTGATCGAGAAGGACGGCAAAGCTACCACGACGTGGAACCGTTTCCTCAGCGGATACGGCTATACCTTCACATTCGACGCCAAATCGGAAGCCCCATCCAAGGGGAAAGTCAAATTCGAGATTTATGGGGCCGCGAACAATTTGGCTCAGACCATCGAAAAAGAATTCGACGTATCCTCTACTTTGGAGCAGAAATCGGTTGAAGTGACCATCAAACAAGGCATCAAAGCCTTCGTCACCTTCACTTCCTCTTCCTCTTTGTTCCTGGACAACATCCACGGGGTCAAATCCTATTCCCCCAACGACGAATCCGGATGGCAGGGGCAGTGGATCACTTACCCCGACGGCGACATCACGAACGATGCCGCTTATGAGAACCGTTGGTACCGCCAGTCCTTTGAGCTGACGGAGAAAGTCGCTTCCGCCAGCCTCCAATGCACCGCCGACGACGTCCGCTTCCCCTATTTGAACGGGCATAGCTTCGGCCGGGGCGGCACTTGGTCTTCCCCCAACATCATCGACATTACCGAATACCTGGTGGAGGGGAAGAACGTCTTCGCCTGTCGCGTTTATAACGGGACTTATTACTCGGGATTGCTTTTCGAAATCACGATCATCACCGAATCCGGAAGGACGATCACGGTCTGCTCCAGCAGGGAGACCCTGACGGCCAAAGGCATCGATTTGAACGAGCAATACCTCACCAACGAAGATTTGAGCTGGACCCAAATTGATTATGATGATTCCGCCTGGCGCAAATCCTATGTCGTCGGCCCCGTCGGCTCCATGCCTTGGGGCTCGATCCCATTCATCTCCTTGGCGACCACGGCCCCGAAATTCGAAGTGGTCGACGCCACCTTCCCCAAGGAAGTCAAATTGGGCGACACCATGACGTTTTCCTTGACTTGGAAAATCGCCGAAAAGATCGAAAGGCCCATTTCTTTGACCGTTTCCTTTTGGGAGAAGTACTCTTCCGACAGCGACGAAGCAAGCCCCATCAAATCCACCCTGCGCCAAATCGGCGGGGAAGAGATGACCGCTTGGCCGGTGAATGAGCCGGTTGCGGTGAACTACGAGGTCGACATCCCCGACTACATGAGCGAAGGCTCCTACATGCTTCAGTTCGACGAAGACCAAATCCAGTTGGTCAACAACCCCGACTTCACCAACAACAAGCTGCGCGGGTATTATGTCCGCTTCCTCCCAGTTCAAATCGAATTGGCCAAGACGGAAATCATCCGCGAAAACGAATTGACGAAGCTCAAAATCGGCGAGGACAAATACGCCCCCTACATCTTCATGCAGAGCGATGGGCTGAAGTACTTCAAACCCGTTTACGCCACGAAGATGTACGAATCCGGGGTGAAGCTGCTTTCGGTCGGCAACAACAAAGTCGTCGACACCATCACCGGCGTCTCGACTTGGACCGACGACGATGAATACAACTTCGATCCCTTCGACAATACGATTTACACGACTCTATCGGGGGCTCCAAAGGCGAAGCTGCTGGTCATGATCAGCTGCGACCCCCCTTCTTGGTGGCTCAACAAATACCCTGAGGAGCGGGCTTTGTCCGCCAAAGGCGGGACCGATTCGGTTTCCTACGCCTCGAAGCGTTGGGTGAAAGACGTCTGCAAATACATCCGCGCCGTCTTGGAGCACATGAAGTCCATGCCCTACGCCGCCCATATCTTCGCCGTCAAATTCGCCCAAGGGGCGACTTATGAATGGCAGGAATACGGGATGGAGGTTGGGAATTGCTCCGACTTCTCCCGGGTCGCCCAAACCGGGTTCCGGGAATTCCTCCGCGAAAAATACAAGACCAACGACGCCCTGCAGAAGGCCTGGGGCGATTCGCTTGTGACCTTCGATAGCGCGACCATCCCCGGGTTTGGGGAAAGGGAGCCGCTCACCTACGATTCGCTCCTGGACGGGGTGAAGCAAAGAAGCGTCTTGGACTATCAGGACTTCAAAGGGAAGAACGTCACCGATTCCATCTTCGCCTTCTCTAACGTGGTCAAGGAAGTATCCGACGGCAGATGGCTCGCCGGAACCTACCAAGGCTACATCACCAACGCCCTCACCTACGAAGGAAGCGGCATCGGGAACAACCAGTTCTCCCGTTTGCTCGCAGAAGACAGCCCTTGCGACTTCTTCTGCGGCCCGATCTCCTATATGACCAGGACCTCCGGCTACAGCGATTCCTATATGCAGGCGGTCACTTCGATCGTCAACGCCGGCAAGCTGTGCCTGACGGAGTTCGATGAGCGCACCGTCTGCGTCGATATGCCCGACCAGTCCCCGTCACAGATGGACGAGTGGGGCAAAACGTATAGCTTGGAAGATACCATCAACCTGATGAAAAGAGACGCCGGGAACGTCCTGATCACCGGGGCCGGCTGCTGGATCTACGACATGACCGGCGGCTGGTACAACGACGAGGAAATCTACAGCTGCCTCTCCATCCTGATGAAGGAGTGGGAATACGCGATGGAGAACCAAGACAACGCCAATAACCGCGAAGTCGCCTTTATCATCGAGGATAAGATGCCCTCCGACTACGCGTATAACTTCGGGGCTTCCTATAGCGCCCTTGAGGTCAATTTGAGCCGCCAGAAGGAGGACTTGGCCCACATCGGGGCAGGATACGATACCTTCCTGGCGAGCGATCTGAAGAAGGGCCTTGGCAAAGACTATAAGGTGTACTTGATCGTCGGCAACCGCTTCGACGCGGAGACGATCGATGGCATCAACAAAATCTGCAAAAAGGACGGCTCGGTCGTCGTATGGTGCGGAACCCCCGGGATCTATGGGCAGGACGGCTCCATGAGCGCGGGCAACGTCTCTTCGCTGATCGACATGGAAGTCGGATTCGCCGCCGGGGCGGTCTATACCGCCGTCAGCGTCGATTCAGACAATGATGATCCCTTGATCGAGGGGGTTCGGGGCTACACCTACGGGAAGCCTGAGATCAAGGAAGTCAACCCGGTCGCCTATGTCCGCGACGAGGGTGCCACCTCACTCGGCAAAATCCGCGGCACTGAGCTCACCGGCTTGGCCTACAAAGAGGTTTCCTGCGAAGGGGGCTCCTACTTGTCGGTCTTCTCCTCAATCGGCCACGTCCCCCCTCAGATTCTCCGGAACCTCATGAAGAGAACGGGATGCCACGTTTACGATGAATCCTATTCCGACGTCGTCTTCTCCTCCAACGGGTATCTTTGCATCGATTCCCCCTATGGCGGCGAAAGGGTCATCTCCCTGCCGAAGAATTACGACGTCTACGATGTGTTCGAGGGAAAGCTCATCGGCCAAGATATCTCTTCCTTCGAAGTGACCTTCCAGGCGAAGTCGAGTTACCTCTATCGCTTGATGCCGGCGAATTCCTACGGGAAAGAGCCGCTTCCTCCTCATGTCGATCCGATCGACCCTCCCTCACCGGAGGAGGGTTCGAAATCCGACAATCTGACCTTCCCGATCGTGGGAAGCTGCATTGCCGGAGCTGAGTTGATTTCCATGGCGGCGATTCTGTTTGCCGCTGTGAAAATAAAAAAAGCCAAATAGGCTGGAAAGGAATTTATGAAAAAACAGAAGATCCTCCTCGTCGCAATGGCCGCGCTGCTCGCTAGCTGCAGCGGATCCAACCCAGGGGGCGAAAGCGACGCCGTCAGTGACACCGTCAGCGATAAATTCACCCTTCAGATTTACGTCGGCGGTTACGGCAAGGCTCCTTGGGAATATGCCTTGAAGGAATTCGATAAAGTCTATGGCGATAAATACACGGTCGTCGCCAATATGGACAACAACGTCAACAAATCCTTCTCCGATCGCTGGATGAATGGGAACGAACCCGATTTCGTCTTCCTCGACGGACCAGACATCGACAAAGCGAATTGGCTCCGCGAAGGCCTGCTGGAGGATTTGACTCCGTGGCTTGAGACGGCGAAACCCCAAGGCGAGGAGACTTTGATCAAGGACAAGGTCGATTCCTCCTATTGGGTCAAATACACGGACGAGAGCTCCAATAAGACCATCACCTACGGGGCTCCTTTGCTGCTCAATGCTTATGGCATGTGGTACGACGAAGCCCTCTTCTCCGAAAAACATTGGTCCGTTCCTTCCAATTACGAGGAATTGAAATCCTTCGCCTCCAATTCCACCGCGGAAATCCGCAACCTGATCTATCCCGGCGTCTATAGCGGCTATTTGACCCAAGGGATGTTGGTTCCCGCCTTTGCCGAACTCGGCGATGAGATGTTCGACCGCATCATGAACTGCCGCGACGCCGAAGTCTATGAAAGCGCTGAGTTCAAGGATGTGATGAACCGTTTCAACGAATACATCAACTTGAACCAATATACCGTCTCCGAATGCATCTCCCTCAATCACACCCAAAGCCAGATGGAGTGGCTCGCCCATAAAGCCGCCCTCATTCCCAACGGTCTCTGGCTGCGCTCGGAAATGGCGAAAGCCGACAATGGGAAGAGCGCCATCCCCGATGGATTCAACATGCGCTTTGCCCCCTCTCCTTTGGCGAAGCAGAAGCAGAGCATCGTCACTTCTTCCATCACCTGCGCCGTCGCGAAGAACGCCAAGAACAAGCAGGCCGCCAAAGAATTCCTCTCGATCCTTTATCGGGACGACGTTCAGAAGCAATTCGTCTATGCTTCTGACTCCCCCTCGGTCGTGAAATTGGATTTGTCCAACGACGAAAAGGTCACCGACGTCCTGAAGTACACTCAGGAAGTCTTCAACAACCCCAACTATGAGCACAAAGCCAACAACGGCTCTTGGGGCGGCGTCGACAAAGCCATCAACGATGCGATCAACAGCTTGGTCGATGCCCATCTGCAGGGAAAGACCTATACCGTCGATCAAGCCTGCGCCGCGATCAAAGCCGCCGCGGTGAAGGAAATCAACAATAGAAAATAAGATTTAAAATACGGATATGGAACAAGTACTTTCTCGCAATAGGCCAAAAAGGAAGAAGCGATTCAACGCTAGCAAATTCGCTTTTGCGGCGCTCTTCTGCATCCTTCCTTTCTTGATTTACCTCTTTTTCTGCGTCTATCCCATCGTCAAATCGGTGTTCGATTCGTTCACCAATTGGAGGGGGTATACTCGGAAAGATTGGATCGGGTTCGCCAACTACGAGGAAGTACTTGTCGATCCGGTCTTTTGGAAGGCGGTTGGGAACGACTTCATCATCACCGCCATCAAAGAAGTCCTCATCATCTTCCTGACGGTTCTTTTCGCCGTCAGCCTCACGCGCTTCCGGCTGAAAACGCATGAGGTGATCACCTACAAATTCATCTTCTACATCCCCAACATGCTGTCGACGGTCATCATCGGTTCGCTGTGGGGGTTCGTCTTCATGAGCGGCGACGCGGGTTTGCTGAACGCTTTCCTCTCGCTGTTCAAAAGCGGATTCTCCGCCGATTGGCTGACCAATTGGCCGCTGCTCTGCATCGGGTTCGTCGCTTCTTGGTGCGGGGTGGGGCTGTTCATGATCACCATGATCTCCTCCATCAACCAGATCCCTTTGGAACTCTACGAAGCCGCCGACATCGATGGGGCTTCCCGGTGGCAGCAGCTGGTCCACATCACCATGCCTGCCGTTTGGCTTGAAGTCACCTTCATGGTCGTCTCGATCCTCTACCAATCCTTGGGCGGGAACTTCGGCATCGTCAATGTCTTCACCCCCAACGGAGGCGTGAACAACAACGCGATGGTCATGGGCCTGTACGTTTACCTTTATGGGACCTCTTACGGCAGGGTCGCCTTCTCTTACGCCGCCGCCATCGTGATGATGGTCATCTCGGCTTCCGTGGCCTTGCTGGTCAAAGCGATTATGAATAAGGTTGGGAGGCGCTTTTCATGAAAAACAAAACGATGCTGGCCGCTCGCCATTCCCCGGAATCCAAAGGGGAAATCGTCTCGCGTTGGGTCATTCGTCTCTTCTTGGTCCTTTGGACCGTTTTGATCATCTTCCCTTTGCTTTGGGCGATCATGACTTCGTTCAAGAGTCAGAAGGAGTTCATGGCGAGCGCGTTCAGCTGGCCGAGCGTGTTCCACTTTGAGAACTATGCGATCGCCTGGCAAGAGGCCGACTTCTCCAAATACCTCCTCAACTCGGTGATTCTGTCCGTGGGAACCGTCTGCCTCACGATTCTATTCACCTTAGGATCCAGCTACGTCATCGCCAAGTACCGCTTCAAGCTGTTCCGCTTCCTCGACCATTTCTACTCCATCTTCATGATGGTGCCCCAAATGCTCTTGCTGATCCCGCTGTTGAAACTTTGCCAACAACTTCACTTGACCGATGGCATACGCGTCATCCCCACCTTGATGGTGCTCAACGCCATCCAAGGAGTCCCCTTTTACGTCTTCCTTACCTTGCCGTTCATGAAGGGACTCAACAACGACATCCTCGAGGCGGCGGAGATCGACGGAACCAATGAGTTCCAACGTTTCTTCCGCGTGGTGCTGCCGATGGTCAAGCCGCCCTTGTTTATCGTAAGCTTGCTGAGCTTCGCCGGGGTTTGGAACGAATACGCGATGTCCATCACCTTCATCAAGGATTCCGATTATTACACCCTTTCCGCGGGTTTGAACAACCTGATGACGAACGACACCTTCGGATACGGCGTCAAATTCGCCGCCCTCATCATCTCGATGATTCCGGTCCTCGTGATGTACGCGATCTTCCAGAAGCCTTTGCAAAACGGTCTATCTGCTTCCGACGGCGTGAAAGGATAACCCCTCTCCAAGAAAGGAAAACGGCCAGCCCATCGGGCGTGGCCGTTTTTATTTTTCCTGAACCTTCTTCCGATATTGGAGGGGGGAGCAGCCGTTGATTTCGCGGAACTTCTTGATGAAGGTGGACAACGAGTTGTAGCCACAGTCTTCGGAGATGGTCAGGATGCTTTTGTTGGTGACCCTCAGAAGCTCTTTGGCGTAGTTCATGCGGACCTCGATGAGGTATTCCACCAAGGAAACCCCTTTGTAGGCTTTGAATAAGGTCCCGACCTGGGAATGGGAATAGTTGGTCAAGGAGATGATGTCGCCGACCCGCTTGGAGAAAACCTCCGGGCGCTGAAGGTTCACCAAGAATTCCAATAGCCATTTCGGGGCGGCGGTGTGGCGTTCGAAATATTTCAATGTGTACAGCCCCAACACGCTATCGAGCAAAGAGGAGGCCAGGAATTTTTCGTAATCGAGGTTCTCCACTTCCCCAGGCTCAAGCGATTTGGCGTTGATCAAACCCACCAAATAAGTATGGAAGGTCTCAAATTCATTGAAGCCTAGCTTGAGTTTGACCACACGCTCCCCGGAACGGATCTGCTCAGCCAAAGGAGAAGGCATCTTCCCAATCGCGGCTTCGATTTCCCCATTCTCAAAATAGACGTCTTGATGCAGGTGGGGGGTCTTTAGAAAGACGATTTCGTGCACATGGCTCGGGCCGATCAAAAACACATCGCCTTTGCTGGCTTCGTAGGCTTTCCCGTTGATGGAGTTTCGCGCCAGGCCGTCCAAAAAGAAGACGAGCTCCCATTTGACGTGGGTATGGGGCGGATTCGGAGTCGTGTATAGCCTGGAAATCTCGTTTTTCGCTGCGTTAAGACAAATGATGCCATCCTTCTCCATAAAATTGCCTCCTCTTCATTCTAAATCATTTCCCGCTTTCTTCAAAAAGATTAATTTTTATCGCGCAAAGTTCGTGATGCAATCGGAACAATGACAAAATTAACAATTTTTATCTCAAAGATAAAAGGAAGGCTATTTTTTCGCCTACTATAATCTTTTCAAGAATCAATACGATTGATTGCCTTTCCAGGATCGCTCTTGGGAAGGGGGAGGTGGCGATGCTCGATAAGTCCCTGTTCTTTAAACCTCTAAGCCAATATTCCATGGCCCCTTTTTGGTTTTGGAACGCGGAGCTCAAGGACGAAGAGCTCATCGCCCAACTCCATCAAATGAAGGAAAAGGGCGTCGAAGAGGTCATCATCCACGCCAGAAAAGGGCTTACCGTCCCTTATTTGAGTCAGGAATGGTTTTCCAAGGTCCGCCTTTGCTGCTCTTGCGCTTTGGAGTTGGGGATGAAGATCTTCCTCTACGATGAGAATAACTGGCCCAGCGGATACGCGGATGGACGGGTGCTGCAGAAGGATCCATCCTTCGCGGCGAAATGCTTAAGCGTGGAAAAGATCTATCCGGTTTTGGGCGAGCCGATTTCCGTGAAGGATATCCCCGGCAAGGAAATCGTATCCGTGGTCGCCGTTTATCAGGATAAGGAATTTGTTGATATCACCGATTATGGGAAAAACGGCACGCCTGCCTGGGCGAGCCCATCGTTATGCTGGGAGGTCTTCGTCTTCCGGATGGAAGTGGCCGCCCATACCCCGGCATATTCGGCTTTGCCCTATGTCGATTTGCTGAACAAAGACGCGACGAGGGCCTTCCTCGAATCCACCCACGAGGAATATAAGAAACAAGTGGGGGATTATTACGGGAAAGTCATCAAGGGGTTCTTCACCGACGAGCCCGGCTTCTATCAAAATTACGTGGAGCAGGCCAAGAACATCAACACGATCGCCTGGACTAAGGAATTCCCCGCCCAATTCAAGAAACGGATGGGATACGATATCCGGCCCTACCTGCCCACCTTGTTCCAAGACATGCCCGCTTCCGCGAAGATCCGGAAGGACTATTACCGGGCCTTGGATGCGCTTTACCGCGAATCGTATTTCGATGAGATCCGGAGCTATTTGGCGAAGGACGGCCTGCTGCTGATCGGGCATTTGCATCGAGAGGAAAAGCTGGAATGGCTCGTCCAGACGGAGGGGGATTTCTTCTCCGCCATCGATGGGCTGGATTATTCTGGGGTCGATTGCATCGACAGAACGTTTCCAAGAGTCACGGAAAGGCTCGCCTCAAGCGCCGCCGATTTGTTGGGGAAAACGCGGTGCCTATCCGAGTCGCTTGGCTGTTTTGGCTGGCAATTGACCCCCAGCGAAATCAAGCAGAGGGTGGATTTGCAATACGTCAATGGGATCAATATGTTCATCCCGCACGCATTCTTTTATTCCATCGAGGGATTTCGGAAGCACGAATGCCCCCCCTCTTTGTTCCTCCAGAACCCCTACTGGCCTTATTTCGATCAAATATCCTCTTACGTCTCCCGCCTTTCTTATGCGCTTAGCCAAGGGAAGCACGATTGCAAAGTCGGGGTTTATTACCCGTCTAGGAAGGCGTGCCGTCTGTTCTCGCCCCTGAACCATTACGCGATTCGGCAAATCGACGAATGCCTAGACCGCCTTGTCGCGGCTTTGCTCAAGAAGGGAATCGATTTTGAGTTCCTCAACGAAGATTTCCTCGAAAAAGGGAAGATCACCTCCAAAGGGATCCGCATCGACAACGATTATGCGGCTTTGGTCCTTCCCACTTCCCCCGACGTCGATGTCCAAGGGATCGTCGAGGAATTCAGTAAGCGGGGGACCCTTGTGATCCTGGGCGAAGAAAGAGGAAAAGAAGGAAGGAAGAATCTGTTCCGTTATTACGAAGAAAACGAGGCCGCTTCCTTCTTGGCCTCCAAATTGGATTTCGGGGTTTACGGAGAAGGCGTCTATTGCTATTCCCGGAAGGATGCTTCCTCCCACTGGACGTTCTTCCTGAACGCCCTCGATCATCCGAACGTTTTGCGAGTCAAATTGGAAAAAGGCCAGCGAGTCGAGCGGTGGAACGCCGAAGACGGGACGGTCAAAGTCCTTGCCTTTGCGAAGAAAGAGCGCATCGTGAAAATCCCTTTGGGCGCGAAGGGGTCCCTTTTGCTCTCCTTTGCCAAAGGGCGAGCAAAGGCTTTGCGGAAAGAAACATTCGTCGAGTATCCTTTGGTTTTGCAGGAAGCCTCTTTCAACGGCGTCAAAGGCAGTGGGATCAGCGCCCACGAAAATGGCATCCACCATTTCGATGGGAAGGTCGTTTTGACCTACGCGGCGAATTTGCCCGAATTGCCTCCTCGGGCCAAAGTCGAATTGACCGGCGTGATGGACTTCGCCTCCGTCTGCTGCAATGGGCATGACGCCGGCGCGCGCCTTTGGGCTCCTTTCGAATTCGATCTCACCCCTTACTTGAAAACGGGCGAGAACCTCATCCGAATCGAAATCTCCAACGTTAAGGCCAACGCGTTCGAAAACGCGGATTATGATTGCGGGCTGAAAAATCCCCCTTCTTTGCGGATTGGGAGGTAGAAAATGGGCGAGTGCATCTATTTAGATCCCACCAAATCTCCGGAGGAAAGGGCGAAAGATCTTATGCCGCGGATGACGTGGGAAGAAAAAATCCGGCAAATGAACTGCTCGGGTTGTCTTTACGATTTGGACGAGATCTTGTCTTCCTTGGATAAGGGGGTCGATAAGGTCAACGGGGAATGGTATTGGTTCAAGAACTTCTCTTTGGAGAAACTGAAGCGGATGGAGGAAGGATGCGTGGAGAACTCCCGCCTCCACATTCCTCCTTTCGTCGCCTGCGAAAACGTCCATGGGGGCGCGCTTCCCTTCACGACGATTTTCCCCACGCCTGGGTGCTTGGGCGCCAGCTTCGATTTGGATTTGACGTATCGGGTTTCGCGGGCCCAGGCCAAGGAGATCCGCGCGCTGGGATTCAATAAGGTCTACGCCCCTAACTTGGATTTGTTCCGGGAGCCGCGGTGGGGGAGATGCGAAGAATGCATCAGCGAGGATCCTTTTTTGCTATCTTCGATGGCCAAGAGCATCGTCAGGGGCATCCAGGACGAGAAGGTCATGGCGACGGTGAAGCATTACATTGGGTATTCCTGTCCGGAGTCGGGCCTCAATTTGGCCCCGATGCATATGGGCGAAAGGGAGATTCGCCAATTTTACCTGCCCCCTTTCTTGGAGGCCGTCAAAGCCGGAGCCATGGGGGTCATGACCTGCTACAACGTGGTCGATGGGGTCCCCGTTACCCTTTCCCCTCTTTGGATGAACAAAGTTTTGAGGGAAGAGGCCCATTTCGACGGGGTCGTCATTTTGGATTACTCCATGTCCGGGATCATGAAGAACGTCATGGGGCTTTCCCCCTCCTATTCCGAGCTGGGGAAAAGGATGCTGGAAGCCACGGTCGATATGGAGGCGTGCGAGCCTTTGTGTTACAACCTCGATTTCCTTAAGGACATCCAAGGCGACGAACGTTATACGGCCCGGATCGATGAAGCCGTGTACCGGATTTTGAAAGCGAAATTCCAATTGGGGCTTTTCGAGAACCCCTCTTTCGACTTGAAGAAAGCAAAGGAGGAGGTCTTTACCGAGGAAACCTTGCAGCTGACCTACGAAGAAGAGAAGGAAGGGGCGACGTTGCTGAAAAACGATGGGGTATTGCCTCTGCGCGAAGGCTGCAGGATCCTGTTGGTCGGCCCGAATGCGGACATCGCCCAACTCGGCGGGATCACCTATTACGCGGTGCTGGAAAACTATCAATGCAAACAGGCGAGCTCGGAAAAAGCGATCACGCCTCTAGAGTCTTTGGCTTCCCGCTTCGGGAAAGAGAACGTCCGCTTCCACAAAGGCTGCAATTTCCTGAATTACTTCGAAGACCAAGAAAGCGAAATCCGAAAAGACGCCTCATGGGCGGATGTCATCGTTTTTGCCGGAGGCAACAACTCCAGAGGCTACTCTGGGGGCGATAACGGCGGGAAGAACAATCCCATGATGTCCTCCGACGCGGTCACCTCTTCGGAAGGATACGACAACGACGACATCGGGCTGACCCCTTCTCAAAAGAAGCTCTTCCGCTTCCTCCGGGGCCTAGGCAAAGACATCGTGTTCTTGGTTTACGGCGGGAAACCGGTCAGCCTTGAGAAGGAATTGGACGATGTGCGAGCGCTCTTGTTTTGCTATGGGGTTGGGAATCGGGGGAACAATGCGATCGCCGATATTCTGCTTGGCAGGATCAATCCTTCCGGGAAACTGCCTTTTTCCATCGCCAGGAACGTTGGCCAGCTGCCGTGCTTCTATGACCATTATCTCCCCAAAGGGAATTATGGCCGCCCCGGAAGCTTAACGAAGCCAGGCCAAGATTACATTTTCAATTCCCCGGAGGCGCTATTCCCGTTCGGATTCGGCCTGTCCTATTCCGAATTCAAGTACGAGGGTTTGGAAGCTTCTTTCGAAAACGGCATCATAAAGGTCAAAGTCGCGCTTCTGAACGCGGGCCCGTTCGATGGGGACCATACGGTTTTGGTCTACGGGAACAACCTGGAGCAGGACTACGTCTGCGTCCTTTCCAAACGTTTGATCGGCTTCCAAAGAGTCCATCTGAAGAACGGGGAGAGGAAAATCGTCGAATTCGCTTTCACCAAAGAGAGCTTCGCTTATATCGGGCTGAATATGGAGAAGGCTTATCCGACCGGGAAGGTTGAGATCGAAGTCGAATCCACGAAAAAGGAGATTGCTTTATGAAGCAAAAAGAAATCCAGGATATCATCGACACGAGGGAGTATATCCGCTCCCGCTGGGACGCCGCTTTGAACCATTCGATCCCCGGGGATCCCTTCGCGCTCCCTTATCCTTTCGTCCCCCCTTGCATCGACGGCGATTTCCATGTGCTTTTCTATTGGGACACGTTCTACACGAATCGGGGCATGATCGCAGATGGGCGTTTCGAATACGCCAAATACAACGTCGATAACCTCATCTTCGCCTTGGATAAGTTGGGCTTCGTTCCCAACGCCTATAGCGAAAACCTCATCAAATGGGTTTCCCAGCCCCCTTATCTCCATTTCATGGTGAAGGACATTTACCGCGTCAATCACGACGATGCTTGGCTGAGGAAAGCTTACTTCGCTTTGAAGAAGGAATATGCCTTCTGGATGAAGGAAAGGATCGCCCCGAACGGGCTGAACCGCCACTTCCACAACCGTTTGACCACGCAGGACCTCTGCGAATATTACGATTATGTGGCGAAGGAGAGGCTCGGCCTCCCCGTCGATATCCAAGCGGAGCGAAAAGCGAAGCTCGGCGAATGTTATTGCGCCGATGCGGAGGCGGGGCTCGATTTCACCCCGCGCTTCCTTGACCGGGGGATCTACATCAATCCCGTCGATCTGAATGCGAATCTCTATGGGATGGAGCATGATTTGGCGGATTTGGCGAAGAAGTTTGAGCCGGAGGAAGAGAAGAAGTTCCTCGAAGCCGCGGAAAGCAGGAAAAGGAAAATGGACGAGCTCATGCTTCGTCCGGATGGGCTTTATTACGATTACGACTTCGATCAAGGCCGGATCTTCCGCGAGGACTATTGCTTCACGGGGCAGTTCATGCCCTTCATTACGGGGCTATCCAAAAACAAAGGCGCAGCAAAGAAACTTTTGAGCCGCTTGTCTTATCCCTTTGGGATCACCTCGACCCAAGAAGACAAAGACGAGAAGATCGAATATCAACCGGCCTATCCCTTTTCCTGGCCTTATGACAACTACCTCGCCTATTGGGGCTTGAAGGAAGCCTCTATGCCTGAAGAGGCGAAAGAAGTGGGGCTTGGATGGCTGAGGAATTTATCCTCGACCTTCAAAAGCACCGGGAAGCTATGGGAAACCTACGATCCCTTCGTGGGTGGCAGGGCCAAGAAAAAAGAATACCCCGCCAACGAAATGATGGGTTGGACGGCGGGAGGGTTTTCCTTCCTTTGCGAAGATTTCGGTTTTGATAAAAAACCGGAATGAACTGTTAAATCTAACAAAAAATATTCTTTTTAAACAATGGGGGAAAGCCAAAAATCCCAGCGTGTTTTCCTCGTTCGCCTCATTTTTCGCAAATCAGCGATTATCGATAAATTTGAATGTTTGCAGATGAAAAAAGAAAAGAAAGAGTAAGCGCTTTCAAATATTTTTAATTTAGTTTTTCAGAAAGGACTTTTCACCATGAAAAAGAAAAACATTTTGGGCCTAACCGTTTTGTCTTTGCTGACGGTGGGGGCCGGGTTGTCCTGCTTAGGTTCCGCTTCGGCTGATTCCGCTGGCGTTCATGCTGCGGCGGAGGCTTCTTCGAGCGTGCCGGATGGCTGGAGCGTTCAAGGGGCGAATGAAAGCAACACGGTTTCCGCTTACGTCGATTCCGATCAAGGAAACTCCATCTTATTGAAAAGGAACAGCGCGGAAGGGGCTTTGAAAGCCCGCAGCTCCCTGACTTCCGTCAAAGGGAACACCTATTACAACTTCTCCGTTTCCGCCAAAACCACGGGTGCCTCTCAGCTCCTCATCAGCGTTGTTGAGTACAAAGATGGGAAGACGGCTCTGAAGAGCACTGACGTCATCAAGCTCAGCACGGTCACCGACGCTTGGGTCAAACGCCCTGGCATGATCAAGACCTCCGCGGAGGCGAATGGGATCGTCGTGGAAATCCAAGCCTTGGGGACTGGCGAGGTTTACGCTTCGAAGCTCTTCATCCACGAAGGCGTCGCCCCCAGCGGCGTTATGACGGGCAGAACCAAATACTTCGAAGGCCCGGCCGCGAACCCAGACAGCGTTTTTTCGAATCTGAACGCAAATCTGAAGGATATCACCCCTGAGGTCCTGTCCAGCGATTCCACCTCCGGGTACAGCGCTTTGAAGCTCACCCCGGGGAGGGGCGTCTATTTGCAATTCGATGATTACAAAATCACCGGGAAATTCATCCTTCGTTTCAATTACAGATATGTTGGCGACGATACCAACGCCGAGATGATCATCAAACTCGACGGCGTCAACAAAGCGGGCACTCGGGTTTGGGACGCCGATCGGCCGAAAGCTGGGTGGACTCCGCATGGTTTGTGGGATTCGTTTGAATATGAGTTCTCCGCCCAAGCCGGTGTCGCCGAGCCCATTTTCGTCGCTCCTTACGTCCGCTTGAAGAGCGGCTCTTCCTCGAGCACGGGCTATTATTTGATCGACGACCTCCAGGTTCTTGACGAAAAAGGTAACAACATCGTGGAGAATGGGGACTTTGAACTGAAAGAGAACTCCCCCGTCAACACGATTGGGTATGCCGATTTCTTGGACGGAGTGAATGAAGCCAACTGGGCAACGTCCGTTTTTGGCCATATCCCCTCTTCCGCTTATGTGGATGAAGGGTATGAGAATACCCGCTCCCTCCACTTGGACGCGAGGAAATCCCTTGGCATCTCTTTGCCCATAGTCCCCAGCGATCAATACACCCTGTCCTTCAAGTATCGCGCCGGGTCGGATGCGATCGCCAACGTGAGAATGGATGGATACGATTTGGATGGAAAACAGTTCTACTATGCTCCTATTTCCGTGAAGAACACCAACGGGGAATGGGATACTGCTTCCTGCGATTTCAGAATCAGCAACGGAACTTCGGCCGTGACCTTGGAATATCTCGTTTTGAACGCGGTAAGCGCCATGGACGTGGATAGCATTTCCTTGAAGGACTCGAAGGGGAATGAGTTCATATACGGCGGCAGCTTCGATCCTTTGATGGCTGGTGGGGCGAGTTACCTTGGGAATGCCGGCGTCTATACCGACGACCAGGGGAACATCGTCTATTCTTCCATGAAGAATTTGAACAGCCAGCATGGCGATACTGTCGACAGCATGATCACGCTTAGCCTCCCCGCTTTGGGGATGGATGTTGCGAAAGCGGACGTCCCCTACACGATTTCCTTCGAATATCGCGGTGGCAACTCCGGTTCCGCGGCAGGAGTCACCGATCGCAACCTGAGCGTTTTGGCTGAGCAGAGCTCCAGCGCGGATTGGAAAAAAGTCGAAGCGACCTTCAAAACGACGATGGTAGGCGGGTTCAACAACCAGGAAATCCGCATTTACGGCAACCACTACAATGTCCGCAACTGCTATATTCGCAACATCTCGTTGAAAGACGCAGATGGCAACGAATACGCTCATCCTCTTGCCGATGGGGCCTCGATTTTGCCCCAGGGTTCCTTCCGTCTTGAGTCGGTGGAAGACAAAAAGTCGGTCGATGAGTTCGTCGCCAAATACATCACGGCCCAAGGCTCCGAAGACTACACCCAAATCGATGAGGCGAATCGGACGAACCAGTGCCGTGCCAAATTGAACGCCGCGCTTGGCGCCTATAAACGTTTGACCGATTCGCAGAAGCAGATGTTCGAAAACAGCGGCGAATACGCTGAGGCAAGGGCGGTTCTTGATATGTGGAGGACCGTTTCTACCACCTCTTCCCTCGGGAAACTGAGCCGTGGGGCCGATTCGAACTCTTCCAATGCCTTGGTTTGCACGGTTTTGGCGCTTGGGGCCGTTGCCCTTGCCGCGCCCGCCATTTACTTCGCAAGAAGGAAATCGCGCGACGGACGCTGATTCCCAACGGTAAGCTTCGAATAAACCAAAAGGGCCCCCACGCTGTTTGGGGACCCTTTCCTTTCGGGGGAAGGGTCGGCAGTCGGAGCTTCCGCTCATTCGGAAACGAAGATGGCGTCTTTCCGCCCTAAAAGGCCAAAGGATTTGCGGAATCATTATGGGAACGCTGGCCTTCAAAAAACCGCCCTTTTGCTGGA
>DCMK01000022.1:0-8850 GCA_002321395.1 Caryophanales bacterium UBA1624
CGAAGCGGATGGTTTGCCTCTCTTCGTTTTGAGGCGCCTCCGTTCGCGGGCCGAAAATGCTAGAATGTTGGCACTATGGAAAGCAAGTTTTGGCGCAATCACGTCGTCTATCAACTTTATTGCCGCTCTTTTTGCGACTCCAACGGAGATGGGATCGGCGACATTCCGGGAATCATCTCGAAGCTCGATTATTTGGCTTCGCTGGGCATTGGGATCCTTTGGCTCAATCCGATCTATGCTTCCCCTCAATTCGATATGGGGTACGATATTTCCGATTACTATTCCATCAATCCGGAATATGGGACGATGGAGGATTTCGATTCTTTGCTAGCGGAAGCCAAGAAGCGCGGCATTCGGATCGTGATGGACTTGGTCGTCAACCATACCTCCGACCAGCACGAATGGTTCAAAAAGAGCAAGGACAAAAACTCCCCCTACCACGATTTTTACTATTGGCGGGATGGCAAGAAAAAAGATCGCAAAACCCCTCCAAACAACTGGACGAGTCAGTTTGCGGGCCCCGCTTGGACCTACGATGAACAGGTTGGGCAGTGGTATTTGCACCTCTACGCGAAAGAGCAGCCGGACTTGAACTGGCACAATCCCAAAGTCTTGGAAGAAGTCGAGAAGATCCTCCGCTTTTGGCTGGACAAAGGGGTTTATGGCTTCCGGTGCGATGTCATCAACCAAATTTGGAAAGATTCCCTCAAGGACGGAAAGGGCCACGCCTTCAATGGCAGGGGCATGGAGCACTATTTGATGAAAGAGGGGAACCACAAAATCCTCAAAGCCCTCTATAACGACGTCTTCTCCCATTACGATACGGTCGTCATTGGCGAGACCTACAAAGTCGATAAGCAAAACGGCGTCCGTTTCTTGACGAACCACGAACTCGATATGTTCTTTGAATTCGATCGAACCGCGGTCGATCGTCGTTCGATTCCCGTTTTCAAAAAGAAGTTCCGAGCGAAGAACCTCCGCAAAATCCTCTATTTCTGGCAGGATGCGGTAGAATGGAACGCGAATTACTTCGAGAACCATGATCAGATCCGATCGCTTTCTCGCTTTGGCGACCCGGGGAAGCGTTTCTTTGAATCCGGTTCTGCTCTGGCGTGCCTGAATTTTTGCTTAAGAGGCACCCCCTTCGTTTACCAAGGAGAGGAAATCGGGATGACCGACCTCCCCAAAAGCGATCCCGCGCTCAGCCAAGACGTGACTGCCACAACGGTGGATGGCGTCATGAGGAAGCTTTTGATTCCAAAGCCCCTCCGCGTCCGTTGGATCTCCCGCATCAATCGGGATAACGCTCGTTCCCCGATGCAATGGAACGATTCGGTCTCCGCGGGCTTTTCTTCCTCGCCGAAAACCTGGATTCCCGTGAACCCGAATTATTTGACGGTTAACGTTGAGAAAGAAAGCAAAGACAAGAACTCTCTTCTGAATTATTACCGTAAATTGATCGCCCTTCATAATCGAAGCGACATCCTTTGCTTCGGCACCTTCCACGCCTATCCGACGAAAGGCGATCTCTTCGCCTTCAGCAGGACCTTAAAAAGCAAAACCGTGCTTGTTCTTATCAATTTGGGGAAGAAACGCATCTCCATTCCGGATTCGGTCCGGAGGGTCAACGGATCCGTTTTGCTCGCGAATTATGCGGATTCGAAGGCGTCGAACACGCATCTCCGTCCCTACGAATCGCTCATCATTGAGTTGGACTGATGGGAAATCTTTCCGCGCGCGTGTAGAATGGACTCCAGCAAGAGGAGGGTTTTCTTATGGACTGCGAAAAGCATCGAACCGATTATCTTGGGTGGGACGAATTCTTCATGGGTATCGCCATGATGGCCGCCAAGCGTTCGAAAGATCCCTCTTCCCAAGTGGGCGCATGCATCGTCGACGATAACCACAAAGTCGTTTCCATCGGCTATAACGGCATGCCTAGGGGCATTGATGATGATGCCATTCCCTGGGGTCACGGGGAAGGATTGGATTCCAAATACCTTTATGTCTGCCACGCCGAATTCAACGCGGTTTTGAACACGCGGGACGGGGCCGCTTTGAAAGGATGCACCCTCTACGTCACTTTGTTCCCCTGCAACGAATGCGCGAAAGCCCTCATTCAGGTCGGGGTGAAGAAAATCATCTACCTCGACGATAAGTACCACGATCATTTGGAAGAGGTTGCTTCCCGTCGGCTTCTTGATTTGGCCGGCATCCCCTATGAGCCTTATAAGGGCAAAAAGGTGAAGATCGATGTTGAATAAACACAGCCCCGTTTATCGAATTCTGGCGATTTTGATTGCCTTTTCTTTGCTTGGTGCCGCGATCTTCATCCCCATCGCCTCCGCCAAACCGATCAATTATCTCTTGCTGTGGATTGCTCTAGGCGTTTATTTGTCCGCTTTGGTTGCCACCGTCGTTGCGACGGAGGTGATCGTGGCGAAGAGAAAGAAGAGAAAGTCGGATGAATAAGATTCTAGAAGTCAAAAACCTCGCTTTCGCCTACGAAAAGGATCACCCGGTTTTGAAGGGGGTTTCTTTTTCTTGCGCCCCTGGGGAATATGTTTGCCTTATCGGCCATAACGGTTCAGGGAAATCGACTTTGGCCAAAATCCTAATGGGCTTGCTTCCGAATTTCGAAGGGGACGTGAGTTTGTTTTCTCTTCCATTGGATCGGGAGAATCTTTACAGAATAAGGGCCAGGGAAGGGATTGTTTTCCAAAATCCGGACAATCAATTCGTCGGCACGACGGTTGAAGACGACATCGCTTTCGGGCTCGAAAACAAGAACATCAAGACCGAGGAAATGCGGGCTTTGGTGGAAAAGGCCGCTAAGGATGTCGGCATGAGCGATTTCCTGGGCCATGAGCCCGAGAATTTATCCGGCGGGCAAAAGCAAAGGGTCGCCATCGCCGGTGTGCTTGCCATGAAGCCGGATCTCATCATTTTCGACGAAGCGACCGCTATGCTCGATCCAAAAGGGAAAAAAGAGGTCAACGGCGTCATCAAAAAGCTCCGTCAGGAAAATCCGGAAATCACCTTGATTTCCATTACCCACGATATCGAAGAAGCCTATTCCTCCGACCGCGTTATTGTTCTTTCCGATGGGGCGATCATCGGCGATGGCGAGCCTAAGAAGCTTTTCAAGGACGAAGAGATCCTGAAAAAAGCAAAGCTGGGCGTCCCTTTTTTGCTGCAAGCGAAGAAAGCCTTCCACGAAAGGGGCTTGGATATCCCGGACGAAGTCGACAGCCTTCAAAAGTTGGAGGACTTCCTATGGTGAATTTCGAGCATGTTTTTTACGTCTATAACCCTAAGTCCCCCGTGGAGTTTGAGGCGCTTCACGATGTATCCCTGACGATTGGAAAAGGGGAGTTCGTCGCCCTCGTCGGCAGGACCGGTTCTGGAAAATCCACCCTCATTCAGCATATCAACGCTTTGATGAAGCCTTCGCAAGGAAAGGTCGTGGTGAATGGATACGAGAATTCCCCGAAGCTCAAGCACAAAGGCAAAGAAATTCTGGATTTGCGCAAAAACGTAGGTCTGGTTTTCCAATTTCCGGAAAATCAACTTTTCGAAGAAACGGTGGAAAAAGACGTCGCTTTTGCGCCGAAAAACTTTGGGATGAAAGAAAAAGATGCGTTGGAAAAAGCCCATGAAGCCTTGCTGAAAGTCGGGTTGGACGAATCCTTTTTCAAGCGATCCCCTTTTGAGTTGTCCGGCGGCGAGAAGCGGCGCGTCGCTATCGCGGGGGTTCTGGCTTTCCACCCTTCGGTCCTCATCGTCGACGAGCCGACCGCCGGACTTGATCCGGAGGGGACGAAGGCCATGATGAATCTTTTCAAAGAGGTCCATGAAGGCGGGACTACGGTTATTCTCGTAACCCACGATATGAACCTCGTCCACGCTTACTGCCAAAAAGTCATCGTCATGGAAGCGGGGAGGATCGCCGAAATCACCGATCCGCTATCCTTGTTCGCCGAAGATTTGGAAGAATATTCCTTGGAAACGCCCCTCCTTTATCGCCTTGCCTTGGACTTGAAGAAGAAGGGCCTCGACCTCGATTTGTCCCAGATCCACGATATGGAAGAGCTGGCTTCGGAAGTGATGAAGGCGAAAGGGGGCGCCCAATGAAGAATTTCGCTTTGGGCAAGTACGTCCCTTACAATTCTTGGATCCACCGGTTGGATCCCCGCCTCAAAATCTTTTTGACGATCCTTTTCATGGTTCTTATTTTTTTGCCCCTTCCGACTTGGTCCATGACTTTTTTGATGGGAGGCCTTCTTTTCCTTCTCGCTTTTGTGTTGCTCTTGAACGCCCATTTAAGCTTGGGTTCTTTCTTTTCATCCCTGCATTCCCTTTGGTTCATGGTCGTTTTCCTGCTGGTCATCTATGTGCTCGTCCCCAATAACGGATCCTCTGATTTGGGCGTCGCGTGGAATCTGAACGGATGGATCGTTTATTGGGACTCATTCGCCCAGGCGGGGAAGATCGTCCTTCGGCTGCTTTTGATGCTGGAGCTGACGATGGTGCTTACCTCGACGACGAAGCCTTTGGATTTGACCTTCGCTCTGGAATGGTACATGACCCCTTTGAAATGGATCCATTTCCCTGCTTCGGAAATCGCGATGATCATTTCCATCGCCCTTCGCTTCATCCCCACCCTTCTGGAAGATACCACGCGCGTCATGAAGGCCCAGGAAAGCCGTGGGGTCGATTTCTCCCATGGCCGCTTATGGAAAAGGGTGCGCAGCCTGACTTCGCTGATCGTCCCCCTGTTCGCCTCTTCTTTCCTCCGCAGCGAAGAGCTTGCCTACGCCATGGAAGCCAGGGGCTATGACCCGAAAGCCAAGCGTTCCCGTTACCGCAAGAGCAAATGGAGGTGGGCGGATACCTTCTGCCTTTTGCTTGGCCTTGCCTTCGCCGCGGCATTCATCTATGTCTGCGCCGTCCAACTGGATTTCTTCGCGCTGTTTGGGGTGGCTGCCCTATGAACTATTTGGGCTTTCTTTCCTTCCGAGGGACCGACTTTTATGGGTTTGAAAGGCAAACGGAAAGGCGCTCCATCCAAGGGGAAGTCGAAAAGGTTTTGACCAAAGTTTGCGGGGAAAAAATAAAAATCCACGGCGCTGGACGGACCGATGCCGGGGTGCACGCCCTTTCTTATGGATTCAGTTTCTCGACCGCATCGGAACTTGATAAAGAGAAGCTCCTTTACGCGGTTAACCGCCTTCTCCCGCCGGATATCCTTCTGAAGAGCCTAGAGGAAAAACCCGCTTCCTTCGATGGCCGGCATTCCGTCTCAGGGAAGGTTTATCTCTACCGCTTCTCCTATGGGCGGAAAGATCCTTTCCAAGTTGGCCTATTGACCCAGCTTGGCCGCCCCGATTTCGATGCCTGCGCCTTCAAGGAATGCCTTTCCTGCTTCGTGGGGACCCATGATTTCCGCAACCTCACAACGAAGAAAGAAGACAAAGACGGCTTCGTTCGGACGATCGAGAAGATCGATGTCGAAGTAGACGCCGAAACGAAAACCGGGTCGGCCGTTTTTCATGGCCTCCATTTCATGACCTATCAGGTTCGCTTGATGATGGGCTTAGCGTTCCAATGCGCCTACCATCAAAAGGACCCGAAAGAGGTTCTTTCTTTGATGGAGCGCCGGCCGAGGAAGATCTTGTCTTACAAAGCAAGCGCGGATGGGTTGTATTTGAAAGAGGTTTTCTATGGACGATGAGTTCAAATTGGAAGCGAATTACCATTCGCATACGTACCGGTGCGGGCACGCGGTTGGGACGGACGCAGAATACGTTCGCTTTGCGCTGCGCAAGGGGCTTAAGGCAATCGGCTTTTCCGATCATGTGATTTTGCCGGGGGCGAGTCAGCCCGGGATGAGGGGGGACCCTTCTTTGCTTGAAGGCTATATCTCTTCCGTAAAATCCCTCAAAGCCAAGTATCGAGGGGAAATCGACGTCCTGCTCGCATTCGAATGCGAGTGGTATCGCCAAGAGTTCGCTTCTTATTACCGCGATCTTCTCGCCGAAAAGGGTTTTGATTATTTGATTCTGGGCCAGCATTGCTTCCATGAGAATGGGCGATTCACTTTCTATGGGGAAATGAGTGATCGCGAGGAGAGCCTCCGCAAGTACACCGCAGACGTCTTAGACGCGCTCGACAGCGGCCTTTTCGCCTATGTCGCCCATCCCGATCTCTATGTGAGGTGGTATCGGAAATGGGATGCTCTCTGCGAAGAATGCGCCTATCTTATCTGCCGCAAAGCCAAACAGACGAACACCCCTTTGGAAATCAACATGGGGCCTTCGCGCTGGGCCAGGAAATCCGATCCCGATGATTTGTCCATCCTCATTTACCCCTATCCCCGCTTTTTCCAAATCGCGAAGGAGGTCGGGAACCAGTTCGTGGTTGGCGTAGACGCCCACGATCCAAAAGAGTATCTGACCTCGGATTATGTTTGGCTGAATCGCTTTTTGAAAAAACTGGGCATAGCACCCTTAAAAAGGGTTGCATTCCCGAAGGTCAAATAATTTTCGCCATTTTTTTCGCCTATGCTGAGTGGTATATTTAACCCGCTCATTACAGGAGTCATTTAATTATGGGAAGACATTTTGAAGTACGCGCGGCCGCGATGGCGGCCACCGCCAAAGCGAAGTCCGCCGCTTACATGCGGGCCAGCAAGGAAATCTACGCTGCCGCCAAATCCGGCGATCCCAACCCCGAATCCAACTTGGCCCTCCGCTCCGCGATCGCCAAATATCGCCGCGATGTTCCTAAGGATGTCATCGAGCGCGCCATCGAAAGGGCCAAAGGCGGAGACGCGACTGCTTATATCGAAGGCCGTTATGAATTCATGGGACCGGCTGGAAGCAACATCATCGTCGATACCCTCACCGATAACGTCAACCGCGCCTTGGTCACCGTCCGCACGATCGTGACTCGCAAAGGCGGGAAGATGGCCTCGGTCGCCTATAACTTCGAGCTCCTCGGCATCTTGAACTTCAAAGGCAAGACCGAAGAGGAAGTCGAAGAGAACTTGATCCTTGACGACGTCGATGTCCGCAACGTCAGCGTCGATGAGAACGGAGAAGTCGAAGTCTTGGTCGCCCCCAACGATTTGGAGAAAGCCCAAGCTGCCTTGAAGGAAATCGGCGTCACCGAATTCGACCGCGCCGAAACCACCATGTACCCGAATGAATGGGTCACCGTTCCGGAAGAGGACCTCGGCAAGCTCAAAGCCATGATGGAAGAGCTCAACGAATCCGAAGACGTTCAGAACGTTTATACCAACGTCGAAAACCTCTAATCCAAATAGAGCACGAAAGCTGGGCCCGGGCCCGGCTTTTTTTGTCCGTTTTCCTAATCGTCTTTCCTTTTGATCCTCTTTGTATTTAATTAGAAAAACGCCGTTTCCGGGTATCAAAAACAAAAAAATGCAAAAAAAGTACCCGGAAACGCTGTTTATCTCATCCAAGTGGTCTTATCAACGTCAAATATAGTGATGGAACCGATAAACGTCCCCTAGATATAAGAAAAACGGCGCGAAGGCCGTTTTCCGATCGATTGTCGGAAAGGCGATTA
Organism: Caryophanales bacterium UBA1624; assembly: GCA_002321395.1. Classification (GTDB taxonomy): domain Bacteria; phylum Bacillota_I; class Bacilli_A; order RFN20; family CAG-826; genus Alloenteromonas. Next base: position 7,594 of record DCMK01000022.1, read on the forward strand.
CTCAGCTTTTTTGAACTCACAGGGAGCGTTGTCCAAAACGCTTCCCTCTTCCTCTTGAAAGGGCTTGAGGTTTTTGACGCAGTCGGAGGGATAAATCCGCTTCTCCTCGTTGTCCAAATCGATGAGGACATAACGGTCGTTTCCCATCCCCATTTCCTTCATGTAGGTCAATTGGCGAAGACCGTGGCGGGAAATCATGCGTTCCCGCATGGCATTGCCGTCCTCCTCGTTCATGCTGAAGATGATGTCAACGCAGGCTTGGTCGATGGCAAGAATGTCCAAGGAAGCCAGGATGCCGACGTTTGGGGTGACGACTTTTTCGGCATGGATGCCTTCGCAGTCGCAGCTGACCGACATGTTGCGCATCACGTTGATGAAGGCGATATTCTCCCCGAAATGAGCCAAAGTCGCCGCGCTGGATTCGGTCATCCTCTCCATGAATTCTTCCTGCATGATGCTCCAGGGATCGTTGCTTCCTGGGACCGAGTGGATCATGGCTTTTCCGATTTTCCCATCCGCGCAGCCGATGCCGATGTTCTTATCCGATCCTCCGAAGCCGCCCATCGTATGGCCTTTGAAGTGGGTGAGGACCAGCATGGAATCATAGTTGACGATGTGGGATCCCATGGACATGGAAGTGAACCATTTGCCGTTGGGCACGGGAAGATTCACGGTTCCTTCTTCATCCATGATGTCCACAGGTGAGAAGTTCCATCCATTCACTTCGATGGTCTTCCGGTGCTTCTCGGTGGTGTCGCGGTCGCCTTCGTAGTAGGTGTTGGTCTCCACGATGGTCGGGTGCTCCATCTCCGCCTCGAAGAGTTCTTTGACCCAAGGCCGCGGGATGATGTTGGGGCCGTGCTGCTCGCCCGTATGGAGTTTGACGGCTACTTTCCCGTGGAGAGAAGCGCAGATTTTGCGATAGGCCTTCTTCAATCCCTCCGCGGACAAGTCGCGCGTGAAGTAGACGATGGATTCGTTCCCGCTTCTTTTTTCATAGGGGATATAGGTATCCCCACTTGTTTTCGTGTAATCGTTCATGCCGTTTCCTCCGCGGTTATTTTAGTTTGCATTTCTTGTGGGATAAAGACGGATTCCCGATCCGAGGACTTTTTCGATTTCCCTCGTCGTGGCTGAGGAAAAAGCCAGCAGCGAGACGGGTTTTCCGAAGAAGGATTCCATGGAATTCTCCATAGAGGAAAGCTCCCATTCTTCCAAACGGAAATTGCCGAATAGCAGCAGGGGGCCTTCGCTGTC
>DCMK01000022.1:8947-9512 GCA_002321395.1 Caryophanales bacterium UBA1624
TTGCGGAGCTCTTTTTCGCTGGGGGCGTGGCTGACGCCATATTCCTCGAGGCGAGTCAAACAATAAAGCAAAGTGGGGGAGTTCTTCTTCTTGGTCTTCCCCTCCTCTAGGTTTTGATACCCTTTCCGCGACAATCCGCAAAGCTCCGCCGCCTGGATTTGGGTCAGTTTTTTGCTTTTTCTAAGCTGCTTCAGGTTCATAAGGCAAATAGTACGCAAAAGAAAGAGAAAACAAAAGCAAAAAGCGCACTTTTATCCATTAAAAAGCGTAGTAAATATTTTAAAATTACAAGAAAAACACTCGATGATAACGAGCGAATATGGAAAATTGAAAATCGAATGTTGTTGAATGGGCAAAACAAATGGATAATACCCAAGGCTCCGATGGAGCACACGAATTTAGGAGATAAAAGAATGCAACGTCAAACCACGTTGGCCACGACCGCATCTGCCAAAGCTGACAAAAATTGGTATGTTGTCGATGCCACCGACATCCCTCTTGGCCGTTTGGCTTCCAAGATCGCTGTCATCTTGATGGGCAAGAACAAGCCCACCTACACCCCCCA
>DCMK01000016.1:0-2149 GCA_002321395.1 Caryophanales bacterium UBA1624
AACGGACTTATAGGCGGGGTTGGATCCGTCGATGGTGATCGTCGAGATGCGGTAATCGCCCAAGAAGGCCTTCCGCCCGATCTTGGTGACCGAGGCCGGGATGGAGATGGTTTGGACGTTCACGCGGCTTTGGAAGGCGCGGTCGCCAATCTCGGTGACGGCCTTCCCGTCGATGGCGGCGGGGATGCTGACGACGATGGTCGAAACGTCGATCAAGCCATCGATGCAGATGGTCCCATCCTCTTTGATGGAATAGTAGAAATTGAAGTTCTGGGCGGCCCATTTGGCGTAGATCTTGCCCCCGGCGATGTCACTTTGGACGATGCCGGAGAAGCTCCATTCGTTGCCGTCGCTGTCTTTGTAGAACCAGCCCTGGAAGGAATAGCCTTCCCGCTCCGGGGTCGGGGTGTTGATGCGGTCGCCGATGAAGGTCTCCACCGTGGTGGAGGAGCCCGCGGGCATGGTGCCTCCGTTCGGCTCGAAGGTAAGGGTCACTTTCTGGTCTTCGTTGACCTGGTAATGCGCCACCAAGGTGACGTTGCCCCAGATCTGGCTGAAGAAGTTGAAAGGCGTTTCCTCCCCGGCCGGGTACCAGCCAAGGAACGTGCTGTTCTTCTTACTCGGGCTCTCGCTCGGCTTCTTGGCCCAGCGGCCTTCCTGGACGCGCTGGGAGGGGATGGTGGTGGAGCCATCGCTCAAAGCCCCCCCGTTGAGGTCGAAGGTGATGAGGTAGAAGACCTCTTCCGAAGTGGTGCCTGCGCTTTCGCTGCCGGGCCCGGGGACTTCGCTGGTGGAAGGCTCAGGGGAGCTGGAGGAGGATTCGGAAGGAGTGGGGTTTTGATTGCAGGAGGCCAAAGCCATCAAAACGGAGGCGGATAGGATCAGAAGCGATTTCTTGTTCATGGTGTTTCCTTTCTTGAAATTACTTGATTCGGCTTAGCACGGTTCCGGCCGACTTTAGGCATTGGGGCACGTCGGTGGAGATCGTCTCGACGAAGGTGAGGGAAGAAGGCAGGCCGGAGGAATCCTTGGCGCTTGAGATCTTCAGCGACCAGGACTGATCCCCCCTGGATTCCAGCCTCCCGGGCGAGAGGAAGGAAAGCGTGTTGCTTTCCTTGTCGATGGAGTACTTCTTATGCTGATAGGAGAAGACCTCCGAAGGACCTGAGCTTTCTAGCTTTACCGCGCCGCCGATGCTTGGCTTAGCGGCGTAATCGTCCCAACCCCCGTACTCGCTGCTGACGTAGGAGTAATACAGGGACCAATCGAGCATCCCATCCCCGGTGAAGGTGATCGTCAGGGTCGAGGTGTAATCGGTGTAATAGGAATCGGTGTAGTAAAACTCGCCGACGTAGGTGGAGGGGACCGTGAAGGGGTCGTCTTGGTCGATCTCCGGCTTCTTCTCCACCGGGACGGAGATGGTCGCGTTGCCGGAGGGGACGTAGAAGAAGTAGTGCAGCGGGGACTCTTCGGTGATGCCGAAGCTCGCCTGCCCGCTGGACTCGCCGGAAACCGGGAGGTAGGTCCCGCTTGGCTTGCCGGTGAGCAGGTAGCCCTCCTCGATCTCAAGGACGAGGCTGAGCTTCGTGTTGGCGGCGTAGTAAGGGCCTTCCTGGGAAAGGGTATAGGTGAAGTGGCTGCCTTCGAAGGAGACGCTGTAGAGGCGCTCGCTGTCGAGGGTGAGGGTGATGTCGAAATCCGGCATCAAGAAGGAATAGACCCCGTCCGTTTCCGTGACGCTGGTGCGCGGATAAACGGTGCCTTTCTCCGAATAGTAGACCCCCTTGAGGGAATACTCGCTCCCCAGCGCGCTTAAGGTGAATTCCACCTTCTCCCCGAGCGCGTATCCCGTTTTGGGGCTGAGGAATTCCACGCGGTACCCGCTTCCGGATACGGTGATCGAATGGGTGACGGCCTCTTCGGAGGAGCTTGCCTCCAGAGAGGATTCCTCGCTGGAAAGGGATCCCTCATCGGAAGAGGCTTCCGCGGATTCGGAGGATTCGCTTCCTTCCAAGCTTTCCAGCGCGGAAGAAGGGAAAGAGGAATCTTCGGGGGAATCGGTTTGGGAGGAACCGACCCCCTGCCCGCCGCTTTCCATGGAAGAGGGCGCTTGGCTCTGCTCCAGGGAGGCGCTTTCGCCGGCGCCTGG
>DCMK01000016.1:2278-17946 GCA_002321395.1 Caryophanales bacterium UBA1624
CCAAAATCAGGCCGGCTTTGCAGTTTTTCATCGCGAACAAACGCTCCTTTCTTCGGCGGGATCAAGACGATGCCCGCGCGCACGCAAAATCGCGCGCTGAGTACAACACCCGCCTATTTAACGCGCGCGCGAAAAATAAGCAAGGGGGTAATCCGCCCTCGCCCCTGAAAGAAAAAGGACCCCCCTTTCGGGGGATCCCATGGACCCGGGAAGCTTATTCCGCGGAAAGCAGGGCCTTGGCTTGGGCGGAGACGTTGTCCGTGCCGAGGTCGGAGATCGTCCAACCCCAACGGTACATGGCCGAGGAACTGTAGTAGAAGATGAAGCTGGCGGTCAAGGAAGAGCCGTCGGCGGAGAGGGTGAAGGAGTTGATCACGAAATCGCCCCATTGCTGATAGCCGATCCAAAGCTGGGTGTAGATGCCCGGGACGCCGAGCATGACCGAAGCCAGGCCGCGGGTGCCGGAGATGTAGGCGTTGCCGGCGTTGAAGAGGGAAGCGTCGCCGTAGTCGTTGAAGTAATAGGAGATGGAGCCGTCGCTGTTCTCCTCCTTCTGCTTGAAGGAGGTGATGGCAAGCAAGCTGGTTTTGGTCTTGCCATCGTCCAACGACAAAACGTCTTTCTTGAAGGCCCCGCCGAGGTCGGTGCTGCCCCAAAGATCATCGGAAGTGAGCGGCTCGTCGGAGGAACTTTCGACTTTTTCCGCCTTGTCATAGGCGTAGGAGTTCTTTTCGGCGTCGTAGGTTCCGCTGGCGACGTACTGGGCGCCGTCCTTCACGAAGTTGACCGTGGAGGAGCCGGCTTCGCCGGTATCGGAAGCGTATTGGTACTTCTTATCGATCGTGAGGACGGTGGTCTCAATCATCGACTCGTTGGCGGCCACCTTCAGGGAGAAGTCGCCGAAGATTTGGTTGCCCGTATCGGAGAAGCGCATATTGTCCGGGCAGGCGGTGCTGGCCCCATTGGAGTCGATCCAAGCGCCTTGCCCTGTCAGGGTCATGGTTTTGCCTTGGAGCATCTTGTCGAAGAAGCCCTGGATCGGGGTGGAGTCGATTTGCTCGGGGATCACCGGATCCGCGAGCCAAGATTCGGCCGCCGGGACGGAGATTTGGTTGACCGAGTCGACCATGACGGCGGAAGAATAGCTCTTGCCGCCAGAGGTGAAGGAGCTGATGATTCCCTTTTGGTTGGCCGGGACGAGGTTGAACGATCCGACCTCGGGGAAGTAAATGAGGAAGGCATAGGTCGCGCCGTAATTTTTGGAGAGGAAGTACCAATAGTCGGTCGCTCCCAAGGAATCGTAGAGGTCATCGAGCAAAGTCGAGGAGTTCTCGTCGCTTCCGGTCTCGGAGTTTTCGATCGCGTAGTAGTAGAAGGTGTCCCCATCCTCGTTGATGCCGGAATAGGGGACATCGTTGTCGATGACTTCCTGAAAGGAAGAGGCGAGCGTGGAGAAGCCGGTGATGCCGGCTTGGGTTTTGCTGGCGGCATAGCCCGGATCGACGGTGATCGAGGAATCGAAGGCCATGTTGTTATCGGAGGCCGTGGCGTTAATGGAGAAGCTGTAGGTGCGCCCGTTGCTGGGGTGGTTGATCGAGCCGCTGAAGATGTATTTGCCCGACTCTTCGTCGATATCCGAGAGGCTCAGCCAATAGTTCTCGGCGTACATGTTGAGGCCGCTATAGGCGGAATAGGACTCAAAATTGTCGGAGATCGAGCTGATGAATTGGTTGAAGGCGACTTTCTTGTCGGAGATGATGCTTCCGGAGATGGCCCTCTTGGTGGTGCCGGCGACGATGGTCGCGGTGAAGGGGCCATAGCCGACGCCGATGATCTTGTGGCCGGAGATGGTGATGTTCTCGGATTCGGTGGTCACGCTCCATTTGGAGACCTTGGTGACTTTGACGTACTGGTCCAGATCCAAAGCGTTGGCTTCGCCCGCTTGGAACTCCTGAGGCAGATTGTCGTAGTCGACGACGATCCTGCCGGCCACGGTGGCGTCGGGATCGGTGACGGTCAAAGTGACTTCTTTGGTCAGGGAATTGCCGACGGTGGCGCGGATTTTGCACTGCCCGATGGCCATACCGGTCACCAAACCGGTTTCGCTGACGGTGGCGATGGCCTCATTGCTGGAGCTCCAGGAGACGGGGGTCTGATCCGGGGTGACGGTCGCGGTCAATTGGATGGTCTTCCCTTGGGCGACGCTGGGATCGGCTTGGTCGATGGTTAAGGTATAGCCGGAGGGGATGACGATTTCACTGTCGGGAACGTCGGGGTTGTCTTGCCCGCATCCAGTCGTCCCCACGCCGATGAGGGCGATGAGGGCGGCGGTGGCCAAGACTTTGAGATTCATTTTTTTCATGGTCTTTCCTTTCTTGCGCTACGCAATGCGTGTTTCGCGCGCACTCACGAAGAGTTGCCCTTGTAACATAGGCGCGAAACAAAACTTTGCAACCTTTTTTCGCAAAATCGCGTCAATTGAAACGGTCTTTCCCCCGTTTGTCTGTCCTTAGCGCCCAAAGCAAAAGGAGGGGAGGAAACCCCTTCGATGGGCATCAGGACGCTTTTCCGGATGGATGAATGGCGCTTGCGCATTCGAAGCAAAACGCATCTCCAAGGAAAGAAGAATCTATTTTTTGGCAAAGCATAAAAGGAGGACTCACCGCGGGAAAATCCTAAGAACATGCCTTTCCTGCATACAAAAAAAGCCGGCGTTTAGCCGGCTTGGCGCAAGAAGGGTTTAAGCGGCGAGGTTCACGAAATGGATGGTGATCGAGTCATCGGTCTGGGCGGTGATTTCGAAGTTCCAGTTCAAGTAGCTGCCGTCGTTGAACTTCAGCCCGTTCATATAGAGCGAGCTCATCTTGTAGTTGGAGTAGGTGCTGCCGCCGTATTTGGCGTTGCCATCGTCGGCGCTGGGATCGCCCCAATAGGAGGAGACGCCGAAGATGTTGGTCATGTTGCCCATGGTGCTGTAGTAGGTGCTCCCGCCGAAGCTGTCGACCCCGGAGGGGGTGATGGCCTTGACGTGGCGGAGGGCGGTCGGGGATTCGACGACCCCATCGACGATCTGCTGGGAGAGCCTCCCGCTGGTGGTGCCGTCGTTGCTGGCGTAGAGGGTGGCCGCGGTCTCGAAGGTCTTGGCTTGGGCATCGATATAGGTCTCAGAGCGCGGCGTGTCGGTGTAGGACAGCACCCCGGTGCTCAGATCGGCTTTTCCCTGTTCGTTGAGGGTGCCTTTCTCCGAGCCGGTTCTGGCGTCGACGTGGAAGATTTGAAGGCCCGGGTGCTCATAGGTCCCGCCGTGGCCATAGGCCGAGCCGCCGGTGCTGGACGTGGCGTTGCTCCATTCCGGGTAGCCGGTGGAGTCCATCTTGTTGACGCCGGTGGGGGTGTAGTACTCAAGAATCAAATACTCATCGTAAGGAGTCTGGTTCCACGGGTCGGTGGTGGTGTTGCGCAAAAGGATGAATTTGCCCGTATCGGTGTAGGAGGGCAGAGTGATCTCGAAGTTGGACAGGCTGCCATCGACGACCATCGGGGTGACCCAGTTGTAGGCCATTTTGGTATAGGCGTTGTGGTCGCCGACGTTCTGATCCATCATGTCGACGCATCCGGCCGGCCCTTCCTGGTGGTCGTAAGAATAGTAGTCGGGGGCGCCCATCATATGCCCGGTTTCGTGGATGATGGTGTGCGCGTCGACGCTCTTCCCGTCGATGCGGTTCCCGATGGGGTTGCCGCTTGAATCCTTGTAGGAGGAATAATAGCTGTTGGTCAAGAAGTCGAAGCGGGACCAGAAAATGCGCCTGGCTCCGGGCTTTTTGACGTTCTTGGCGCCGTTGACGTTGGTGGTGAAGTTCCACCAGAGGTTGCCGGATTTGTCCTCACTGCCGAATCCGCCGGTGGGGATGGACTGCGAGGTGAAGTAAATGACCTCGATCCCATCGATGTAGCCGTCGCCGTTGGCGTCGTAGCGGGTGGGGTCGAGTTCGCCTTTTTCCTCAAGCTGGCGGATCGCATCGAGGGTGATGGTCTGGGCAAGCCCCGTGTTGTTGCCGTCGAGGGTGGTGTCGTCGGCGTTATAGGTGACGATGGAGCTCACGTCCCCGCCGATGTTGAGGCGGCCGAAGCTGGCCTTCTTGTAATAGGAATGCAGGGACTCCCAAGGGGTGTCCTGCCCGTTCTCGTTCTCGGAGAAGAAGGCTTCCTGAAGAACGTCATGGACCTGCTGCTCGGAAATCCCGGAGCTCTCGAACTTCGCGTTGTTGAATTGGACCGGGATGACGAGGATGTTGACGTTGCCTGAGCTCGGCATGCCCGAGCCGCCGAGGGTCTCGACGCCGGAGAAATTCTGGTAGGTGTAGGGGGCGAGGCTTTCTAGGCTCGGGGTGTAATATCCATTCCCCTCGCTGGCCTTCTCGATCTGCTCCTGCTGGACGGTGAAGTCGACCGTCTTGGTCCACTTCGCCTTTTTGTAGCGGATCTTGGCGCTGTAGCTGCCGTGGGGGAGGACGTCGCCGGCCCCATAGGTCTTGCTCGAATCGTTTTTGTCGGTGATCGTGTAGGTGGTCTGAAACTTGAATTCGGTCACGTCCTCCTCGGTCCCGGCCTCCTCGTCGACGAAGGTGACGGTGGGCTTGGCCGCGTCGAAGAAGCAGCTGCCCTCGGGGATGACGCTGCTGGACAAAGAGACCTCGACGCGCTGTTTGGAGGGGGCGAGCGAGATCTCCTCCGAAGAAGAGGCGGAGCCGCTATCTTCGCTCAAAGAAGAACCCTCGCTGCTGGCGGGGGATTGGCTGGAAGATGGCTGGCTCGGCTGGCTGGGGGAGCAGGAGGCCAATGCCAATCCGAGCACCGCCCAGGCGAGCGTTTTTTTCATGTTTGCCATAACGACAGTTCCTTTCTAACTATATAAACCGCACTAATATAAAGATGGTTGCGATTTTGTCAAGGAAAACAGGCCCTGCCCTTTTTCTTGCCCAAAAAAGCTCCAGGACCTAGACTAATCGGCATGGACCCCTACAAGAGAAAAGCGCTCCGCAACTTCCTGATCGCCTTCTGGCTTTCCGCGGCGCTTTTTTGCCTCGTCTTCTTCCTGCGCGCCCCCTATTCCGTCCGCTCCGGAAGCGACGCCCTCTTCATCGCCTCGGCGGCGGGGCTTGGCTATGTGGGGATGATCTTCGTCGTCCGCTCCGGCAGCTTCGACGTCCTCAATTACGGCGTCTATCGCCTATTCGAATCCTTCCGCCTGGACCGGACCAAACGGTGGGACAGCGCCGGGGACTACAAACTCGACCGCCAAAGCAAAAGGCAGAAGAACAAACCCGTCTATTGGCCTTGCCTGGCCGTTTCCGGGGCCTTCTTCCTCGCCGCGCTTGTCCTGGCCTTGGTTGCCCTTTTTGCCTGAAAACGCGTCGGTGGGGCAAAAAAGACTTGCCTTTTTTTCGCGCTGTGGTTACCTATGTTGCGCGCCTATGCAAATAGGCATGACTAATGTCAACGAAAGGAGATTCGAAATGAATAAAAAGAATATCTTCCTTCTCCCTCTAGTCGCCCTCAGCCTGACCTTGGCTGCCTGCGGCGGAGAGAGCAATCCGACCGGAAGCGAAACCGGCCCCAGCACCTCGCAAGCCGGCGGCACCTCCCAAGACACCACCTCCGAGGAGAAGGACCCGGCCGTCCTTCCAGAGAATCCGACCGGGAATCTGGCCAACGGCATCGCCGACTACTCCCAGCTGAACTGGAAGGACCGCTCCAAGATTTTGGCGTCTTTGGAATACTACGCCCTGCGCAACCATACCGCCGGCATCCCGCTATACGACGATGCTTCCTATGAGCAGTTCTCCGAGCGCATCGAGCTTCCCTCCACCCGCTACCAGACCAACTACGGCTTCGGCACCGGGTACGGGAAGATCGACGTGAACAAGAAGATGTACGACGGCACCATCAACGAGCCCAATGAGAAGTGGCGCTCCTATTTCCACGGCTACACCAACACCGATTCGGGCACCTTCAACGGATGGAACGCCACCGGCAGCGACGTCACCGACCGCATGGGGATGATCACCTCCGGCTATTTCGGCGTCAAAGCCAATGCCGACAACACCGCCTATTCTTGGGTCGGTTCCCTCTCTGAATTGGACGCCCCGATCATGCTCGATGAAGATGGCAACGTCATCACCGCCGATTCCGAAGGCTACGTCACCAAGGAAGACGGGACGAAGATCCTCTATACCGAGATGACCTCCCAGCATTGGAGGGTCAAGGTCAAAACCGGGAGCAAATACATCTACCACACCGCCGAGCTCAGCAAATGGAAGAGCAAATACGACGGAACCACCGTCAAGCTCGAGGACTATTTGACCCCGTTCAAAGCGATGCTCCTCTCCAACATGGCCCGCACCTCCGAGCTGGTCTCCGATACCTCCGGCTTCCAGGGCGCCATGGACTTCTTCTACAACAACAACAAGGCCAAGTTCCTCGACGACTGGGAGAATAGCGGCGTCGGCATTCAGCTCAACAAAGAGGAGAACGCCATCGAATTCTCCTTCATCCAGCCCAAGAGCAGCGCCTATGCCCGCACCGCCCTTTCCAGCAACCTCTACAGCCCGCTCCCTGAGGACTTCCTTAAAGACCTCGGCAACGGATCCTTCCAGGAAGGCACCGCCAACTACGGCAAGATCGGGACCTCCAAGACCGGCAAATACGACGACGTCTTCGACAACGTCTTGGCCCTCGGACCCTACATCCCCGAATATTGGCAGCAGAACCAGAAATGCGTCTATAAAGCCAACAAAGACTACTTCGATGGTCGCGATTACCACTTCGACGGCTACACCGAAGTCGTCTACGAAGGCACCTCCGCCGACGAAAACGCCTACAAAGCCTTCCTCAACAACGAGCTCGACGAAGTCACCATCCCGCTTTCTCAGCTGACCGCCCACAAAAACGACCCGACCGTCCTCCGCACCGAGGGCTCGACCGTCATCAAGCTCAACCTGAACACCACCACCGAGGATGAGTGGGAATACTACTTCGGCCAGAAAGGCACCATCGCCACCCATGACAAGGGCTCCTATTGGAACACCAAGGCCATCATGAGCAACGACAACTTCCTCGACGGGCTCTATTTCGCCATCAACCGCAAAGAGCTCGCTGATCTGGCTGGGCGCAATCCCGCCGTCAGCTACCTCTCCAGCGCCTACATGCTCGATCCCAATGGCGTCGTCTCCTACCGCGATTCGGCGGAAGGCAGGGGAGTGGTCGCCAACTTCCAGAAGGCCGCCGGCAACGAATACTGCTATTCGAAGTCCTTGGCCCAAAGCTACTTCGCCCGCGCCGGCAAAGAGCTTGTGGAAAGCGGCGAATGCGAACGCGGCGAAGAGATCACCCTCACCGGCGTCTACCGTTACCAGAAGACCATCGAGAACCTCGGCAACTACATCAAGAGCTACGTCGAGGACGCCTTCAACGAAGCCAATGCCTCCACCACCGGCCTGAAGCTGCGCTTGGAGCTCGTCACCGGCGGGAACAACTACACCGACACCTACACCAAGATGGACCACGGCGAATTCGACTTCGCCGAAGGCGCCATCTCCGGAAACGTGCTCAACCCGCTCGAGTTCATGAACACCCTCTCCACCAACAAAGCCCTCAACCAAGGCTTCTGCCTCAACTGGGGCAAGCGGACCGACCGCCTCCATGAGGCCGGATCCACCGACCGCTATGCGGCCACCTACCAAGGGCAGGATTACTCCTACGACGCCCTTTGGAACGCGTCTCAAGGCTTCACCCCCGTCGATGACGGCATCGCCACCCCGGTCGGCAACAACGCGCAGATCACCTACGATTCCGCCAAGAAGGCGCTGAATTTCAAAGCCGAATTCTCTCCGCAGGTCGTCGACGAAAAGGGGAACTGCCTCTATGAATTCTCCCTGCCTGACGGGGTTGCCATCATCACCTCCAATCAGCAGGGCGGCTTCGATGGCGGCTACTACTCTCAGAACGTCAAGGGCCTAAAGACCAACCTCAACGGGGAAATCAGCTTCTCCCTCCCGACCTCGGAGATCGAATCCGTGGCCAAGAGAGTCGCCGCCGATGTCAAGAAGACCCAACGCTACTTCCGCCTCTACTTCACCCTCGTCTACAAGGTGAAGCTCGAGACCGGGACCATCACCAAGTCGGTCCTCATCGACCTCAGCGCCAAGCTCTCCGAATACGGCATCGCCGACGCCAACGCCTAATCCCCCTCATCCACAGCCGCCCCCTTCGGGGCGGCTTTTTCTTGCACTTGTCCCTCTTGGGGTTTAACCTACTCGTGTTGCGGTTTTTCCGCGTTTTTTGGGTACGAAAGGAAGGGTAGCATGAAAGACAGCGTCAAATACGTCATCGAAAGGATCCTGTTCATCCTGTTGACGGCGTTCATCATCCTCAGCCTCACTTACATTCTTCTGCAGTTGATCCCCTTGGAGCCGGGCGGAACGGACATCCAGCGGTGGACTTTCTGGGAAAAGCAGGTTGAGCTCGGCTATTACGTCCGCATCACCGACCCCATGGAGGCGATGAAGGACGGCTATGACCTCTCGATCACCGTCGCCGGCAAGGTCACCTATTACCGCGCCCAGCCCATCCTGGTGCGTTACTTCAACTGGCTCGCCGCGGTCGCGAAAGGCGACTGGGGCGTTTCCAGCAGCGATTACTGGAAAGGCCAGAGCGCTTTGACCATCCTCATGACCGGGCTTCCCTATTCCATGAGGCTCAACATCATCTCCATCTTGATTTCGATCCCCTTGGGCATTGGGCTCGGCATTTTGGCTGCCCTCAAGAAGAACACCTGGGTCGACTCCCTGATTTCCACGATCGTCATGGTCTTCATCTCCGTGCCTTCCTTCGTCTTGATCTCTTTCCTTTTGATTTGGTTCGGCAAGATCAACGGCTGGCCGATCCGCTGGCCGAGCGACGCCGACGCGGCCGCCGACCCGGTCTTGGCCTTCAAAGCCTTCGTCATCCCGGTCATGTCGCTTTGCTTCGGCTCCATCTGCGCCTTCGCCCGGTATACGCGCGCTGAGCTCACCGAGGTCATGTCCAGCGAATTCCTTCTCTTGGCCCGCACCAAAGGGCTCACCCGCTCGCAAGCGGTGGTGCGCCACGCCCTCCGCAACTCTATGGTCCCCATCGTCCCGATGATCATCGCCCAATTCATCGGCATCCTCTCCGGGTCGATGGTCTTGGAGCAGATCTACGGCATCCCCGGCATCGGATCGGTTTTGGTCAACGCCCTCAACGCCACCGACGTCCCGGTCATCATGGTCGATATGGCCATCTATACGGTCATCGGCTTGGCCGCGACCCTGATCATCGACCTTAGCTACGGCATCGTCGACCCGCGCATCCGCATGGGCGCCAGAAAGTGAGGAAAACCATGGACAAGAAAAAGCAGAACAACGAGCCCTTGGAAATCACCTCCGAGGACTTCGCCTTCGTCCAAATGGGGGAAGGCCTCCACGACCAGAAATTCCAGACCAAGCCCACGACTTTCTTCAAAGACGCGATGAAGCGCTTCGTCAAGTCGCGCTCCTCCGTCGTCGCCGCTTCGATTTTGGCGGTGCTCATCGGCATGGCCATCATCGTCCCTTTCGCCGACCCCAATGACATCCAAACCCCCTTGGGGCAGGCCGGATACCTCCCTCCGAAGTGGTTCGACGCGGATTTAGGCGGCTTCCTCGACGGGACCGACCGCATCGACAACGCGATCCTCGACCCCGAGACCGAATCGCTTCCGGAGGATTCCGATTACAAAGCCTCGGCGATCGTTGGGGGCCTCACCAAGACGTCCTCCTATAGCGACATCTATAGCTCCGCGGTCGCCAAATACGGCAAAGGCGGCGACCTTTCCCTCACCAACCAAAGCCCCAAAGAAGATGGGGTCTTCCAAGGCGAGGACCAAGGCATCCTCTCCGCCTCGGTGACCCTCGACCTCTCCTCCTCCTCCTACTCCTACGAAGCTTTCTTTGACCCCGAGCAGACCTCCGTCCATCCGGGTACCTCTTTGAAGGTCTATCTGACCTTCGCCGTCGAAAAAGAAGGCGAGACCGTCTATATCCCCCTCACCGAAACGGTGCAATGGAGCGAAACCATCACGAGCCTGAAGGCTGAGGACCTCTCCTCTTCCCTTTCCTCGTATTATGAAGGGGAAGCCCCCGAAAGCGTCGAAGGGAAGCTCGGGGTCGTGATCGCCGCCCCCGAAGACGAAGGGAGCGGGGCCAACGTCTTGGCCATTTCCAAAATCGAATCCAACGTCCCCAACGTATCCTTTTCCTCTGGGCTGGAGGCCCGCAAGGCGATGGACGCCAAAGCCAAGAACGCCTATTCCACCTTCGGCGGAAGCTCTTTGCCGCTGGTCGGCATCCGCCACGTCGAAGTCCTCTATGGTTCTTTCCGCTACGACTATTACGCCGCCGCCTTCGGGGAAGTCGAATACGACTTCACCCCGATCGACATCGAGAACTACATCGCCAAGGGATGGCTCGTCTACGAATGGGGCCCCGCCGGCGAGAAGCAGCAGCCCGCGGAATGGCATCTGACCCCGGAAGGGGAGATATACTGCCCGCTGCGCGACGTCTCCTACCAATCCATCAACGAGAACCCCTTCGACCCGACCCTCTCCACCAAGACCGTCCATGGGAAGCGCTCGCTTTATCGTCAGCTCTATTTCGAAGGCAAAATCGGCAGCTGCTCGGCCCCGAAGTACCTCTTCGGAACCGACCGCAACGGGAAGGACTTCTTCAAAGTCGTCTTCTCCGGCCTGCTCACCTCCCTCGGGCTCGGCGTTTTGGCCTCGGCCATCAACATCATCATCGGCTTGGTTTGGGGCTCGATCTCGGGCTATTTCGGCGGATGGGTCGACATGCTCATGGAGCGCTTCACCGAAATCCTCGGCGGCGTTCCCTTCATCATCGTCATGACCCTAGTGGCCTTGCTTTGGAACCAAAACGGGGGAGGGACGACCTTCTGGACTTTCCTCTTCGCCCTTTGCCTCACCGGGTGGATCGGCATCTCCGGCACCACCCGCAGCCAGTTCTATCGCTATAAGGGCAGGGAATACGTTTTGGCCTCCCGCACCCTCGGCGCCAGCGATGCCAGGCTCATCTTCAAGCACATCCTCCCCAACGCCATCGGCACCATCGTCACCAGCGCCGTTTTGATGATCCCCTCGGTCATCTTCACCGAGGCCAACATCTCCTACCTGCTCCCCGGCGCCTTGGTCCTCAAGAACAGCTTCGGCGTCACCATCGAATCCGTCCAAAGCGAGATCTCCAAAGCCCCTTACCTGATCGTGTCCGCCTCGCTCATCATGGCTTTGCTCATGATCTGCTTCAACCTCTTCGGCAACGGCCTCCGCGACGCCTTCAACCCCTCCTTGAAAGGAAGTGACCAGTGATGGAAAAAATCTCTTATCCCTACGAAGTCGGCTCTTCTCCCAAAGGAAAGGAAGCCGTCGTTTCGGTCCGCAACCTCGCCGTCTCGTTCAAAACCGACGAAGGCTACGTCCACGCCGTGCGCGGGGTTTCCTTCGACCTCTACAAAGAAGAGACCCTCTGCATCGTCGGCGAATCCGGCTCGGGGAAGTCGGTCACCAACAAAACCATCATGGGCATCCTCCCCAAAAGCGCCCGCATCGAGTCCGGCTCGATCCTCTATGAAGGGGAGGATCTGACCAAAATCTCCGAGGACGAGTTCCACAACATCCGCGGGAACAAGATCGGCATGATCTTCCAGGACCCGCTTTCTTCCCTCAACCCGATCATGAAGATCGGCAAGCAGATCACCGAGGAGATGATCATCAATGGGAACCACCTGAAGAATTACTATTCCTCCTTGATTTCCGAAGAATTCATCGCCTACAAGAACGACCTGCGGCTGAAGCAGCTCCTCGAAGCGGAGAGGAAAGCCGCCAAAAAAGACAAATCGAAGCCTTTCGACGCGTCCTCCTTCGCCAAGAGGAAGGAAAAGCTTTGCCAAAAGATCAAGGAGGACAAAATCGCCCTCGCCCAAAAGAAGAAGGAAGCACGCGCCCTCGTGTCCGAGAAGAAGAAAGACATCGCTTCCCGCCACATAGGGGCGGTGAAGAAGATCCTTTCGGGGCAGGGGAGCCTCAAAGAGAAGTACGACGCCTTCCTTTTGGAGCACCGCCGCGCCTTGGGCGAGAAGCGCGTCACCCACAAAGAGGCCAAGGAAAGGGCCCTCAAGATCATGGCGGAAGTCGGGATCCCCGACCCGGAGAGGCGCTTTTATCAGTACCCATTCGAATTCTCCGGCGGCATGAGGCAGAGGATCGTCATCGCCATCGCTTTGACCGCCGAGCCCGACGTTTTGATTTGCGATGAGCCGACCACGGCCCTCGACGTCACCATCCAGGCCCAGATCCTCGAGCTCATCAACCGCTTGAAGAAAGCCCACCATATGTCGGTCATCTTCATCACCCACGACCTCGGGGTCGTCGCCAACATGGCCGATCGCGTCGCCGTGATGTACGCCGGGAAGATCGTCGAATACGGAACCGCGGAGGAAGTCTTCTATTCCCCGGCCCACCCCTATACCTGGGCGCTTCTTTCCTCCATCCCCGACATCGATTCGAAGGAGAAGCTCGAGGCCATCCCCGGCACCCCGCCCAACATGCTCTTCCCGCCTAAGGGCGATGCTTTCGCCGCGCGCAGCAAATACGCCATGGGAGTCGATTTCAAGGAAGAGCCCCCCATGTTCCGCCTAAGCCCGACCCACTACGCGGCCACCTGGCTTTTGGACGATCGCGCCCCTAAGGCCGAAATGCCAAAGATCGTGGCCACCCGCATCCAAAACAGCCTCAGAAAGCAGAAGGAGGAAAATTGAACATGGCAACCCTTTCCGATGAGAAGAAGGCCCTGAAGGAAGCCCTCCGCAAAAAGACTTCCGAGCTTTCCTCCTTCCGCCTCTCCCACCCCAACCGCAAAACCTGGGGCGAGAAGGAGAAGAAGCAGGAAGCCGCCCTGAAAGAAGAGATCGAGGGGATCAAGTTCCGCCTCGGGAACTTCGGCATCACCTACGATCAGAAGCTCGTCGATGACCACATCATCCTCAGCGTCCGCCACCTGAAGCAGTTCTTCAAGGCCGGCGAATACAAAACCAAAGCCGTCCACGACGTCAGCTTCGACGTCAAAGAAGGGGAGTGCTTCGGTCTCGTCGGGGAATCCGGATGCGGAAAAACGACGACCGGCCGCTGCGTGATCGGCCTTTACGACATCACCTCCGGCGCCATTTATTACAAAGGCTACCGCATCGCCGCCGGCGATCGGTGGAACCGCAAAGAGATCAAATGGAGCAACATCCACGCCAAAGAGAAGATCGCCTCTTTGCGCGAGCAGGAGCACTGTCAGATCGTCGACGCCACCGCCCCCGGCGAGGCCGAGGCCATCAAGGAGCGGTTCCAAAAGGAAATCGACGCGATCGAGCAGGCCCAAAAAGCCCACGTCGAGGAGCAGAAAGCCCTCATCAAGCAGATTCATTACGACGATAAGCACGTCAATTCGAGGCTCCGGAACCAGATCCAGATGATCTTCCAGGACCCGATCGACTCCCTCGACCCGAGGATGACGGTCGAGGACATCATCACCGAAGGCCTGCACATCCAAGGCAAATACAACAAAGAGGAGAACCGCAAGACGGTGGAAGCGGTGCTCAAGCGCGTCGGGCTCATCCCCGAATACGCCTCGCGCTACCCCCACGAATTCTCCGGCGGCCAGCGTCAGAGGATCGGCATCGCCCGCGCTTTGGTCATGAACCCCAAATTGCTCATCTGCGATGAGCCGATCTCGGCCTTGGACGTCTCCATCCGCGCCCAGGTCCTCAACTTGCTCAACCAGATCAAGGAGGAAATGGGCCTCACGATGCTCTTCATCGCCCACGACCTGTCCGTGGTCAAATACTTCTGCGACCGCATCGCCGTGATGTATTTCGGGAACATGGTCGAGCTCGCCGACAGCGATGAGCTCTTCGCCCACCCCCTCCATCCTTATACCAAAGCCCTGCTTTCCGCCATCCCCAAGCCCGACCCCCACAGCGAGAAGAATCGCGTCCGCACGGTCTATGACCCCTCGACCGCCCACGACTATTCCTCCTCCAAGCCGAGCTTCCGCGAAGTCCTGCCGGGGCATTTCGTCCTCTGCAACGACGAGGAAGAGGAAAAATACCGCCTCGAAGCCGCCCGGCTCGACGCGGAGAAAGGGGAATCCAAATGAAAAAGAAAACCCGCTTCGTTTTGGTCTGCGCCTTCTATGGGATTCTGCTCGCCTTGCTGATCCCCGTCTTCGTCTACGCCCTTTTGGCTTTCTCCGACCCGGCCAAATACAATTACCGGATCGCCTACCTTCAGCAGGGGGAGGCGGTGGACGCTTACCTCCACACGGGGGAATACGCCGTCGCCTTGGTCTTCTTGGGCCTCCTTTTCGTGGGGCTGGCCCTCGGATTGCTCTGTTGGATCCTCCGCCGGAAGTCCACCCAGATCGCCGTCTCCGTCCTTCTTTCCCTCATCGCCTTCGCCTATTGCCTTTCCCGCGCCGCCTATTGCTTCCATGATGGCAGCACCTCCGCGATCCCGGGGATCATGTATATTCTCTCTTCCCTCGGCATCGCCGGATCGATCGTCTTCTTCGTCAAGAAGACCCTCGATGGGGATTGCTCTTGGCCCTATTATCTTTGCCTGATCTGGGGCGCCGCGTTCCTGTTCGCGGCCTCGGCCACCAAATACTCCTATTCCATCCTCAACGCCTTGGGGCATCAAGGCGACGTGGTCTATTGGGGATCTTATCTGATCAGCCGCATCGCGCTGCTCAGCTACGCCCTCTCCGCCTACCTCAACCTGAGTTTGGATTACGAGCCGGAAGCCAAACAAAGCTGAAAGAAGCCTCCTTCGGGAGGTTTTTCTTGCGGATTGGGGAGAAACGCTCCATCCCCCTGTATAATAAGGAGGATGGAAAAAACGGACTCACTGGTTTACCAAGGCAAGGAATATACCCTCCTCATCACCAAAAAGAGGGGCTGCAAAAACATCATCGTCCGTTTGGGCAAAGAAGGGGCCGTCAAGGTCTCCTGCCCCGTTTACTGCACCTATTCCCGGGCCAAGGAAGCCGCATCGAGGTGCTTAGGGAGCCTTTTGAAGAAAAAGGCTTCCATCCCTTCCTATTATTCAAACGGCACCCTTTATTACCTGGGGGAGAAGCACTTCGTCGGGGAGATGGGGGAGAAGGAGCTTTCCTCATTCCTCAAGAAGCTCTCCCTGCCGGTTTTCCAGCAGCGGGTCGAGCATTACCAGACGCTCATGGGCGTCCATCCCCCCTACAAAGTGAAGACGCGGACGATGAAGACCCGGTACGGGGTGAATTCAAGGAAAACCCATTCGATCACCTTGCAGAGCCAATTGATCTGCTTCCCCATCGAGGTCATCGATTCGGTCGTCGTCCACGAATTGGCCCATCATTTCGAGTTCAACCACGGGGAGGGGTTCTACCGAATCGTCTACCGCTATTGCCCCGATTACAAAGCCCTCCACGCCCATTTGAGGAAAGGAGAATACGATGGAAAGAATCGCGTCTAGGTCCAACCCGCGGATCAAAGAGCTCTGCGCCCTGAGGAAA
>DCMK01000016.1:17986-48060 GCA_002321395.1 Caryophanales bacterium UBA1624
TGAGGAAAGGGGATTCGCCCCTCTTTTTGGTCGAGGGCTTCCACCTCGTTGAGATGGCCTCTTCCTCCTCCTGCTTGCTGGAGGTCTATTCCCTCAAGCCCTATTCGGGGGCGAAGAAGTGCACCCTCATCAGCCCGGAGGTCCTCCAGAAGCTCTGCCTCAGCAAAACCCCCGAGGGCATCGTGGGGGTCTGCAAAAAGAAGCAGAGCAAGGAGCTTTCCTCCCCGCGCGTCTTGCTTTTGGACCGCGTCCAGGACCCTGGGAACGTAGGCACCCTCCTCCGCACCGCCTTGGCCTTCTCCTTCAAAGACGTGATCTCCCTATCCGGGACCGCGAGCTTCTATTCCAGCAAAGTGGTCGCCTCCAGCCAAGGCGCCCTCTTCCGATTGAACCTCCAGGAAGGGAAAGGGGAAGAAGAAGCGGTGGAAGAGCTCAAAAAGCAAGGCTATTTCCTGCTGGGCAGCGCTTTGGAGGACGCCACCGACTTCCACTCCCTCCCCATTCTCGGGGAGAAGGTTTGCCTGATCTTGGGCAACGAAGGCAGGGGGATGAGCCCCTATTTGCTTTCCCATTCCGACCGCAACGCCTACATCCCCATCCAAGGCATCGACTCCTTGAACGTCGGCGTCGCCGGTGGGATCCTGATGGAGAAACTCCGCTCCTAGGAAGAAAAACTTTGCCCACATTCTTTTCCTTGCGCCATAATGGAGCCATGAAAAAGACCTCATTGTTTTTGCTTTCCGCCGCGCTTCTGGCTTCCTGCGGCTCCTCTTCCCCCGAAGAAGAGGACGGGAAGGCCTATATCGCCTCCTTGAAGGAAGCGGCCCAATCTTCCTTGCGTCAGGAAAGCTGTTACTTCAAATCCGCCGGCGTCGGCGGGAAGATCGCCTTCGGGGTCAAAAACCAGAACGGCACCTATTATCATCTGACTGGGAGCTCCCTTTCCTTCGAAGCCGGGGCCAAAAACCTTAAATCAACCTCCGTCGATGAGCTCCAAGGAATGGTTTTGCTCCAAGGCGGGGAAATGAGCTTGGACACCAACCAAAAAGACCTTTCCGAGATGAAGGGCTCCCTGAAGCTCTCCCCCTTGAAAGCCAAAGCCTACCTGAACCAGGGGGCGGTCTATTTCAACGCCTCGGGGGAGAAGAACGCCGACGGGGAAGTGGACACCAACGCGACCCTCGGACTATTGGTCCAGACCCTCATCCGGAGCGTGGATTCGGACTACGTCCTCTACGGCGGGGGCAACCGGCTCGATAGCAAGAACAAATACAAAGGGAAATGGACTTTGGGCGAGGAGGAGAAAGAAAACCTCCAGAAGAACCTCCCTTTGGTCAAAGAAGACGCTGACCTCTCCTCACTTGATTTCCTCTCCTCTTTCTTGGAGGGGGCTTATCAAGACGGAAGCGGCAAAACCGCGTTCAGCTTCCAAACCAAAGAGGACAAGAGCAAGAAGATCTCTTTCTCCAGCAAGGACAAAAACGTCCTTTCCTGCGCCTTCGCCTCGGCCATCAGCTCTTCGGATTATTCCTCCTTCACCAGCGAAACCTCCGCCCCCAGCTACCAGCAAGCCAAAGAAAAGGCCGACGAATTCTTCCTCTACGCTGAGCCCAAGGCCTTCACCGTGGAGGCCTATTTCTCGGATAAGAGCCTCCTTCAGGTCCGCGTCGACATCAACTTCGCCCTCGACGAAGCCAAAATCGCGGAGCTTTACCCCAACGGGATGTTCGACTTTTCCTCGGAAGCGGGCGAAGGGAGCGATCCCAAGGAAACCCAATTCAGCCTCGATGGGACCTTGGCTATCTCCGGCAACGTCCTCTGCGACTTCACCGATCCGAACGCCTTCTCCCTGCCTGACCTTTCCTCGTACCTCGAATTCCCCGAAATCGTCGCGGACCAAGCCCAATGAAGCTTTTCCTCAAGGAAAAGCCCGCTTTCCTTGGCCGTTATGACGTTTTCCGCGAAGATTCCCGCCTTTTGCATCAAGCATAGCGGGGATTCGCCTTTGGCCATTGCCGGAAGATCTTCGATCCAAAAGGGGAGAGAAGCCGCCTTTTGGAAGCAATACGCCTTTTCTTGGATGAAGCCCTTCTCCCTGGACGCGAAGGAAGAAAAGGGGATCCTTCCCTGCCTTTTGCTCCTCCTTGCCCTCTGCGCGCGGAAAACCGAGCGCCGGGAAAGCCAAAAGAACGCCTCTTTCCCTTGAAAGGAAGGCGGCTAAGGATAGAATGGTATCGTCCAGCGAAGCGGAGCAGTAGCGGGGCACTTCCGGGAACAGGGAGAGATGAGCAGTGGAACCATCTCCGAAGGAAGCCGCGAATTCGCCGCCGAGGACGGGAGGGTGACCTCCCCGGCCCCGCCGTTATCGGGAAAGCAAGAGCGGCCCAAGAAGCGTCGGGCCGAAGGGGGATGGCACCGCGGAGAAATCCGTTCCCGCCGGGCCGCCTTTTATTTTTTAAGGAGACAACTATGGATCCCATCCAAACCGCCGAAAGCGTATTGCTCGAAGCCAAAGACGCCGAGAAGGGCGTCAAAGACCAAAACAGTTTGGCCGAATTCTTCAACCGCTTCCTCTCCAAGAAAGGGAAAGCCAGCGGATTGATGGCCTTGATGAGGGAAGTCAAAGCCGAGAACAAAGCTTCCTTCGGAAAGAGGGTCAACGAGGTCAAATCCTCGATCGCCTCGTTCTATGAGCAGAAGAAGCAGGAGCTCGAGCAGAAAGAGCTCGAGGAGAAGCTGAAGAAGGAAAGGATCGACATCACCCTCCCCGGCAGGGAGGAGATCCAAGGAAGGAAGAACCCCTTCTATCAGATCATCGACGAGGTCGAGGACATTTTCCTTTCCATGGGCTACCAAGTCGTCTCAGGCAGGGACGTGGAGACCGACCATTACAACTTCGAGCTCCTCAACGTCCCCAAAGACCACCCCAGCCGCGACATGCAGGATACTTTCTACTTCGACGCGGAGAAGCTCCTCCGCACCCAGACCAGCGCCGCCCAGGCCCACGCGATGGTCGACAACATCGATAAGACGCCCATCAAGATGATCTGCC
Organism: Caryophanales bacterium UBA1624; assembly: GCA_002321395.1. Classification (GTDB taxonomy): domain Bacteria; phylum Bacillota_I; class Bacilli_A; order RFN20; family CAG-826; genus Alloenteromonas. The sequence goes on from DCMK01000016.1 coordinate 21,039, forward strand.
CCGGAAAAGCCTACCGCCGGGACGACGACGACATGACCCATTCCCACCAATTCGCCCAGATCGAGGGCTTGGTGGTCGACAAAGGGATTTCCCTAGCCAACCTAAAGGCCACCTTGGAGCTCTTCGTCAAGAAAATGTTCGGCGAGAAGCGGGAAATCCGCCTCCGCTCCTCCTATTTCCCCTTCACGGAGCCCAGCGTTGAAGTCGACGTCTCCTGCTTCGCTTGCCAGGGGAAGGGCTGCCCGATGTGCAAAGGCACGGGCTGGATCGAGATCCTCGGGGCCGGCATGGTCAACCCCAAAGTCCTCTCCATGTGCGGGTACGACCCGGAAGCCTACTCCGGCTTCGCCTTCGGCGTGGGGGTGGAGAGGGTCGCCATGCTCCGGTATGGGGTCGATGACATCCGCCGCTTCTACCAAAACGACGAGCGTTTCCTGAAGGCGTTCCCCGGAAAGTGAGGAAATTAAGATGAAGATCAGCTGGAATTACCTGAAAAGCGTCCTTCCTTTGGAGGGCCATACCCCCGAGGAAGTCGCCGAGAAACTGACTTTCGCCGGAGCGGAAGTGGAGGGGATCTCCCGATGCGCCAGCGGCGACCACTTGGTCATTGGGAAGATCCTTTCCTGCCTCCCCCATCCCGATTCGGACCACCTTCACGTCCTTCAAGTCGACGAAGGACCCGTTTTCGGCGTCCATCAGATCGTCTGCGGGGCGCCCAACGCCAGGGAAGGGCTGAAGGCGATTATCGCCCGCGAAGGGGCCAACCTCCCCGGAGGCAAAATCCTGAAGAGCACGATCCGCGGCGTCGATAGCGACGGCATGTGCTGCTCCTTGCTTGAGCTCGGCGTGGATCCGAAGTTCCTCTCCGAAGCTCAGACCAAAGGGATCGAAGAGCTGCCGGAAGGCGCCCCGGTGGGGGAGGAGAACGTGCTTTCCTATCTCGGCTTGGACGACGTCGTCATCGAATTCGACGTCCTCCCCAACCGCCCCGACCTCTACGCGCTTTCCAATATCGCCCAAGAAGTCGCCTGCTTGCTGGACCTTCCCTACCGAAAGCGCGCCTACCCGGCCCTGAACGGCGAAGGGAATGTTTTGGAAGTGGGAAGCAAAACGGACAAATGCCCTCAGTTCGATGCCGTTTACGTCGGCGCCCTTCGCACCGCCCCCTCGCCCAAAGAAGTCGCTTCCCTCCTTGAAAGCGAGGGCATCCGCAGCATCGATTCGACCGTCGACGTGGGCAATTTGGCGATGCTGCTTTCCGGGCAGCCCCTCAACCTCTACGACGCGGACAAGCTCCCGAGCAAGCAGCTCATCGCCGTCGACGACTACGAAGGCGATTTCCTGGCGATGGATGGGAAAACCTACCATCTGCAGAAAGGGGACATCGTCATCGTCAGCGGCGGCGTGCCCGTGTGCTTGGCCGGCATTATGACCGCCGAATGCGCCAAAGTGGATTCCTCCACCAAAAACGTATACGTGGAAGCCGCCAACTTCTCCTATTCCTCCATCCGCAGGACCAGCAACCGCATCGGATTATCCTCGGACTCCTCCCTCCGCTTCTGCAAAGGCATCAACCCCGACCAAGCCAAGGAAGTCCTGTCCATGGCCGCCTATTATCTGAAGGAATATTGCTCCGCCTCCGAGTTCGGGGAGATCTGCTCCTTCGATACCCTCTCCCACTCCAAAAAGCGGGTGAAGGTGAGCCTAAGCTACATCAACGGGAGGCTTGGGACCTCCTTCTCCTTGGCCGAAGTCAAAAGCGTTTTGCTCCGCGATGGCATCGATGTGGAGGAAGAAAGCGGGGAGGACCTCGTTTTGGGTATCCCCTCTTCCCGCATCGACATCGAGGGCAAAGCCGACATCTCCGAGGAAGTGATCCGCATCCTAGGCTATTCTTACGTCCCCTCGACCCTGCCAGAGACCGCGCTTTCCTGCCAAGGGCTCACCCCGGCCCAGAAGAAGGAAAGGGAAATCCGCTCCTTCCTCTACGGGCAGGGGCTCTCCGAGGCTTTGACCTACACCCTGGTCAGCAAGCAGAACGCCTCGCGCTTCCTTTACTTGGCCCATGGGGACCCCTTGGTGCTATCCAACCCGATGACCGATGAGCGGGAAGTGGTGAGGAGGACCTTGATCCCGAGCTTGCTGGAAGCCGCCGAATACAACTTCGCCCGCCAAAACAAAGACGGCGCCTTCTTCGAAATCAGCGACGTCGATGGGGTGAGCTTGTCCTCCCGGCGCCTCAGCTTCGTCTATTTCGGCAAGAAAAAGGAACGGGGGTCTTTGCTGGAGAGGGAATACGACTTCTACGACGCCAAAGGCCTCTTCGAAGGCATCTTGGATCTGCTTTCCCTCCAGGCCAACCGTCTGCAGCTGAAAAAATGGTCCTTCTCGGGCAATGAGCTCCATCCGGGCAAATCCGCGGAAATCCGCATGGGCAAGACCCTCATCGGCTATTTCGGCGAGCTCCATCCCTCCCTGCTGAAGTCCATGGGGCTGAAGAACGCGGTGGTCGGAGAGATCGATTTGGAAGCCCTCTTGGGCATGAAGACCTCGCCCGTCAAGGCCCCGATCCCCTCCAAATTCCCCTCCGTCAGCCGCGATTTGGCCTTCCTGATCGACGAAGACGTTCCCTTCCTCGACGTGGAAAGGGAGCTCAAGAAGGGCGATAAGCTCATCTCCTCCGTTGAGGTCTTCGACCTTTACCAAGGGGCGAACATCCTCTTTGGGAAGAAGTCGATGGCCATCACGATCACCTTCCTCGACCCGGAGAAGACCCTCAAGGACGAGGAAATCAAGCTCTCCATGTCCAAGGCCATCTCCCTGCTCAAACAGAAGTTCGGCGCGGAGGTCCGCCAATGAGGATCCACCGGAATCTCGTCAAAGAAGGCAAACCCCTTTGTTGGGAAGAAGAGCTGGCCTTTTCAAAGGAAGACTGTGCCCAAGATTATCCGCTGCTATCCGTCCCGAAGTGCCGTTTTCGCTGTAAAGTCGAGAACGAAGGCGGCTATTTGACCGCCGACTACTCGATCTGCGGGGAAATGGAGCTCGCCGACTCGCGGAACGCCTCCCCCTTCTTGGAGGGGTTCTCCGATTCGGCCTGCATCGACCTGCTGGAATCCGAGGAGGAGGATGGGGAGGGCTACATCTTCCCCGGCACCCACTTCGAAAGCCGCGATTTGGCCCACAAAATCATCCATAGCCTCATCCCCATATCCCCCCACAAGGAAGGATCCTCCCTGCCGGAAGGAGGGGAAGGGTATTCCTTCCGGAAGGAAGGGGACGAGCGCTAAAGAAAGAATCCGCCTCGGAAAGGGCGGTTTTCTTTTGCGAAAAATCAACATAAAGAAATAAGCTAACGGAACATAAAAAAACTAGGAGTTTATGAAAGGAATCCCTTTTGGATTGGAAATTGCTTTTTTCCGTTCCTGTGAGGGTTTCTCATCGGCATAATCCTTAAATCCCCCGTTGGATCCAAACCTTTCCAAACCCGTTTTTTCTTAAGAAAAGATTGTCAATAAACCTTCGACGTGGTAATGTGTGGTTCGTCGAGGTGGTAAAAAGTGGGAAACATATTCTTCGGAACCTATTCGCGCAACCTCGACCCAAAGGGCAGGCTTTTGCTCCCAAGGGAGCTTGGCATCGCCCCCGGGGAGACCCTCTACGTGATGAAGGGGTTCGAAGGGTGCTTGAGCATCTATCAGGAAGAAGCCTTCCAGGAGATGATCAAAAAGCTTTCCTCCCTCTCTTACGCGGATCCCTCTTCGCGGGCCTACGTCCGTTTGGCCAGCGCCTCCATCTGCAAGCTCAGCTTGGACAAGGTGGGTAGGGTGCTGCTCGGCAAGGACATGCTCTACGACTATTCGATCGGGAAAGAAGTCACCCTCATCGGCGTCCTCGACCATTTGGAATTGTGGGACGCGACGAGCTACGCGAAGTATTTGATCGCCAACGCCTCAAGCTATGAGACCTTGGCCGGAAGGAGCCATTAGGAATGGGGAGCCACTATCCCGTCATGCTGCAGGAAGCCGTCGATGCCCTGGACGTCGTCCCAGGTGGCGTTTACGTCGACTGCACATTGGGCCGGGGCGGGCATTCCAGCCTGATTCTTGAGAAGCTCCAAGGCAAGGGCCGCCTCTATTGCTTCGACCTCGACGAAGAGGCTATGAAAGAAAGCCGCCAAAGGCTTCTGCAAGCAGGGGACAACTTCACCCTCATCCACGGCAACTTCGCCTTCTTAAAGCAAAGAATGCAGGAAGAAGGGGTGGGGGAAGTCGATGGGATCCTCGCCGACTTAGGCGTATCGAGCCCCCAATTCGACGAGGCGGAGCGAGGCTTCTCCTACAAAGAAGACGCCCCCTTGGACATGAGGATGGATCAAACCCAGGCTTACTCGGCCTTCGAGCTCGTGAACCAAACCCCCGAGAAAGAGCTCGCGGAGATCTTCTACCAATATGGGGAAGACCCCTATTCCGGGAAAATCGCCCGCAGCATCGCCTTGGAAAGAAAGAAGAAGGCGATCCGCACCACAGGGGAGCTGGTTGAGATCATCAAACGCAGCAAACCCGAGAAGGAGCTCCGCAAGAAAGGCCATCCCGCCAAGCAGATCTTCCAAGCCATCCGCATCGCGGTCAACGGGGAGGAAGACGCCTTGAAAACCTTGCTCCGAGATGGCCCCGATTTGCTGCGCCATGGGGGAAGGCTCGCGATCATCACCTTCATGTCGCTGGACGACCGTCTGGTGAAGAGGGAATTCCAGAGGAGAGCCATCGCCAAAGTCGACCGCCATCAGATCAGCCTCCCGGGGGAGGAGGAGATGCCTTACCGCATCCTGACCCCCAAGCCGATCCAGCCCAGCCAAAAGGAGCTCGAGGAGAACCATCGCTCCGCTTCGGCCAAGCTCAGGGTCTTAGAAAGGAAATGAAGGAGAAACGCCATGAAAGACAAACTCTATAAAACCGGGCACAAAAAAGCCTATTACCGGCTCCGCGCCGCTTTGCGCATCACCGGTCTTTCTTTGGCCCTCGCTTTGTCCACCGCGGCCCCCGTCCTCATCACCTATGGGGTGGAGCAGAGCCGGGCCGAAGCCGCCCAAGCCAGCGAGGAGAGCTCGGAGGAGAGCGCCTCTAACCCCATCCAGATCGCCTCGATCCTCGGGGTGGAATAAAAAGGGAAAGGCAAGAAGGAGGAGGGGAGCGCCCCTCCTTTTTCGTTCGCCCCCTCATTTGGGAAGCCAAGAAAGGAAGGGGCGGAAGCCCCGGATGAGGCCGCGGGGAGGGCCGCCTTTCCCTTCTGCTTTGGGGAATTTCGGACAAAAGGAAAATGGGCATTCTTGCCATGAGTCCGAGAATGAGCGAGAAAAACACCCGTTGCCAACGAAGGATTCCCGAATCATGAATTGTACCAAAAAACTACTAAAAACATTCTAGATAATTCTTGAGGTGGCTCTAGGAAACTTCGTTTGGGTATATTAAAATATACCCGCATTATGGAACCAAAACGCTTTGCCTGCTTCGACCTTTCCCATAAATCCATCAAGCTTTTGATCGGATATTGCCTTGGCGAGACCCCCATCGTCCTCTACACCCGGGAAGCCCCCATCGACTCCTTGATAGAAGGCGGATTGATCGCCGATCGCGAGGGCTTGAAGAAGGCCCTTTCCTCCTTCGCCAAATTCGATGAGCCCGAGATGAAATTGAAGGGGACGATTTCCGAGCTCTGCCTCTGCCTTCCTCCGTTTGGGCTGAAGATTTACGAGAAGAACGAATCGACGACCTCGGCTTCCTCCGATCAAAGGATCGGGCGCGTCGACATCGCGAACGTCATCACCAAAGTGAAGAACGAGACGATCCCCGGCGGGAACGAAGTGGTGGACATCATCCCCATCCAGTTCCTCCTTCAAAGCGGGGAGGTCTTCGCCAACCCCCCCGTGGGGAAGCAGAGCTCGTCCCTTGGCGTGAAGGCGATGATCCACACCCTGCCCAAAGCCATCGCCCAGGATTACCAAAGCCTCGTCAACGAAGCCGGCTTCCGCATCAAGAAAGTGGCGGTGGCCCCTTATTGCCAAGCGCTCCTTTATTCCCTTGACCCCTCTTTGCCGGAAAACTACCTTTTGGTCGATATGGGGGCCAAGACCACCTCGCTTTCCCTCATCGGCGGCGGCCAGCCCTATTGCTCCGCCCCCTTCCATTTGGGCTCCGACGACTTGACCGACCTCCTCTCCACCCGCCTCGGCATCGGCAAAGACAAAGCCGAGGAGATCAAGAAGACCTTCGGCTACGACAAGCGCCCCTTCGCTTATTCCCCATCCTTGGCCAAAGGGACCGATCCCCAAACCGGATTGGCCAAAGACGTCGACCAAAAGGCCGTGAACGCGGTGATCGAGGAGTACTTCGATGCCTTCTTCACCCAGTTTCAAGCCGCCTTCTTGACCCTTTTCCCCAGCGACAAGGAAACTCTCGCCCCCTTCCCGCTTTTCCTCACCGGGGGAGGCAGCCAGCTCGCGGGGCTACCTTCCTTCTTCCAAAGGCACTTCCCCAACCGGCCCATCCTCTTCCCCCTCCCGCGGGTCATCGGATGCAGGGACCCGCGCTTCTCCGCCTGCCTGGGCCTATTGATCGCCTCCTCCCATTACACCGGAAGCCTGGAGGACAACTACCACGGCGTGGCCCAAGTCACTCGGATGAGCCAAAAGAAAGAAAAGAAGGAAAGGCGTTCCGATTCCCCCAACGAAGACGCTTTGTAACAAGGAGACCCACATTATGAGCAACGATAGCCAATCCATGGATCTGGATAACTTCGAACCCGTCGCCCGCATCATCGTCATCGGCGTCGGCGGGGCCGGCAACAACGCCGTCAACCGCATGATCGACGAGAACATCTCCAACGTCGAATTCTACGTGTTCAACACCGACAAGCAGGCCTTGGCCACCTCCAAAGCCCCCAACCGCGTCGCCTTGGGCGAACAAGTCACCCACGGCCTCGGCGCCGGAGGGGATCCTAGGGTCGGCAAAGAAGCCGCGAATCAGTCGGAGGAGACCATCCGCTCCATCGTCAAAGGGGCCGATTTGGTCTTCATCGCCGCCGGCATGGGCGGCGGAACCGGAACCGGGGCCGCCCCGGTGGTCGCCTCCATCGCCAAAGAGGAAGGCGCTTTGACCATCGCCATCGTCACCCGACCCTTCACCTTCGAAGGCAAGACCCGGATCGCCAATTCGGTCACCGGGCTCAACGATCTCAAAGACGCCGTCGACTCGATCATCATCGTCAGCAACGACAAGCTCCTTTCCTCGGCCGGGAAAGCCTCCATCGGCGACGCCTTCGCCGAATCCGACCGCGTCTTGGCTCAATCCGTCCGCACGGTCACCGATCTGATCCTTCTCCCGGCGGTCATCAACCTCGATTTCGCCGACGTCAAAAGCGTCCTGAAGGGATCGGGCATCGCCCTGATCGGCTTCGGGACGGGCTCTGGCCCCAACAAAGCGGAGGAGGCGGCCGAGAACGCGATCAACTCGCCTTTGCTGGAAGCCTCGATCTCCGGGGCAAGAAAAGTCATCATCTCCGTCACCTGCGGCTCCAACGTCTCCCTCTTCGATTCCCAGGAATGCGCCAACCGCATCTCCGAGACGGCCGGGACGGGGGTGGACGTGATGTTCGGGCTCTCCATCAACCCGCAGCTGGAGGATACGATCCTCGTCTCCGTCATCGCCGCGGACTTCTCCGAGGAATACGATTTCACCTCCGTGCCCAAATTCACCCCGCTCCGCCGGGATGAGGTCGGCACCGGGGTCGACGCCACCCGCGCCAAGGAGATCGCCTCTTTGGAGGAGAGCCAAAAGAAGGATGGGGAAGAGGAAGAGGACATCCCCACCAAAATCCTGCCCAATTTCCTGAAAGGGATCCTCGGCGGGAACGATTCCAATGCCTGACCCCTAAGCGCGCCCCGCGGCGCGCTTTTCCTTTCCCTTACCCCCCTTTTCCGCGCGGAAAGGGGGGCTTTTTCCTTTCCGCCTCAGTCGCTGAGGCGCATTTTCCTTGCCTTAACGTCCCTGCTTCGTTCTATACTACAAGTTATGAGAAAGCGCAAACTTCCCCTTTACAGCCAAAACCACGTTCGCTTCCCTGGGGAGGAGTTCCTCCAAGGGAAGGAACTCTATGAGCAGGGGAAGGCCTCCATCACCTATTTCGACCCCCTCTCCGGGGAAGCCCATGGGAACGTGGAGGAGGGGGGCAAGCGCTTCGCGATCGGGATGAGCTTCTCCTTAGAAGGCTCCCTTTCGGGGGCTTCTTGCTCCTGCCGCGGGAACTCAAACCATCCCTGCCGCCACATGGCCGCCCTTTTGCTGCGCCTAGAGGAGGAAGTGGGGGAGAACTGCGAAGCCTCCCTGCCGGACTTCCAATTCTACCTGAAGACCATCTCGCCCTATTTCGAAAGCAAGGGGAGCCTGTATTTTCTGCAGAAAGGGCTCAAGGAGCTGAAGAAACGGTCCTTGAAGTGGAATTGGGACGAGGCCGCGGTTTGCTCGGGCATCAAAGCGATCCTGAAAAGCGCGCCGACGTATTCGGGGTTCGGGGAGGAAGAAGACGGGGGTTACCTCGCCCCGTTTTTGGAAAGCCTCCCTTTCCCGGAGGATTTCCTCTCCAATTGCCTTTCCTTCGTGCCCCCCTTGCTTTCCCAAGCGGGCAAGAAGGGGTTCTTCCTCGCCTGTTTGAAAGGGGAAAGGGAGCGGAGCTTGGCCCTAGAGAGGTTCGACGCGGGGCTGACGAATGGGTCCAGCTACGATCTGCTGAACCTCTTCTTGGGGGAGGAAGAGAGGCTGCTGTCCCTATTGCCTCCTTATAGCCTTCATCTCCTTTGCCGGGCCGATTTCCGCTTCAAGGCCTACCCCGTCCTTTCGAAGGTCCTTCTTCGACAGGAAGACGGGGAGGGGTTGCGCCTGCTGTCGGAGAACCCCTATTGCGCCCTCCCCGCCTCCACTTGGGAGGAGATGGGGAAAGAATTGGAGAAGACCCTTGGCCCCAGCGCCGCTCTTCCTTGCTATAAGAAGATGTTCGGCCTCTTCGGGGGCGATTTCCCCGCCCTTTGCTCCTATTGGAGGGGCCTAGGCGAAGAGCAGAAGCGGGGCAAGGAAGGCGAATTCCTTTCCTTCCTCTCCTCCAGCAAATTGCTCTCCCCTTTCCTTTTCCTTTTGGGCAAAGGGAAGGAGGAGGACATCCCCTCTTTAAGGCTTGGGGACTTCCCCCTCCTCAAGGAAGAGCTATCCCCTTTTCCCTATCAGCCCGTTCTGATCAGCAAAGCCGAGAAGGCCTTGAAGGACAAAAACTTGGATGAGGGCGATCCCCTTTACCAATGCTTCCTTTCCTTCCCCTGCTTAGTCCCTTTGCTTCTTTCCCCCTCCGCGGAGGCCTATTCCCTCCTTTCTCCCTCCCTTCGCGGCAACTACCTCCGCTTGCTCCAAAAAAGGGGGCTTTGCCAACGGAAGGGGCTCACCCCCTGGGAGGATACCCATGTATCTATCTAGCCTGAAGGAACAGACCCTCCTTTCTTGGGAGGAAGAGCTCAAGAAAGACCCGACTTACAAGGAAGAGCTCGCCTTTTTCTCCGACCCGGGGACGCGGGTCTATTTCTCCTTCTTCCCGGAGGATTGCTCCTTCCTCTACGAAGCCATCTCCCCCTCCTCCCATTATTGGAGCTTCCGCCTGGACGCGGGAAAGCAAGTCTCCCCCAACCCAAGCTTTCCCTCCCTCAAGCCTTCATCCTGGCTCCTTTTGGCCCTGCAATTGGCCAAGAAGGAGAAAGCGATGGGGGAGAAGGAAAGGGCGGCGCTTTATTCCTGCGCGACCCCAAAAGCCAAGCGGATCGCCTCCTTAAGCGAAGAGGAGGCCAAGGAATTCAGCGACGCGGAGAGCGAGCTCGCCCGCTTGAAGGAGACCCTCCCATCTTGCCTCCCGAATCTGGCGAAATCCCAAATCCCCGAATGGTCCTATTCCTTTTTGAAGGAAGGGAAGTCCTTCAAAGGCTTCCTTTACCTCCGAAGCGACGGGGAAAGGAAGAAAATCGGGAACCCCTTCTTGCTGCTGGACGCCTATAAGAAAGGGAAGAAAGCCACCTTCTCCGCCTTCGCGCTGGATTTCGCTTCCCTCCCCTCGATCCCAAGCTTCGAATACCTCCTCTCGCGGGCTCATTTCCCTTCCTCGGTCGAGGACTTCTTCCTCCTTCGGGAAGAGGACCTCCCCCCGTTCCTCTTTTCGCTGCCCCCGGGGAGCTCTTTGTTCTATTCCCTGGCCCCGTATTCGGTCCCTTCCCCCCTTGAGGGGAAGCTCTCCTACCAGCAGGGGCGCGGGATCGCCTGCCCCTATCCTTTGGAGGAAGGGGATGAGGCTTACTTTGGGAAAGGGCTTGAGGCCTTGTTCAAAAAGAAGGAGGGCCGCTTGCTCTTGCTGCGCTTCCCCTCCCCCTACGCGGAAAAGGCCTACCGGTTCTATGCCGCCCACCCTTCCTTCCCGGAATCCTTGCTTTCCCCCAAGATCACCGAGGCGTTTTTGCCTTATCTAAGCAAAAAGGACTGCTATGGGGACCTCCCCCCGCGATTCGAAATCTCCTATTCCCTTGCCTTAACTTCCTCTTCCTTGAAAGCTTCCTCTTCCTATTCCCGCGGCGATGGGCCCCTTTCTTCCCTCACGGAGGAGGAAAAAGCCAAAAAGCAGGCCTTTTTGGACGCTTTGTCCTTCCTCTCCCTCCCCGAGAACGGGGAAATCAAAGACAAAGCGACGTTGGAGAAGGTCCTCTCCGAGGATCTGACCCCCCTTTCCTCCCTTTGCCGCCTCAGCCTCCCCGCGGGGCTTTCCTCCCTTCCCCGGGAAAGGAGGTTCCCCTCCGTCCATTTCTCCTTGAAGAAGCAAAGCGCGGGATCCTTCCTTCTGTTGCCCGAGCTTTCCTTTTCCTCCTCCGGATGGACCCCCCAGGAGATCTCCTCGGCCTTTTCGCAGTACGCGGAAGGGAAGGCCTTCTTCCTGAAAGACGGGGTTCCTTTCCTTTTGTCTTCCCTCCGCGGGAGCCTCCTCGACGAACTGAAGGAGATGGGCAAAGACCTCTCCTCCCCCTTGTCTTTGTCTCTTCCGGAGGCCCTCCGCCTCCATCTGTCCTCCTCCGAAGAGGGAGGAGGGGAATTGGAAGGGATCCTCGCCCAAATCCTCGATTACCGGAACAGCCCCTTGAAGAAGTCCCCCGTTACCGCCTTGCTCCGCCCTTACCAAATCGAAGCGGTGCAGTGGATGGGCGTGCTCGCCCGCTTCGGCTTGGGCGGGGTTTTGGGCGATGAGATGGGGTTGGGCAAAACCTTGGAGAGCATCGCCTTCCTTTCGACCTTGGAAAACGAGGGGCCCGTTTTGATCGTCGCCCCGAAGTCGGTCCTCTACAACTGGAAAGAGGAATTCGCCCGCTTCAACCCAAGGCAGGAGGTCATCGTGCTCCCGACCCTCCAAAAGGAGAGGGAGCAGACCATCCTTTCCATCCAGGAAAAGGAGAGGAAGGTCTACCTGACCTCCTATGATTCGCTTCGGAACGACGTCGCCTTCTACAAAGGGAAGACCTTCGCCTGCCTGATGCTCGACGAGGCCCAAAGCATCGCCAACGCCTTCGCCAAGAAAAGCCTCGCCGTGAAGGAAATCCGATCCTCCTGCCGCTTCGCATTGACCGGAACGCCAATCCAAAACTCCCTCTTAGACCTTTGGTCCATCTTCGATTTCTTGGTCCCTGGATACTTCCCTGGATACTCTTCCTTCAAAGAGGACTACGGGACCATCGAGTTCGCGAGCCTGGAAAAGAAGAAACGTCTTAAGAACGCGATCTCCCCCTTCCTCCTCCGCCGAACCAAGGAAGAGGTCCTCTTGGATCTGCCTCCCTTTGAGGAAAAGGACTTCTTCCTCAGCCTCGGCTCCGAACAAGAGAAGGTCTATCAAGAATACCTATCCCAAGCCCGCGGGGAATTGGGCAGGGAAGGAGGGGACCGCATCTCGATTTTGGCCGCCCTTACCCGCCTCCGCCAGATCTGCGTCGACCCCAGCCTGTTTTTGCCTTCCTTCCCCGAGGAGGGCGTCAAGATCTCCTATTTGGCGGAAAGCCTGCTTTCTTTGACCCAAGGGGGCCATAAGGCTTTGATTTTCTCTAGCTTCGTCACCGCCTTGAAGCTCGTCGGGAAAAAGCTCGACCAGCTTGGCCTCAAGCATTACCTCTTGGAGGGGAGTTCGACCGCCGAAGAGAGGATCGAAATGGCCAATTCCTTCAACGCGGATCCTTCCGTGGGGGCGATGCTGATCTCTTTGAAGGCCGGCGGGACCGGGCTCAACCTAACGGGGGCCGACACCGTCTTCCTCCTCGATCCCTGGTGGAACCTCTCCGCGGAGGAGCAGGCCTTCGCCCGCGCCCACCGCATCGGGCAGAAGAAGAGCCTGACCGTCTTCCGCCTCATCGCCTCCTCCAGCATCGAGGAGCGCATGCTGATCCTGCAAAAGAAGAAGAAGGGGCTTGGGGAGATCCTCTCCGGCGTCAGCGGGGCCGCCCTGACCAAAGAAGACTTCGCCTTCTTGCTTTCGTGAGCAAAGGAAAATAGAAAAGTTCGACTGGATTAATTTTTTCATTGACATAGAAGTTAATTAAGACTAATTTAATTTCGAAGATACAAGCGGAAATGCTTGGGAGGAAACTTCATGGTAAGCGCGTTGCTTTTGGCCACGGCGGTTTCTTTGGGGGCTTTGACGTACAATCCCAAAGAAAGAACAAGGCCTTTCGATGAACCTTCTTACGAAGAGGCCTATGCGGGGGGGAGGGGCTCTCAAATCGGCGAAACGATGGCTTGGGATGGTCCAATCAAGGTGAACCCCAACCTTTCTTATTCAGACAATGAAAGTACGGACGATAAGTTCAATGGAGCCACGATGATCGCCCCTTTTTTGGGCCACGTTGAGGGCACCCTGCATTTGAACTCGAAATCCGATCAAATTCTGCACGGCCTGGGTGAGCGCGATGAGGACTATTTCTGCTTTCAAACCCGCGAACAACTCCGTTACGACTTTAAGATTTCGAATCCTTCCAATTACCACTTCGAAATTTGCCGTTATCAAAGAAACAAAACGAAATTCGTCTGCGATTCGACTGCAAGTTTTTCCCAGGAACTGGAGCCGGCGACGTATTACATCCACGTTTTCGCTTCTGCAAAGGAAGACGTCGTGGATGGGACTTATCAAATTGACTACACATCAACCAGGGACAAAAACTGCGTTCCTTACAACTCTGCAGGCACCTCCGACCCTTTTAAGTTGATCGTTTGGGAAAACGAAATGTGGCCTTTCAATGCGCCGAGAAGGGGAGATGAGAGCACAACGCTTCAAAGCTACATCAAAACAAGAAGAGGCCCTCAAGCATCGGGCGTTTATTCGGGCTATGTAGATCCGATATTTCTTTTATACGCGAACGATGGTGACAAAGAGGGTGAAGAATTCCTAGAATCCTATCTTTACGTTTTGGGCCATGATAGGCAAGAGGAACTCGGCAAGTTCCTCGAAAATGTCAGCGCACAGATTGAAAAGAAGATTCAAGACGAAGCTTACGAAAAAATCCAAAGTCAAATCATTGAATCGGCGTCTGAGCTTATTTTGAAATTTGTCGGTCTGACCCCCGCCGGAGAAGCCATCGACCTTCTGACATTCCCCGTTTCAATCGACCGTGATGCGCGTCATTTGGCGGACATCGTACGCTTTTGCTTCCAAGGGAAAGAGGCGACTTTGATTGAAAAAACAGAAACGATGGGAAGGACTACGAAACTGCTTGTCTTTTGCCGTTCCCTCGCTACCGCCTGCTCTTGGGCGCTTGAGACAAATCAAGCGTTTATCGAAATTCCAAGGTTTTATACGGTTCATAAAGTTGTCGTGCGGAAAACAAAATATACAACCAATTACCAATGGGTGCTTGAATCCTCTTATGTATCGAAATTTTCCTATCAGGAATACTTTAAGCATACTGACAAAGTAATCCGCAACGTTGTTAAGCACCCTGCTACCCAAGTCGCCTACACAGGTTCGATTCATTTGCTTTACGCCGATGATGCCATGGATAAATTCCTCCAAGAAAGATCGGTCTCGGAGGATGAAAGGAACGCTTAAGATGAAATCGGACAAAACATCGTTGTCGAATCGGAAAAGAAGAGGACTTTGGGTCGCCTTCTCTTCCCTGTGCCTAACGGGGCTAGTCGCCTATCTTACCTATTTCATCGCTTTCCACCAAACCTTCGACCCTTATTTGGAGGAAGACGTTCAAAAACAGGTTTTTCGCCTTTCTGACATCGAAGATCTTGCCCTCCCGGGAAGACCCAGCTTCGTCACCGGCGATATTTACGAAAACGGCGAGAAGGTTTATTTCTTCCAATTTTATTCGGCAGGAGTGGATTCCCCCCTTCTCTCTTTGAAAGAAACTAGAGGGGAGGAAGAAAGGCTTTACCAAGCCGAATGGAACGGGGAAAGTAAGGCGTCCGAATTCCACTACATCGAAGGGGACGATGTGGAAAAAACGTTCAAGACGCTCACCTACAAGGAATTGCTCGCGACGTTCTTGTCGTTCCCCCTCGATCCGGATTGCTTCTGTTATCAGTCGCGGATGAAGAACCTCAGCTTCGACCGAAAGGAAAATTGGGTGAAGACGAAGGCCTCCCCAAAAGGGGGCTGGCGCCTGAGTTTGCCGAAGATGGAGGTTGTCTACGACCTTCCCGATCCAACCTTTGAGTTTTCCTTCCACCCGATGGACGAATATTTGCAGGGGGACGGCGTGTTCGGATTCCGCGCAAGCGGGGATTGTGGGGAGACGGAAGTGCAGGTCGTCCTATCCTTTTACCGCGGCGATTACCAAAAGACCCTGAGCTGAAGGAACTCCGCCTTGCAATCGCGGCCTAGCCCTTGAGAAATGCTTTGCTCGGATTTAAGATAGCTCCGGCGTTGAGGAAGACGCGCCCTCCCCGAAAAACAGAGAGCCCCGCCGAAGCTGAGAAGGGGTATGCGGGAGGGACATCACTTCTGAGCCAGCCCCTCGATTCCCTTTGCGGCGGTAGGGGGACCCGCCCCGGCGGACTCCGGGCAAAAGAAGCGCTTGGCCTCTTGGGCCAGGAAGCAAGGTGGTACCGCGCGATCCGCGCCCTTGCAGAACACTGCGGGGCGCTTTTCTTTGCCCCGAAAGGAGATCTATGGGATACAAGGAAACCCTCCACATGATGGAAACCCCCTTCCCGATGCGGGCGGGGCTGGCCGCGAAGGAACCCGTTTTGGTCCAAAAATGGGAAGAGGAGAAGCTCTACGAGAAGATGAACCAGGACCGGGTCGACTGCCCGGAGTTCATGCTCCACGACGGCCCCCCTTACGCCAACGGGGACATCCACTGCGGGCACGCCCTTAACCGCTGCCTGAAGGATTTCGTCATCCGCTATAAGAACATGTCCGGCTACCGCACGCCCTTCATCTTCGGCTGGGACACCCACGGCCTCCCCATCGAGGTGAGGGTCACCAAATCCGGAGTCGACCGCAAAAAGACCCCGATCCCCGAGTTCCGGAGGATCTGCGAGCAATACGCCAAAACCCAAGTCGAGCACCAAAAAGGCCAGATCAAGCGTTTGGGGTGCCTCGGCGATTACGACCATCCTTATTTGACCTTGCTCCCCGAATACGAGGCAAAGCAAGTGGAGGTCTTCGCCAAAATGGCGATGAAAGGCCTTATCTTCAAAGGGTTGAAGCCGGTTTATTGGAGCTGGAGCAGCGAGTCCGCCCTCGCCGAGGCCGAGGTCGAATACGCCGACGTCACCGCCAAGACGATGTACGTCTCCTTCTCCGTGAAGGAGGGCAAGGGGCTGCTCCCGGAGGGGAGTTCCATCATCATCTGGACCACGACCCCCTGGACCATCCCCAGCAACCAAGGCATCACGGTCAACCCCGCCTTTGAGTATGGCCTCTTCCGCACCGAGAAAGGGGATTTCGTTTTCCTTGCCTCCCTCAAGGAGAAGCTTCAGCAGGAGCTCGGTTGGGGGAAGTGCGATTGCCTGAAGACCTTCAAGGGCGCGGAGATGGAGGGGATCACCTGCGTCCATCCTTTGTACCCGGGCAGAACCTCTTTGGTCATGAACGCGAATTTCGTCACCGCCGATTCGGGGACTGGCTGCGTCCACACCGACCCCGACCACGGCCTAGACGACTACAACACCTGCCTCAAATACGGCTTGAAGCCCCAGGAAACCGTCGATGAGAGGGGCATCATGCACTTCAATCCCGGGGACCCCTGGGATGGGGTGTTCTACGAAAAAGCCAACGATTTGGTGATCGAGGCCTTAACCAAGAACGGCCACATGCTCAAAGAGCAGGACCTTCTCCACAGCTACCCCCATGACTGGCGGACCCACAAGCCCGTCATCTTCCGCGCGACCCCCCAGTGGTTCTGCTCCATCGCCCCGATCCGCGAGGAGCTTCTGAAGCAAGTCGATGCCATAACTTGGCTGCCTTCTTGGGGCAAAGAGAAGATGGTCAACATGATCAAGGACCGCGCCGATTGGTGCATCTCGCGCCAAAGGGTGTGGGGGGTGCCGCTCCCGATCCTCTACTGCGAGGATGGATCCCCGATTTTGGAGCAGGAGGTCTTCGACCACATCCAGTCTCTTTTCGCGGAATTCGGCAGCAACGTCTGGTTCGAAAAGGATGCGAAGGACCTGCTCCCGGATGGCTACGCCAACCCCAAATCCCCGAACGGGATCTTCACCAAGGAGACCGACATCATGGATGTTTGGTTCGATTCGGGATCCTCTTGGAACGGCGTCCTCGCCCAGCGCGGGCTTCCCTGCCCGGCCGACCTTTACCTAGAAGGCAACGATCAGTACCGCGGATGGTTCAACAGCTCCCTGATTTTGTCTAGCGCCGTGACCGGGAAGGCCAGCTTCAAAGCCTGTCTGACCCATGGCTTCGTCATGACCGAGGATTGGAAGAAGATGTCCAAATCCGCGGGGAACGGCATCGATCCGAGCAAGATCGCGAACGAATATGGGGCCGACATCCTCCGCCTTTGGGCCGCTACCGTCGATTACCAAGCCGACGTGCGGATCGGGGAGAGGATCATCGCCGCCACCGCCGACAATTACCGCAAGATCCGCAACACCTTCCGCTTCCTGCTGGGGAATCTTTCCACCTACCAAGGCGAGAAGATCGACGCGGTGGAGCTTTCTTTGCTCGACCGCTACATCCTGGCCGAGGAGGAGAGGGTCAAGAACAAGGCCCTTGACAGCTACGACCGCTACGATTTCTCCTCCGCCGTCAACGCCATCATCGCCTTCTTGGGCAACGATCTGTCCTCCTTCTATTTGGACATGGCCAAAGACGTCCTCTACTGCGACGCCCTCACTAGCCCCCGAAGGAAAGCGGTGGAGGCCGTCCTCTTCCATTGCTGCTATGAGCTTTGCCTCCTTTTGAACCCGATCCTCCCCTTCACGATGGAAGAGGTTTATTCCTACTTGCCTTTGCCCCAAAAGAAGAGCTCGCCCCAGCTTGAGGACATGCCCAAGCGCACCCAAGCCTTCCGCAAAGAGGACCTTGAGGGCTATGCCAAATTCAAGAAAGTCCGCCTCCTTGCCAACAAAGCCCTCGAAGATGCCCGCCAAAAAGGCCTCATCGGGAACTCCGAAGACGCCAAGCTCCATCTTTTCCTCAGCGATTCCTCCTATTGCCAAACCCTGCTCGGGCAAGGGGAGGAGGCTCTTTGCAAAGCCTTCTCCGTCTCCGGCGTGGAACTCAGCCAAAGCGAGCAGGAGAAAGCCCTCGTCGAGGTCGATGGGGATCCCCTTTGCCCCCGCTGCCGGAACCACGTGCCCCATCTGGACGGGGAAGTCTGCCCCCGCTGCAAGCAAGCCCTTCAGGAGGAAAAAGAATGAAGCCCTTCAAGAAGTGGTCTGAGCTCACCAAGGAGCAGAAAAGCGGCCTCCTGTTCGGGGGTTTGGCCTTGCTTTTGGTGCTCCTGGACCTGCTCAGCAAATGGCTGGTGGAGAAATTGCTCCCCCTCCATTCGCCCGTTGCGGTGATCCCCAATTTCTTCTACATCACGAAGTCCTACAACACCGGCGCGGCCTTTTCCCTCGGCGCCTCCTGGGGCGTTTGGGGCAGGGTGCTCGGGATCGCCATCTCCCTAATCATGTCCGTGGCCATCGTTTGGTATTGGGCGGTCAACAACAAAAAGCTGCATAACTTCGAGCGCGCCTGCTTGATGCTTCTATCCAGCGGGGCGGTCGGCAATCTCATCGACCGCGCCTTCTATTGGCAGGCCATCACGGGCTTCGACGGGGTCGTCGACTTCCTGCAGTTCTATCTCGGCGGGGGTCCTTCCTCGCCCGCAAGCTCGGTCAACCCCTTCGCCACCTTCAATCTAGCCGACGCCTGCTTGACCGTCGGGGTGGTCCTGATGGTCGTCGCGATGGTCGTCGATCTGATCAAAAACGGCAAGAACGACCCCGATCAGAAAGACCCGCGCCTGCAGAAGAAGGAAGAAGAGCCCAAAAAGGAGGGCGAATGATCTCCTTCTCCGTCGCCCCTGAGGAAAAGGGGGCCCGCCTCGATGAGCTTTGCTTTTCCCACGGGGTCGCCCTTTCCCGCGCCAAATGCCAGTCCCTGATCAAAGAGGGGAAGGTGAAGGTCGATGGGAAGCAAGAGAAAGCCTCGCTTCGCCTCAAAGAAGGGCAGAGGGTCGAAGCGGAGGACTACCAAGCCCCTTCCTCGGACCTATCCCCCGAGGACATCCCCTTGGACATCGTCTACGAAGACGAGGACCTCCTCGTCGTCAATAAGCAGGCCGGCTTGGTCGTCCACCCCGGGAACGGCAACCCCTCGGGGACCTTGGTCAATGCGCTTCTGTTCCGCCAAAAGAAGCTCGCCCCTTCGCAGGACCCCCTCCGTCCCGGGATCGTCCACCGAATCGACAAGGACACCACCGGACTATTGGTCGTCGCCAAGACCGAGAAGGCCCTTTTGGGTCTGCAAGAGCAATTGAAAGGCCATCATATGCATCGGGAGTACTACGCCTTGGTCCAAGGGATCATCCCGGAAGAAGCGGGGGAGATCAACGCCCCCATCGGCAGGGACAAGTCCCATCCCACTCAGATGGCGGTCTGCAAAGACGGGAAGCCCGCGCGGACCTTCTTCAAGGTGGTCCAACGCTACCCCCACGACAATATGACCCTCCTCGACTGCGCCCTCGAATCGGGCAGGACCCATCAGATCCGCGTCCACTTGACCTCCATCGGCCACCCTCTGATCGGGGACCCGGTCTATGGGAAGAACAACCGGAATTCCTACAAAAAAGGTCAGCTGCTCCACGCCTATCGGCTGAGTTTCGTCCACCCCATCTCCGGGAAGGCCATGGTCTTTCAGGCCCCGTTGCCGGAAGAGTTCTCCGCCTTTTTGGAAAAACTTTCCTAAGGCGCTATTCCCGAATTCGCATCCATGCCCATGACGCTGGGGGGCGAGCAAAGAGGAAAGCGACTTCCCCGCGACCATCGGCTGCGACCTGATCCAAGGGCATCGCTAGCCAAGCCCCTGCCGAAAGACGCCCTCCGCGAATTGCTCGAGGAAGGGGGGGTGAGCCCTACGGGAGGATCTTCCCCGCGGTCTTGAAGTTCAGCTTCGCGACCTCGGAAAGCTCCTCTTTTCCTTTTTCCAGGACGAACCTTCTCCCCGCCTCTTCGACCTGGGGGCCCGCCCCAAAGGGGAAGGAGAAGCCTTCCTTTCGGCCCATCTCCTCCATTTTCCTCAAGAAGGAGTAGCGGGCCAAAACGGAAGATAGGGCGACGCTGGGGAAGGAAAGCTCGCCCTTTGTCTTGAAGACGATGCCAGGGAGGACCTCTTTCTCATCCTTCAAATAAGAATAGTAAAGGCCTTCCTCCGCGAATTGATCCATATAGGAGAAGGCGGAGGGGAAGCGCCTCTTCAGATTGAGCAAAGCCCGGTTGTGCATCTTGGCCTTGATCGAGTTCAGGTTCTCGCCCCTTTGGTAGAGAAGATTGTAATCATGGGGCGACAAAGACAAGGAGGAGTAGGGGAATTCCTTCACCAAAATCGGCCCGATCCCAAGGATGTGATCATCCTCCATCTTCTTCGAATCGGTGACCCCGAGCTCCTGCAGGCGCACAAGGTCCTTCCTTTCGACGTAGGAGGCGACGACGCAGACGGGGCCGAAGAAATCGCCCGTCCCGACCTCGTCGGAGCCGATTTGGGGGTAAAGGTTCCGATATCCGTCCTTGCGGAGGGCCTTTCCCTGCCTGCCTAACGGGGCAGGCTCGCCATCGATAGCGAGACTCCGCCAAAGGGAGGCCTCGCTCTCGGCCTTTTGCCCTTGGAAGAGGACTTTGTGGCACCCGGAGTGGGATTTCCGGTACACCGAAACGAGGAACCCATCCCCTTTGGCGGAGAATAGGATCAGCGGGTTTTCGGGCGTTTGCGCCTCTTCCTGATAAAAGGCGATCAAGCGGGGGAGGTCCCCTTCCTTCAAAAGCAATGCCGCCGGGGCGTTTCGTTCCATGGCTCTATTATCCCCCAAAGAGGGAAGAAAGAAAAAGGAGTGGGTGATATAATCCGGCGTATGCAAAACGTCTTCGAAGTGCTGGAATGGAACAAAGTCGTGGGGATGCTTCTGCCCCTTTGCCGGACCGAGCAGGGCAAAAAAAGGGCTTCGGGCCTTTCTTTCCTGCCCAAAGGGGAGCTGGAGAAGGAGAAAAGATTCCTGGAAGAGGCCTCCTATTGCCTTTCTTTGCACGGGAACCTCCCCCTAGACGTCTCCAGCGACCTGACCCAAGACGTCAAAATGGCCGCGAAGGGTTACACCCTTTCCGCGGAGACCCTGGAGAAAGTGGCCCACGACGTCTTGACCGGGAACGAGGTCAAGTCCTTCCTTTCCAAGGCAGAGGGCGTCCCGCATCTATCCGCCTACGCGGAGAAGATCCCCGACCTCTCCGTTTTGGAGAAGGACATCCACAAAGTGCTCGCCCCCGACCTCTCCATCTTCGACAACGCCTCCCCCGAGCTCAAGCGGATCCGCATCGCCATCGCCCGCTTGGAGAAGGACATGGTCGCCAAGCTCGGGTACGTTTTGGAGCAGAACAAAGTCTACCTTTCCGACACCACCCTCACCCTGCGCAACGGCCATTACGTCCTGCCGGTCAGCAACGCCTACAAAAGCAAAGTCAAAGGGATCGTCCAAGACATCTCCAGCTCGGGCAACACGACCTTCGTCGAGCCGGAGCTTTTGGTCAGCCTCAACAACAAGATGGCCGAGCTCAAAAACAAGGAACGGCAGGAAATCGCCCGCCTTTTGGGGATGCTGTCGAAGGAAGTCGGCGGGGCAGGGGATTCCTTCCTGCAGCTGAACTCCGCCTTGGGGTATTTGGACTTCCTCCAGGGCAAAGCCCTTTTGGGGGCCAAGATGAAAGGCCATTTGGCCCAGGAATCCAACGATGGCAGCGTTGACATCCGTTCCTTCCGCCATCCCTTGCTGGACCCGGAGAAAGTCGTCCCCAACGACTTCCTCATCGCCCCGGAGAAGAAGGTCATCGTCATCTCCGGCCCCAACGCGGGCGGGAAGACGGTGGCCCTGAAAAGCCTCGGAATGGCCGCCTTGATGAACCAATGCGGGCTGTTTCTGCCTTGCCTTCAGGGGGCCCTCCTCCCCTCTTTCAACCACATCTTCCTCGACATCGGCGACTCCCAATCCCTCTCCGACAACCTCTCCACCTTCTCCGCGCATATGTCCAACTTGGCCCAAATCGCCTCTTCCCTCGGCGGCAAGGACTTGGTCCTTTTGGACGAGGTCGGCACGGGGACTTCCCCCAAAGAGGGGGAGGCCATCGCCTATGGGACGGTCAAGTTCCTCCTCCGCAAGCACTGCATCGCCTTGCTTTCCAGCCACTTCGAGGGATTGAAGGCCTTCGCCATGTCTAACCCCGAAGTGGAGAACGCCTCCATGCTCTTCGACAAAGCCACCCTTTCCCCGACCTACGTCCTGAAGATGGGCCTGCCGGGGGAAAGCTATGGTCTGACGGTCGCCAGGAGGTATGGGGTGGACGAGCAGATCCTGTCCGAGGCCGAACGCTACAAATCCGGCCGAGGGGACTTCTCTTTGGAGGAGGCCATCTCGCGCCTTTCCTCCCTCGCCAAGGAAAACGAGGCCCTCAAGCAAGCTAACCTCAAGAAAGAAGCCTCTTTGGAGGCTCTCAGCAAAACCCTGCAATCCAAGGAAAAGGAGATCTCCCTCCGCGAGCGGAAGCTGCTCTCCTCCGTGGAAGGGGAGAAGAAGCGCCTGCTGGAAGAGGCGGAGAGGAGGATCGACGAAGTCATCTCATCCCTCCAATCCCCGGAAGTGAAGCTCCATCAGGCGATCGCCGCGAAGAAGAAGCTTGAGGAGCTTGAGGCGAGCTCGGAAAAGGAGGAATCCTTCTCCGGGAAGGTGGGTTTGGGGGACTACGTCTCCATCCCAAGCCTTGGGATCGAAGGCAGGATCACCCGCGAAGACGGGAAGAGGATCGCCCTTTCCACCCGCGAGGGGATGAGCTTCCAAACCAGCAAAGAGAAAGTCGTCAAAATCCCCGAGCCCGAGGAGAAGCTTACCCCCATGCGCGGCAGCTTGCTCGACCAGGCGGGCTCTTCCTCCCTCTCCCTTCAGCTCAACCTCATCGGCATGCACGTCGACGAGGCCATGGCCGCGTTGGACTCCTATCTGGACAAATGCCGCGTCAAAGGCTTCAAGCGGGTGAAGATCATCCACGGATTCGGCTCGGGGGCCCTCCGCCAGGCGGTCCATCAGTATCTGCGCGCCCATCCTTCCTTCGTCGCCTCCTTTGAGCTCGGAGGGGAATACGAGGGCGGGGGCGGGGCGACGGTGGTGCACTTGAAATGAGGCCCTTATCCGAGAAGCTGCAGCGCCTCATCGCCCTTTTGCCCGACAAGCCCGGGGTGTATCAGATGAAGGACGCATCGGGGAAGATCATCTACATCGGCAAGGCCAAGAACCTGCGGAAGAGGGTCTCCCAGTATTTCCTGCGCCCGCAGGTGGGGAAGGTGGAGGCCATGGTCCGCCACGTCGACAGCTTCGACATCATCGTCCTCCGGACCGACAAGGAGGCCTTCATCCTCGAGAGCAACCTCATCCAAACCCACCATCCGCGCTACAACATCATGCTGATGGACGATTCCCATTACCCCTATATCGCCCTGAAGAAAGGCGGTGACCCCCTTTTGAAGATCTCGCGTTCGGGCAAGGAGAGGGGCTATTTCCATTTCGGCCCCTTCCCCAATTCGGGCTATTGCTACCAAACCATCGATCTGCTCAACAAAATCTACCCGACGCGGAAATGCAGGAACCTGCCCGACAAACCCTGCCTCTACGCTTCCTTGGGGCAATGCTGCGCCCCCTGCGTGAAGAAGATCGGCGAAGAGGAGAGCCAGCGCCTCTACGAGGAGATCAAGTCCTTCCTCTCCGGGGATAGCGGCAAAGTGGAGGAGATGCTCAAAAGGAAGATGGAGGAGGCTTCGGAGCGGCTTGATTTTGAGCGCGCCGCCGAGTTCAAGAAGACCCTGGACTCCCTCCATTACGTGAAGAGCAAGCAGGCGGTGGAGATGACCGGCGACAAAACCAGCCGCGACGTCTTCGCCTACGCCGAAAGGGACGGCTACCGCTGCCTGTCGATCTTGACCTATCGGAACGGGATGCTCTTGGGCAAGGCCAGCCACGTCGTCCCTTGCTTCCTCTCGCCCAAAGAGCAGATCCCGGATCTGATTGAGCAATATTACTTGAAAGAAGAGCTCCCCAAGGAGATCGTCGCGGGGATGGAGGAGGTCAAAACGCGATTGGAGGGCGAGTTCGAGGGGGCTAAGGTCCTCATCCCTAAGGAAGGGAGGCTCCTCGACGCGGTGAACCTGGCTGAGCTCAACGCCCGCCAAGGGCTGGACGCCCATTTCTACAGCGCCCGCCTGGAAGAGGACAAATTGGCTCTTTTGGAGCAGCTCCAAACTCTTCTCGGCTTAAAGGAAACGCCCGTCCGCATCGAGCTTTTCGACAATTCGCACCTCCAAGGATCCTCCCCGGTCGGGGCCATGGTATGCTACCTCAACGGCTCCCCCTGCAAGAAAATGTACCGTAAATTCCATTTGGAAGAGGAGGACGCGGGGGACGACTACGCCTCGATGCGGGAGGTCGTCTTCCGCCGCTATTCGCGCCTGAAGGAAGAAGGCGCCTCCTACCCCGACCTCATCCTCGCCGACGGCGGCTTGCCCCAGGTCCACGCGACCTTGGAGGGCTTGGGGAAAGCGGGGGTGGATATCCCCGTCTATGGCCTTTACAAAAACGCCAAGCACCAAACCGAAGGCCTGGTCGACAAGGAAGGCAAAACCTATCCCCTGGACCGGAAATCGAGCCTTTTCTTCCTCTTGATGCGGATGCAGGACGAAGTCCATCGCTTCGCCATCTCCTTCCATATCCAGCAGCGGAGCAAGAAGATGACTTCCTCCCTTTTCCAGACCCTCCCCGGCGTCGGGCCCAAAAGGAGGGAGCTTTTGGAAAGCCATTACCCGAGCCTCGACGCCTTGCTCTCCTCTTCGGTGGAGGAGCTTTCCCAGATCCTGCCCAAAGCCTCCGCGGAGGAGCTTTACCGGAGGCTCCACGCGAAGAAGTGAGCCTTGCAGGTTCCCTCCATCAAGAACATAATGTTCGCACGCGCCCGTAGCTCAGCTGGATAGAGCAACGGCCTTCTAAGCCGTGGGTCAGCCGTTCGAGTCGGCTCGGGCGCGCCAAAAGGGAAAGCGCGGGGAAAAATCCCCGTTTTTTCTTCCGATCCCGTAGAATGGGGGGGCGAATCATGGACCTGAAAGAACTCTACCGAAAAGGGGATTACCCCGCGATCCTCAAAGAAAGCGAAGGCGATAAGGACGAAGAGGCCCTCTTTTACCGCATCTCGGCCTATTTGGCCTTAGGCAGGGGGAAGGAAGCCCAAAAGGCTTTGCTGGAGAACCGGGGAAGGCTCTTTGCCCGGAAACCCGCTTTGACCTTGAAGGCCAATTTCGAGATCGACTTCTCCTTGGGCGACTTCGAGCAGGCCTACGCGGATTTGGACTATTACCGAAACGCGCCCTACGCTTCCCAGGAAGTGGAGGAGGCCCTCCTTTCTTTGCCCAAGAAGATCCGCGACGCGGAAAGGGCCTCGCTGCTAGAGAGGAACCACCCGGAGGAAGACCTGGACGGATTGCTCCGAAGCAGCGATCCCTACCTCGCCTTGGGCGCGCTTCGCCAATTGGGGCAAGAGGGGATCTCCGGCCATGAGGAGGCTTTGGTTTCCTTGCTCTCCTCTTCGGCGCCCAAAGACGTCCGCAGTTTCGCCCTGCAGGTGCTTTTGGCCCATGGCTACGGGGAGGAAGTCGCCTTCCCGACCGAAAAAGGGGTTCTGCGCCTGATCCCCAAAGATTTGATGAACCCCTATGAGGAGAAAAACGCCCTTTCGCTCCGGAAGATGCTCTCCACCCTGCAGGATGTGTCCCTTTCCTCGGTCTGCACCCAGATCCTGGATCAGGTTTGTCTGAGCTGCTTCCCGGATTACCCCTTCTCCGGCAGGCCCCTCTCCCTCGAGCTGGAGGCTTTGCTCCATTTGGGAAGAGAGTACCTCGGCCAGAAAGAGGAGGCGGATCCAAAGGTAGGGGAAGAAACCTCCCGCCTGCGGCTGCTCCTATCGCAAGCCACGCCCCTCCCGTGACGAAAAAGGGTGTTTGAACTATCCAAAGGATAGAGTATATTTATAACCGCTGATTGAGGAAAAAACGCATGAAATCTACCATCAAGGCCCTCGAAGAGGGCAAAATCGAAGGCGTTTGCGACGTCGACAAAGACGTTTGGCAAAACGCCCAAAACAAAGCCTTCCGCAAGTTGGCTAACGGCATCACCGTCAAAGGGTTCCGCCCCGGCAAAGCCCCGGAGAAATTCCTCCGCGAGCGCATCTCCAAAGCCCAGATCCTGAACGAGGCCATCGAAGAGGTGCTCACCCCGGTCTACGCCCAGTTCCTCACCGAGAACAAGATCGAACCCTTCGCCCGTCCGGAAGTCGATGTTTTGAAACTCAGCGACGACGAGCTCCAGCTCAAATTCACCGTCGTCCTTTTCCCGAAGGTCACCCTCGGGGAGCATAAGGGGCTGAAAGCCGAGAAGAAGGCCGCTTCCGTCACCGAGAAGGAAGTGGAGGACGCTATCGCGAAGAGGCTTGAGAACTCCGCCGATTTGGTCGTCGTCGACCGCCCGGCTCAGAAAGGGGACACCGTCGTCCTCGATTTCGTCGGCACCATGGACGGGAAGGAATTCGAAGGCGGCAGCGCCAAGAACTATGAGCTTGAGCTCGGGTCCAATTCCTTCGTCCCAGGATTCGAGGACGCCCTCATCGGCGTCAAGACCGGCGAGGAGAAAGACGTCGAGATCACCTTCCCCGAGCAATACGTCAAAGAGCTCGCCGGCAAGCCCGCCACCTTCCATTGCTCCATCCACGAGATCAAAGAGAAGAAGATCCCTTTGCTCTCCGACGATTCCGTCAAGGACTTCTCCATCAAAGGCGTCGAAACCGTCGACCAGATGAAGGAATATCAGAAGAAAGCCCTCTTGGAGCAGAAGGCCCGCCAGGCCGAAGAAGCCTATTACAATGACCTCGTCGCCCAGATCGTGAAGTCTTCCAAAGTCGAGATCGCCGATTCCATCCTCGCCCAGGAAGCCGCCTCGCAAGAGGAGAAGACCAAGAAGCAGGTCGAGGACAACGGGCTGACCTTCGAGCAGTACCTCGAGATCACCGGCCAAAAGGAAGAAGACCTCAAGAAGACCCTCAAGGCCTCCGCCAAAGAGAGCCTCAGCCAATACCTCGTCCTCCAAGAGCTCGCCCATCAGGAAGGGCTTGACGTCTCCGACGCCGAGCTCGATGCCGAAATCGCCAAGCTCGAGAAG
>DCMK01000031.1 GCA_002321395.1 Caryophanales bacterium UBA1624
CCCGACCAATGCGCCCACAGATGCCGCAGCTTCGCCGGGATCAAATCGAAAAGCAGGCACTGCGCCTATAAAAAGCCGGGGGAGCCCAGGAAGGCCTTCCCCAACGCCGCGATGGCCTTCCCCAACGTCGACGCCCCCCTCCCTCCTTCCTCGAATCCACGTTAGCAGACCCCTTTAAGGGGGTTTTAGCAACAGTGCCACAACGCCGATCGCGGCATCCATTCAGAAGGGAACAGCATAGTCCTTCTTCTTCGCCAGGTGGATTTTGCTCCTATGGTTTTCCGCACCCGCTCCGTCTTTGGCGGGAGATGCAGCTTTGCAGTCTTTCTTCGGTTTGGAGCCGCGGATTTCCTGGCTTCCAGGTTATGGCACGGATGGACAATGTCCAAGGAATGCGAGCGGGAAATCGCCGCGCGGTTTGGCCTTTTGCCGCTTCAATCCGAGGATTGCCCCTTATTAGGCATTGGGTGGGCTTCTTCAAGGAGAAGGAAAAACCATGAAAGCCTGGCGTTTCTTTAGCCCTCTCTCTGGGGCTGCGGGACTCATTTTCCACAAGAAACCCCGCGCTTCTTCAATCTTCAATGCAAAACCGGTACGTATAATTGGATCGAAACGCCAAGCTCTAACCGCCTTTGAATGTATTATAATAAAACCGCGAATAGGCTTAAAAATAACGCTTCATCACCGAAGGCGGTCCGTTCAATGGTCGCAGAAAGCCTTGGGCTTATAAAAGTTTTAAGAGGATGAAAGATGGAAAATAACAATTGGAACTGGGTTTGGCTGGCAGGCATTGCCCAAAGTCAAAAAAACGCAGAGAAAAATCAGGAAAACGCCAAGCTGGAGGAATTGCGGCATAAGGCGGATGAATACAAGATCCTTGCCGAAAACGCCAAAACAGAGGACGAAAAAAAGAAGCAGAAAGCTTTGGCCGATTATTATCTAGATGAATACCAAAAGAAGCGCGCCGAAGTAGAAGCCAAAAGAGAGAAGGAGAAACAGCAGCAGCAGAACGCCCTGGTCATAGCGATCGTTTGCATTGTGGTGGCAATCCTCTTAACCGTCATTATCGTGGCAGCGATTTTATAGTTCGACGCCGTTAGAAAATAGGCCCGTCGATCTTGAAAAGCAAAAAAGAGATACGAATCGATTTGGGAAGAGACGATGGGTGGATCAACCCTGTCCATCGATCGGAATATATTGAGAACAAAAAAGCCAAAGAGCTCTTAGGATCGGATTTTAGGGCTAGGAAAAACCTTTATCGAGTAAGAGACCGAAGCGACCCCATATCGGAAAGGCGTTTCCGAAGAAGGCGTCGTGAGCTTCGCCCCCCCACCGTTTGAAGGCAAACAAACAAAAAGAGAAACCCCGGATTTGCGGGGAAAGCGGCCTTGCGTCGCTTTTTTCTTCGTTTTTTAAAGGACGAGCGCCCATGGCCTTGCGGGCTAAAGCCTCTCCTTGTTGGTCCCATTTTCTTTTCTATGGAATCTTCAGGAGAGAAGGACTATCATTCCGCCCGTGATTTGCAC
Source organism: Caryophanales bacterium UBA1624 (assembly GCA_002321395.1). Lineage (GTDB taxonomy): Bacteria > Bacillota_I > Bacilli_A > RFN20 > CAG-826 > Alloenteromonas. The sequence goes on from DCMK01000031.1 coordinate 1,527, forward strand.
CTTGGTCATCGCCATATTGTCCATCCTTGGGATGTTGGCATGCCTGCTGTTCCATCCCGCCATCCGCATCGGCAGATTCTCCTTCTCGACTTTCTATTGGCCTCCCCTGATCGGCTTAGCGATCCTCCTCATCACAGGGAACGTCTCCGGTTCGGAGTATTTGTCCGGTTTGGTCCAAGATGGCAGCATGAACCCCCTCGAGATTCTGATCCTTTTCTTTTCGATGGCCTTCCTTTCCACGGTTTTGGACGAGGTTGGCTTCTTTTCCTTTTTGGCGGATAAGGCCGTCGCCAAGGCGAAAGGATCCCAAACCGCCCTGTTCTTCATCCTGTATGGGCTTTGCTCGATCTTGACCATGTTCACCTCCAACGACATCGTCATCATCTCCTTCACCCCTTTCCTTCTGTTCTTCGCCAAAGACGCGAAGGTCAATCCGATCCCCTATCTCCTTGGGGAATTCGTGGCGGCGAACACCTGGTCGATGCTCTTCATCTTCGGCAACCCGACGAACGTCTATTTGGCTTCTGCTTTCGGGCTTAGCTTCGGCGAGTATTTCTCCCACATGTGGCTTCCTACCCTTTTGGCGGGCTTGGTTTCTTTAGGCGTGATGCTTCTCTTGTTTTGGAAGGACCTCAAAGCCCCGATGGACGTCCATCTCGGATCCTCGAAGATCCAAAACCGGTTCGTCCTCATTTCCTCTTTGTCCATTCTCCTTTCGGTCGTGGCCTTGATGGCCTTAAGCAGTTATATTCGCCTTCCGATGTGGCTGTTCTCTTTGGTTGGGGCCGGCGCGTTGCTCTTGCTGCTTCTTGGCCAGGCCCTCCTAAAACGCGAAAAGCCAGCTTTGCTCTGGTCTTCCTGCAAACGCCTGCCATTTTCCTTGGCCCCGTTTCTTTTGGCGATGTTCGGCATCGTGATGGGGCTGACTCAGGCGGGCATCACGGAGCGGATCGGATCGTTCCTAAGCCAAGGGGAACCCGTATTGTCCTATGGGCTTTCTTCCTTCGCCGCGGCGAATGTCATGAACAACCTCCCCATGTCGGTCCTCTATTCCGGGCTCCTCCCCTCTTCGGGGGCCTATCAGAAGGCCCTTTACGCGACGATTGCCTCAAGCAACCTAGGGGCCATCCTGACACCCGTGGGGGCTTTGGCGGGGATTTTGTGGATGAGGATCCTCAAAAGCCACGGGGTGGACTTTTCCTTCGCCAAGTTCTGCTGCTATGGCGCTTTGATTTCCATACCGACTTTATTCGCCTGTTTGTCTCCTTTGTTCTTCTTGTGATGGCAAGAAAAAGGAACCCGTATTCCTTACCCCCAAATCGATTCTATATCGCCCCGGGAATCCGCGATGGAACCCATCCAAGGGCTTTGTCTAGCCATGTTGGAAGGGGATTCAATATCCTTGAATCAAATAGGACAAGTCATAGGGCGGCGAAAGTTTGCTGCTTTGCGCTCAAACATTCCAGGAATGGGGCTTAATCATTTGGCTCACGCGTCGCTTTGGATTCGGCGAAACTTCGTTGGCCGCTTTCGTTTTTCCGTTATGCGCCTTCCCCTCGATGAGCGTTTCCTGTCTTCGGCAACGGGTGACGAAATCAATTTCCAACCCAGTCTTCCTGCCTTTTTGCTGAAAGCGTCCGCGACCAGCTCTTCGTATCGAGTGCCTTTGTAAATGCCTAATTTGTCGTTGTCGCTGGAGGTACCTTCTTTGAGCTAGGGACAAAAAGCCCAACGTCCGAAGAAATACATTTTGAATTCATGGGGTATAACCGATCCGTTTAAGGGCGATTCAAAATCCGTCAGGATAAAGCAAGGAACAAGAAACCCATAGTCGACAAGCCATTGCATCACTTCGGAATAACATTCCGATTTCGCGTTTTGTCCGCGTGGCTGAATTGGAACTTCTTGTAGCCCTTCGCCAATTGGTTCGGCAGCGAGTCCGCGATTCGGTCCAGCTTGATCGGCAGGGGTTTATCCGCCCGCTCCTGCCCTTTTTCGAAATGAATTTCCCAAGATCGTTTCGATCGCTTTCCATACGACTACTTTGCCCTTCCTTGGCGGATGCATAGTCTGCGCGTTCTAGGAAATCGGGCATGCCTGCGATAGCCAAATACTCTCGGTAAGCGCCCGGCATCGCGTTGTGGAACGCGTGAGGGATCGCCTTTTCCCCTCATAAGATTTTTCAGAAGGTCAAAACCGTTTCGCTCACCCTTTTTGCCCAAAGGAATTCTTCGAAATCCATGGGGACATCGTCACGACATTTCTGCCCCACCGGAGCTCCTTGCGCGGGCGTTCGGCCATTCCTGGATTTCGTCCATGATAATTCAGGTGTTCCCGGGGGCCAGTCGGAAAGGAGGCAAATGTAACAATAGGCCGTCATAATGGGATAAAAGAATCCAGATCCCTGGAACTATAGAATTCAAGAAAAATGAACTTCATTTGCGGTGGGGGCACCTAACTTTTTATTCCATGTTGAAAAGATTACCCCATCCCGATTTTTCAATTCCAAAGACAAAAAGGCGCAAAGGAAGAAACAAACGAAGAAAAAAGCCCCATCTTCCCAACATATCCGCCATTTCTCTTCCATTCCCCAACGGCAGGAGAAACGGCAGCACGAACGGATCCGTGCGAAATCGGGAATCGAATTTACCCGTTATCGAAATAGCGAAAGGGCTGCGCGCTTCGTCGATCAATGCTCCACCAAAAAGAGGGCAACATCTCATCGCCCCCGTTCTAAGACCAAGGATGCTGGGCTCATTCTTACGTCAAAACCCTTTAGGAACGGTTACCATTTGTTTTCTTTTGGCATTCCGGGCACAATCCGTAGATCTCCCGATTTTGGTCGGGAATGAGAAATCCCGTTTCCTGTTCGATTTTCTGATTCACCAATTCAAAAGGGCAGCCATCGAGGGGGACTCGCTTTTTGCATTGCACGCAGACCAAAACATGGGCGTCTTCTTTTTCGGCGAAGGAAAACACATTCTCTTTGTTCTCATTGATCTCTTTCTTCGCCAAACCCACCTTTTCAAACGCGGACAGAACGCGATAGACCGTCGAAAGGTCTTGGCTGTCCTTTGGGAGGGAGGCGAAGATCGCTTCTGCGGTCAAGGGGCGATCCGAGCTTTGCAGCAGGGCGAGGATGTTTTGCCTCGCCTTCGTTTTCTTCAAGCCGCACCGCTTCCAGATTTCATCGTCCATAGTCATTCTCTCTTTTCTTCTTGCGCAGAATGAGTATAACATTACTTGCAAATGATTTGCATTTAGAAAGGAGGAAAAATGAAAAAACCTCTCATGCTCCTGCTATTCCCTCTTCTCCTTCCTTCCTGTTCCTACCAAAAGGCTGACGCGAACGTCCTCTACGCCTCTTTCTATCCGATTTACGATTTCGCCCAGCGGATCGTCCGAGGAAAAATGACGGTCAAGAACCTCACCCCTTATGGCAGCGAGCCCCACGACTTCGAGCCTTCGGTCCGGCAGGTCGTTGAGATGACCGAAGGGAAGGCTTTTTTGGCGAATGGATTGTCCCTGGAGGGCTATCTTTCCTCCCTGCCGAAAGAAGTCTCGGATAAGACCTATGTGGTCACCGAAGGCATCGAAACGCGTTCTCTCAACGGGATCGTCGACCCCCATGTTTGGCTGTCTCTGCCCAACGCCCAAAAGGAGATGGAGCGAATCTGCTCCATCGTCTCAAAGCTCGATCCCGAGAACGCTTCCTATTACGCCGATAACCTCGCGGAGGAAAAAGAAAGATTCTCCGCATTGGAAAGCCAATACCGACCCAAATTCGCCTCTATGCCGAGGAAGACCATCGTCGTCTCCCACGCGGCGTTCGGCTATCTCTGCGCCGAATACGGCTTGGAGCAGATCTACGTCTCTGGGCTGAGCCCCAGTCAAGAACCTTCGCCAAAGCAATTGGAAACCATCCTTTCGTTGGTGAAGGAAAAGGGGATCACCACGGTTTTCTATGAGGAATTGGCCTCAGACGCGATCGTGAAGAAAATCGCCTCGGAGACCGGGGCGAAAGTCGAGATCCTCAACCCTTTGGAAGGATTGAGCCAAGAAGAGCAAAAAACCGAAGACTATCTCTCCGTGATGGAGGAGAACTACCGCAAAATTTGGGAGGCCTGCCGATGATCCGCTTCGAGGACGTTTCCTTTTCCTATCCCGGAACCCCGGTTCTGGAAAAGATCGACTTTTGCATGAAAGATGGGGAATTCGTAGGGATTTTAGGCCCGAACGGGGGAGGGAAATCCACCTTCCTGCGTTTGGCTTTGGGCCTATTGAAACCAAGCTCGGGCAAAGTGGAAATCAGGGAAAAGCGCATCTCCTACATCGCCCAGACCACCTCGATTTCCGATTCCTCCTTCCCGGCGACGGTGGAGGAAGTCGTGGGGCTTGGCCTTGTGGGGCCTAAGCTCGATTTCCATTTCAAGCAGAGGAAGCAGAAGGTCGAAAGCGTCTTGAAGGACATGGGCTTATACCCGTTCCGTTCCCGGCTGGTCAATGAACTCTCCGGGGGGCAGCTGCAGCGCGTCAAAATCGCCAAAGCCATCATCGGATCCCCTACGTTGATCGTCTTGGATGAGCCCGATGCGGGGATGGACGAAGAGTCGCATGAGGGGCTCGTGAGGATCGTCTCGGAGCTCCATCAAAAGAAAATCGGAATCCTCTTCGTCTCGCACCATCCCCACGACCTATCCGAATCCGACCGAATCGAATTCATCGAAGCCGGCAAAATCCTGCCGTATGAAGAAGAGCTTTCCAGGGGGCATCATCATGTTGACCTATAAATTCATGCAGATCGCCTTCTTGGTAAGCATTCTGCTGGGAGTCGCGATCCCCCTTCTTGGGTCCAGCGCAGTGTTCAAGCGCCTCTCCTCTTCCGGAGATGCGCTGGCCCATTCCTCCTTGGCCGGGGTGGCGATCGGCCTCGCCGCGGGGCTCAATCCGCTTTGGACGGCCGTCTTCAGCTGCGTCGTCTCCTTTTTGATCATCGAATTGCTGCGGAGGAGATTCAACAAATACTCCGAAATCGGGGTCGCGGTCGTCTTAAGCGCCTCGGTCGGATTGGCCGGGATCTTATCGAGCTTCACTTCCGCTTCAAATTTCGATGCCTATCTATTCGGATCGATCCTTCTGATATCGGAGGAGGAGCTTTATTTGACCCTCGGGATATTCGCCGCGGTGCTGGGCTTCTATTTCCTTTTCCATGGCCAAATTTTCGCCTCTTTGTATTCGGAAAGCGAAAGCAAAGTCTCGGGGATCAAGGTCAATGGGCTCACCTTCGTCCAGGATTTGCTTTTCGCCCTCACGATCGCCGTATCCAGCAAAATCACGGGGTCCTTAGTGGTGTCCAGCCTGGTGGTTTTGCCAACCGCGGTGGCGTTGCAGTTCAAAAAGGGATACAAGTGGACGCTTCTAATCTCCGTCTTCTCTTCCTTAACGGCCATGCTCTCGGGGCTTAGCATCGCCTATTACGCGGATTTGAAGCCCGGGGCCACGATTGTCATGGTCCTAATCGGCGAATTAGTCCTCGCTTTCTTGGTTAAGGGCATCCTCGCCTTGGGGCGAAAGGGAAGGTCCCGCGCCTAGGCTTTGATGGAGCAAAGGCCCGTCCAGGAACCAAGACAGAACGAAGCCGACAAACGCGAATCCGGCCATCGAAAAAAAGCCGATGAAGTGATTCTCCCCCATGAACGGGTAGGCAAGCTGCAGGAAGGCGTTGATGAGCTGATAAAGGCAAGGGGCGAGGAAAACGGCTTTCCTCCGGAGCTTAGGGCCCACAAGATGGTGGATGAGCGAGAGGTTGCTGCTGTAATAGAGCCCGTTGGCGGCCCCTTTCCCTCCGTGGAGGGCGGTGACGCTCAACACGAGGAAAAGCCCTTTCTGCGGAGGGAGGCGGAAGAAATAGGAAAGCAAACCGAACCCAAGCGAGGAAAGGGTCAATACCCCTAAGCCCAAGTTGACGGAGAACACCGTCCTTTTCCCGAACCCGATCCGCGTATTGAAATAGACGATGATGAATTCCAGAAGGTAGGAAAAGGCCAAATAGAAGCCATAGGCGATGCCGTTGAAGGCGTTTCCCTCTTCATCGGCGCTTTCAAGGCTGGCCCAATATCCGGAAGCCATCGCATCGCTCGCCCAAAGGGTGGAGACCAAAAGGACGCAGACCAAAAGGTAAAGGCAGTATTTGCGGTTGGAGAAAAGCCTCCGATACGAGGTTTTCTCATCGTCCTCGTCGTGGAAGAGCTTGGGGTCGTAGCTATGGAAGAAGAAAGTTCCCGCGAATTCCAGAAGAAGCAAAGGGGAAGCGACCAAAAAGAGGAAGAGATAGCCTCGGTAATGATGGAAGAGGCTGTTGGACAGGAAGCCCGCCACAGGGGCGATGGCCATGCTGATCAAAGGGACGAACAAATACACCTGGCCGAAGCGGGTCTTCTCCGCATGGTTGATGTCGCCCACGTTGGAGATTTGGAAGGACAAGAAGGACCAATGGGACCCCATCAATAAAGCGGATCCGATCACCAAAACAAAGTAAAGGATGAGGTTCACCCCTCCCTCGCTTCCGTTAGGGGGAAGAAGAAGCCCGCAGAGGGAGAACGCCACCAAAAGGAAAAAGGAAGAAAGGGTCAAAACGCGCATCGCCTTCAGGTTGTCCGTATGATGCCCCACAAAAAAAGAGGAGAAGAAAATCGAAACGGAAGCCGTGAACGGAGGCAAGAACAAACTCAAGGAAGACATCCAATCCTCCCAGCCCAAGTTGGCCCGGCACTCTGCTAGGAAAAGGGTGAGAAAAGAAAAGACGGTGACCTCATAAAGGGAGGAAAGCATGTAGTAGGCCCGCGCTTTCTTCGTCTCGGGGGCGTTGATCTTATGGGCGATGCGTTCCGTTTTCATCGGGGCAAATGATAATGCAAATGCTTCTTGCTGGATAAGGATGCCGCATCTTTCACAAAGAAAGGTTGTTCAAGATCGTTTCGCAGGTGGTCAGGTACTCATTCCCCTTCGCTTCCAGCAAGTACCTTTTCTTCACCCCGTGGAGGGGATCGAGGTAATAGGGATAATCCTGCAAGAACTCCTTCAAGGGATATCCAGGGAAATACTCTTCCCCCTGCGAGGCTTTTTCTTCGAAAAGGGCGCAGACCCCCTTCAAACAGGGGCTGTATCCGATTGCCCTTGCGTTTTGGTAGGCGTGCTCTTCATCCAGCATGAAGTCGATGAAGGAATTGGCGAGGTCGTAATTCTGGCAGGTCGAGGGGATGACCATCCCGTCGAAGAAGGCCGCGGTCAGTTCGGGGACGAATACTTTGTATTCTTCTTTGCTCCCCTGGCTTTGCAAAAGCAGATAGAGCCCATCGAAATAGTCCCCCAATTGGGTGAAGCACACGTCGAGCCTGCCGTTGGCGACGTCTTTCTTCAAAGCGTCGTTCCCCAGCTCTTTGAATCCGGCGGATTTGACCGCATCGATGATCTCCGCCTGCAAAGCGGGCGAGATGTCGCCGTCTTTGCCCCCGTTCTCATCGACAATGTTGGGGTCCTTGCCTTGGGAGAGCAAATAGCTCGCGACCACCCAACGGGCCGTGTCGTACATCCCTTTCTTCGCCCCGGAAGGAAGGAGGCCGGGTTCGTAGAGACTTGCGAAGCCGTGTTCTTTCACCCCTTCTTCCACCCCTTCGGTCCGATTGGAGTAAATCAAAGAATACGAGCCCCAAAAATAAGGCATGAAATAAGATTGGATGCTGCCCCCGGAGGCGGGATCGACCATGTATTCGTCGATCATCCCCTGAAGCCCGGAAGAGAAAGAGGATCGATAATCGTTCAGGTTCGGATAAGACCGGTTTCCGACGTCGAGCTCTTTCAGCAGCTTCTCTTGATGGAGCCGGAAGATGACATAATCCCCCGGGATGGCGACATCATAGGAGGTCGTCCCCCCAACGATTTTCTGATACATCGCCTCGCTGGAAGTGACGTCTTCCTCCACGATTTGGCAAGAGAACCTGTCTTCGAACTCAGCGATCAGCTCCGAATCGATGTACTCCCCCCAATTCAGAAGATAGAGAATCCGGCTCGGGGTGTTCAAAACAACGCAGGCGAACACGGTGAAGAGAATCAGAAAGGCAGAAGCCCCAGCCAGCGCCTTTTTCATTTTGACGCCCCTTTCTTCTTCCCGGTTTTTAGGGAAGCCAAAAGCACGATGCCCAGCGTGACGAAAGTCAAAAGGGTGTCAAACGCGTAAGCCCCTGGGGAGAAGTTCTTCTTCGTATAGGAAGAGTAGACGTAGTTGGAGAAATTGGAGAACCCGTTCCCTTGGGTGTAGAAGGAAATCACGAAGTCGTCGATAGAAAGGGTGAAGGCGATGAGGGCGCCCATCAGAATCGCGGTCGAAAGGGAGGGGATCACGACTTTGAACAGCGCCTTCAACGGAGAGCAGCCCAAATCCCGGGCGGCCTCATAGAGGGAATCGTCGGTCTGCTCCAGCTTCGGGAGCACCATCATGATGACATAGGGGACGGTGAAGTAAACATGGGCCAAAAGCATGGAGGGGAAGCCGAAGATCATGGGGAAAACCGGCTTGAGCAAAGAAAAGATGATCATCAATGAGATCCCCGTTACGATTTCGGACGAAAGCATGGGGATTTCGTTCAAAAAATCCATGGTTTTGCGGGCTTTTCTTCCTAAGGAGTGGATTCCGAAGGAGGCGAATAAGCCGAACACCGTCGCGATCAGCGTCGCCCAAAGGCTGACCAAAAGGGAATCCAAAATCGAGGTGTAAAGCATCCGGTTGGCGAACAACGCCCCAAAATGCTCGAAGGTGAATCCACCCCACTGCAAAGGGATGATGGAGTTCGCGCTTTTGTTGAAGGACTGATAAACAACGATGATCAAAGGGATGTAGGTGAAGGAAAAGACCAACGCGATGAAAAGGGCTTCGAAGACATGGAAGGCTTTGCTCCGCCAGGTGGTTTTCTCAAGCATGGGCCTTCCCTCCTTTCTTGCCTTCCTGAAGCCGGTCGAAGATGGCCATCAGAAGGATCAGCACCAAAGAAACGAACAGAGAAAGCAAAGAGCCGAAGTTGAAGTTGTTCTGCTTGAAAACCGCTTCCAGCAGGTTCCCGATCAAACGGATCCTCCCTTCGCCGATGGCTTCGGAAATCGCAAAGCCCGTGGAGGCGGGAAGGAAGACCATGATGATCCCCGAATACACGCCCTTCATCGATAAGGGAAGGGTCACTTTCCAAAAGCCCCTCCAGGCCGGCAAACCCAAATCGCGGCTGGCCTCCAATAGCCCCCGGTCCATCTTCTCAAGGACGGTGAAGATGGGGAAGATCATGAAAGGGATGTAGGTGGCGACCGAAACCAGGATGACGGCCCAATAGCTGCCCAAAGCGTGCAAGGGGGCAAGCCAAGGAACGGAAAACAAACGAAGCCAGGAAACGATGCGCAGCATGGAGTTCGACCACATGGGAAGAATGAGCAGAAGCAAAAGGAGCTTCTTTTTCCGAAACGGGCCGAAAGACAAAAAATAGGCGGTCGGATAGCCTAGGAGCAGGCAGAGGATCACCGTCATGAAGGCGACGTAAAGGGAATTGGCCAAAGCCTTCAAGATCGCGGGGTCCTTTAGCCGAGCGAAAGAGGCGAAGGAAAACGAAGCGGAAGAGAGATCCATCCCGTTGCTGCTTAAAAAAGAAAGAAGAATCATCAAAACGGCCGGGAGGACGGTGAAGAGGATCAGCCAAGCGAAATAAGGCCAGGCAAAGCCTTTAAAGCGTTTCATGGTCCTTCAAAGCCTCCAAAGCCATCCGCCTTCCTTCTTCGCGGATGCGCCGGATCTCAAGGGGCTGGGCCGCGTCCTCCACTTTCATAAGGTGGATTTCGTAGAAGTCGACTTTAAGTCCCACGGTGTCACCGATTTCGCAGTTTTGGTAATCCTGGACCAAAAGCACGGTGCCATTCACGTCGATCCACAGGGAGAAGTGGACGCCGGTGAAGACGGTTTTGATGACTTTCCCCTGCAGAATGGTCTTTTCGGGGTGGCGGAATTCCAAATCAAAGTCTTCCGGGCGGATGACCGCGTCCACCACCTCCCCAGGCAGGAAGGTCGTCAGATAGGTGCGGAAAGAGGCGCCGAGAAGGAGCACTTGCTGGTTGCCTAAATAGACCCCTTCCAGGATATTGGCGCCCTCGTAATTGGCCAACAATTCCCCTTTGTTGGAAGAATGGGGCTCGCAGTAGATGTTATTGGGGGAAACCGTCAACCCGATTTCGTCCCCGGGCGAGAACTTATCCTCGCTTTCGATGATGAGGTTCGCATCGCCTACCTTGACGCTTAAAGTGTATTTGTTCGAAGAGAAGGCCACGCTTTGGACTTTGCCGATGAGCTTGGCCACGGGCAAAGAGCAAATATCGAAACCGTCCTTTTCGACGATCACGTAGATCTTCTCCTGGGGTTTGAAGTCTTTGGAGGAAACCTTGAACGTTTTCCCAAGCAAACTGACTTGTTTGGAAGCGGTGTAAACCCCGCGCAGAATGTTGGCTTCGCCGATGAAAGAAGCGACGAAACGATTGACCGGAGCGTTGTAGATGTCCTCTGGGCGCCCGATCTGCTGGATCTCGCCATCGTTCATGACGACGATCGTGTCCGACATAACCATGGCTTCTTCTTGATCGTGGGTGACGAAGATGAAGGTGATGCCGAGCTTTTGCTGAAGCTCTTTCAGCTCCAACCTCATGGTTTTGCGGAGTTTTTGGTCCAACGCGCTCAAAGGTTCGTCCAAAAGGAGGATGCGCGGTTTGTTCACGATGGCCCGGGCGATCGCGATGCGTTGCATCTGCCCGCCGGACATCTGGGAGACATCGCGGTTTTCGTAACCCTCGAGGTTCACGAGCTTCAGCGCCTTCGTGACTTCGCCTTTGATGACCGCCTCTTTGAATCCCGCCTTGTTCAAGCGGCTCTTCATTTTGAAATAAACGTCCTTTTCCTGTTCCTCTTCGACCAAGGAGGCTTCGGCTTTGCGGAACGAGGTTCCCTCCGGGAAAGACAAGGACGAATGGACCCCGAGGGCCTCCAAGAGGTGAGACACCTCTTCTTTTGCCTCGCTGAAGGAATGGTAATGCTTTTCCTTCCTCAGCTTCTTCAAGGCGATCTTCAACGCCAAAGAAACCGAATTGGAATCGCAATAATCATTCAAAAAAGCCTTCACGACCCTCGGTTTTTCGATCATCGAGGTTTTCTTCACCAGGGAATCGATCTCTTCCTCGGAAAAGGAATATTCCTCCATCATGTTCATCATCCCAATGTCATAGACGTTGGAATAGATGTTGTTCCGAAGGCCGAAGGCGATATTGTCGTAGACGTTCAAATGGGGGAACAAGGCGTATTTTTGGAATACCGTGTTCACATTGCGTTTATAGGGAGGCAGGTTGGTGATGTCGTTGCCG